>NZ_JBMDKJ010000004.1:0-342427 GCF_057809655.1 Niveispirillum sp. FG148
CACACACAACGCAACCAGATTCTTCACAGCATCGTCACTTTCTTGAAATCAGACGCCGAACCTACCAACCCTGGGGGCGGCCCCCTCTATATATAGATGTCGCGCGCGCCCTCGTCAGTTGGCTGCGCTTGTTGTATAAGGGACGTCCGGTCGGCAGTTCACCCAGGCGTCGCCAGCCCCTGACAGGGCCGCTAAACCTGCCATGCGAGGATCAGGCTCCTCGCTAATCGACCCGTGACACCCTTTCCGGCGTGCCCAGTGTCGGCAAGATGGCGACCCCCGGCAATCCAACCCAGCACGGCGCGCGGAATGGTGATCCCATGTCGAAGCAGTTCCTTTCCTTCCAGGTCGCTGATATCGGCGCCCTGGCCAAATCGCTGAAATCCCAGATCGCCACCCATGACGGACCGGTCGGGCATGTGCAGCTGTTGAACATGCTGGCCCGCGGTGCCGGCTTCCGCAATTTCCAGCATTACCGGGCCCAGGCCACGGCGCTGGAGCGGCTGGAGCAGAATCCGGTGCCGGTGCCCGAGGTCGATCTGGCCCGTATCCGGCGGCTGCTGCGCCATTTCGATGAGCAGGGGCGGCTGATCCGCTGGCCCAACAAGTTCAACGAACAGGCCACCTGCCTGTGGGTGATCTGGTCACGCCTGCCGGCCCGCCAGCATTTTGACGAGCGGGGCATCAGTCAGGCGATCCAGGCCGAGCATCTGTTTGGTGATTTCGCCCTGCTGCGGCGCGAGCTGGTGGAGCAGAAGCTGGTCAGCCGTACATCCGACTGCCGCGATTACCGGCGCATCGAGCGGGAACCACCGCCCGACGCCCGCACCCTGATCCGCTACCTGACCCCGCGACTGACGGCCCGCATCCGCACCACCTGATCCAGCGACCCGTCATCGCCGCCGGCGATGACGGGAAGTTCGGCAGAAGCTGCGCTGACGGTCCCCGCCTTTGGTGCGTCCAGCCGTCACGTCTTTCCTATGCTGACCCATTCAGCCCCAGCCCCTAAGGAAAGGCACCATGGCGAGCGAACATGTGCACAGCTTCATCGACCTTCTGGCCTTTGCCGGGCCGGCCCCGCTGGCGGCGGATTTCATTGGTGGCCGGACCTGGCTGGATACGGACGACGACATCGTCGCGATCGCATCCCTGCGCCTGGTCGCGGGCACAGGCGCAGGGGACGCGCTGCCGGGGGACGAGTTCATCCTGCTGCTGAGTGGTGATCTGACCCTGACCGCCGGGACGGGGGCTGTATCCCTTGCTGGCGGCGACAGTGCCGTTCTGCCCCGAGGGCTCGACTACACCTGGAGAAGCGCCGCCGGGGCCCATCTGATCATCCTGCGCAGCAGCGAGGTGGGTGCAGCCGGGGCCGACCGACCGGTAGCTATTGATCGGCAAGCCGCACTGGAACCGTCGGGCGCTCCGCTGGCCGATTTGCTGATCGGGCCGACCCCGTCCTGCCGCAACCATACCGACTACCGGTCGGGCAGCACGGAATTCGTCTGCGGCACCTGGGATTCCACCCCCTATCACCGCCGCACCATGCCCTATCGCCATGTCGAGCTGATGCAGCTTCTGGCCGGGTCCGTCCATTTTGTCGATGGGGCCGGCCGCGAGGCCACCTTCCGCCAGGGCGACGTGTTCGTGGTCGAGCGTGGAGCCGAATGTTCCTGGGAGAGCCGGGAACATGTGGCCAAGGTCTACGCCATCCATCGGCCGGCGTGAGGATCATCCCCCAACATGCCGACGGCCCCGGCGGACTGCGCCGGGGCCGTCGATAGCGACGGATTACTGGGCCTTGGCTTCGGCCGGCTTGGTGTCGGCCTTCACCTCCGCCTTGGCGTCGGCCTTCACTTCCGGTTTGACCTCAGCCTTGTGATGGGCGGGCTTGTGGGCCTTGGCCTGCTCCTTGACCTCGGCCGTCTTTTCAGCCACCGCCTTTTCCGGGATGGCCGCCTTGGCTTCGACGGCCTTCGCGGCCTCTGTCACCGGCTTGGCGGCGGCAGAAGCGGCGGGCGTGGCCACCGGGGTGGCGGGGGCACCACTGACGGGCGTCGTGGCGGCGGTCGTCGAAGCGGCGACGGCGGGCTTGGCACCGCCATCATTCGCACTTTCGACGGTCCGCGCCTGGGCCCCACCGGCCAGCAGGGCCACGGTCAGACCAGCCATCAGCATCGCCTTGGTACGCATGGAGAAACTCCTTCAGCATCCTTGGTCGTGGTCCGGTCCGGCGACCCATTGTCGCCTCCCGCCGGCCACGTCCTTATGAAGCCTTCGGATGATGGTGGCCGTGGGGCCGATCCCGGGCGGCTTGCGGGAAAATCGGGGACATTTCGGCGTCAATGTCGACGCCATCCCGCCATAATCGCTGGAAGCCAGCGGCAGCAACAACCGCCGGCCTGGTTACGCCGCATGGGCGGCGGGGCCCGTCATTCACCGCGCAGCAATTGGCGGATGGCCTGGGCCAACATCTCGTACGGGTCCTGGCCGCGGGCACGGGCCGCCCCCTTGATCTGATCCTGGAAGCCGCGATCGGCGGCCTGACGGCGCATGCGCTCCACATCCCCCTGCCGGATGCGGCCGTCCAGTTCCCCTTCCGCCGGTGCAACGGAGGGGGGACGGGCGGGCGGCTTTGGCGGGGGCCTGCGGGCGATCACAACATCGCCTCATTCCCCCACATAGGTGGTGCCAACGCCGGTATTGCGGACCTGGGCATTGCCCTCATGGTGGGCGATATGGACATTGCCCGAGCCAGACGCCACGACGCGCGGATCATGGGCCGTCCCGTTGAATTCAAAGGTGCCGGCGCCGGTGACCGTGGCCTGCAACGGTTCGGCTTCACCTTCCCCGATGCTGACACGACCGGCGCCGGGGAAGTCCAGCTTCACCGGACCGTTGACGCGGCCCACATCCACCTCGCCATGGCCCAGGATGGCCATGGTCAGTCCATCATTGACCCGGCCCAGCGAGACATTGGCATGGCCCTTGACCTCGATCGTCGCCCGCTCCGCCCGTTCGACGCTGAGATCACCGGAGCCGGAGACAGAGAATTGCACCGGCCCTTCCACCCGTTCCACCGAGACGCTGCCGGATTCCAGGATATCGACGGACAGTGCTCCCACCCGTTCGGCAGAGACGTCGCCCGTCAGCAGCTGCACCGACAGCTTGCCATCCGAGCGCCCGTCGATCGACAGGTTGCCGGCCAGTCCGGCGATGGTCAGGTCGCCATCGGTGGGCATGGTCAGGTTGATGGATCCGTGGCCCGTATGGGGGTCGCCGCTGCCGCGCAGGGTCAGGACGCCGTCCTTCACCTCTGCCGTCATGGCGTTGCCGCCGCCTTCGACTTCCACCTTCACCTTTTCGGCGCGGCTGGAGCGCTGGATCGTGACGTCGCCGCCGATATTGACCAGCTGCACGCCCCTGCCCGCCTCATAGGTCTGGGTGAAGCTGCCATCGGCGCCATTGCTGATCATGGCGCCCTGGGTGGCACCCGACGCGGCGGCCACCCCCATCTCCGCCATTTTCAAGGCACCTTCGGCGATGGCCGGCACCTCCTTGCCCTCCGCCCGCAGCCGTTCACGGGCCTCTGCCAGTTCCCGCCGCGCCTCCGCCAGACCTTCGCGGGCTTCGCGCAGACCTTGCATGCGGGTGCTGTCGAGATCGACGTCCCGCATGGCGTCGCGAACAGCGCGTTCAATCTCGTCCGGGTCGACATCGACATTGACATGCATGTCGGCGGCGGCCCGCGGCGCCACGGGCGCTTCCGGCGGACGCGGCGGCTTGGGCGGTTTCGGAGGCTTCGGCACATGATCATCGCCGAATTCGACGTGGAAGCCGTGGCCCTTGCCACTGTCTGCGTCATCGCCGGACAAAAGACCCCAGCCCATGACGCCCAGGGCCACAACAATGGCGGCGATACCGCCGGCCGGGATGCCGGGCGTCAGGCGCGGGCGGGAGGAAAGGCTGGTCGGCGGATTGGTGGACAGCGTGCCATCCATGGGTCGGTTCCTGCTTCGCATCGGGTCTTTGGCTCGCCTTCGACTATGCGGCTGTCACCGCCCCCTGTCCGCCGCATTTGCAGGAGGGTTACAAAAATCCAGAACAGGTAACCGATGATAGCGCGGCTGTTACGATTGCTTAACTCTTCATGTGCCAGCCGACGGCATAAAGCCGGGCTGCCAGCGCATAGAGCGCCACGATGAAGGCCAGCAGGAATAAGGCGGACAGGCCCGGCGACTGTGCCGACGTGCCCAGCATCCCGTGCCGGAACCCCTCCATCGCGTGATAAAGCGGGTTCAGCCGCACGATGGCGGCCAGGGGCTCCGGCATGCTGCCCACAGGCGCGAACAGGCCCGACAGAAAGGAAAGCGGGGTGAACAGGAAAGTAAAATAGGCCGAAATATGGTCCCATTTCGTGCTGGCCAACCCGCAGAGCAGACCGCACAGCGACATGAACAGCGACCCGGCTAATGCGAAACCCAGCGCCGTCAGCGGGTCATGCACGGGCAGCGGCCAGAAGGCCAGCGAGGCCAGCCAGACGACCAGGCCAGCACCCATCCCCGCCGCCATGCCGGCCAGCAGATAGGCGGGCACGGTCTCTCGCGCACCGACAGGCGCCATCAGCTGATCGATCACATGGCCTTCGATCTTGCTGTAGAGCAGGGAGAAGCCCGCATTTTCAGCCGAGCGCAGCAGCACCGACAGCATGATCAGGCCCGGCACCAGATAGGTCAGCACCGCATCACCATCGGGCGTGCCGCGCTGCGGTCCCAGCCCAAACAGGAAACAGACGAAATAGATGATGGCCATCAGCGCCGGGGCGAACAGGAAGGCCACGGCCATCTTCTGCATACGCCGCATTTCACGCCGGCACAGCGTGACAAAGGCCAGCCAATGAAAGGCGGGCACCATGCGGCGGATGGCGGGGTTGAAGGCACCGGCCGGCTGCCTGACCTGCTGCATCGACATCGGCATTCCCCTCTCTGGCGGCCGGTCAGGCCTTCAACTTGTATCCGCGGTCGATCATGCGCCAGGCGACAAAGCCCAGCGTCAGGTTGATGCCCAGCATTACCAGGATACCGGTGCCCAGCGTACCGTCCGTCTGCCCGATGAAGCCGTAGCGGAACCCGTCGATGAAATAGAAGAACGGGTTCAGGTGCGCGATGAAGCGGAAGGCCGGCGGCACGCTTTCGATCGAATAGAAGGTGCCCGACAGGAACGACAATGGCGTGACGATGAAGTTCGTCACCACGGCCATATGGTCGAACTTGTCGGCCCAGATGCCGCCGATCAGGCCCAGCAGGGCCAGCAGCGAGGCCGCCATCACCCCGTGGAACAGGATATAGAAGGGATGGGCCACGGTCAGCGGGATGAACAGATGGATGGCCAGCGCCGTGATGACCCCGACCATGGCCCCGCGCACCACCCCGCCCACGATATAGGCCGTGGTCAGTTCCAGGGCCGACAAAGGCGGCATCAGCACATCGACGATATTGCCCTGCACCTTTGCCACCAGCACGGAGGAGGAGGAATTGGCGAAGGCGTTCTGGGCGATGGCCATCATGATCAGGCCGGGCGCCAGGAACAGGAGGAAGGGCACATCGCCCACCATGCGCACCACCCCGCCCAGCGCCAGCGCAAAGACGGCATAGAACAACAGGGTGGTGACCACCGGGGCGGCGACGGTCTGAACCCAGACCTTCAGGAAACGGTGGATTTCCTTGCGGATCAGGGTGGCAAGACCGATCCAGTTGACGGCGCCGACGGGGCGGGGCATGGGGATGCTGGGTTGCGGCATGGGAACGGGGTCACCTTGACATGCGGATCGCGCCCGACGGCGGCGCGGATGATGGCGCCGACACTATACGCAAGCGGCCGACGGCGGCAATCTTGCGCGACACGGAAGAGGGTGCAGTGACGGAGAACACGGGCGCATATGGACAGCGGAAGATAAAGCGGGTGACGCCGGCCTATCTGGACCGGGCGGCGCTGCATTATCTGGAACGTTTCGCCAGTTCATCGGCCCATCTGCGCCGGCTGCTGCTGCGCCGCGTCGACGCGTCGGCCCAGGCTCATGGCACCGACCCGGCAGAGGGGCGGGAATGGGTTGACGCCCTGATCGAACGCTATCTGCGCCAAGGCCTGCTGAATGACACGCTGTATGCGGAGATGAAGGCGACGGGCCTGCAACGGCGTGGCGGGTCGATGCGCACCATCCGGCAGAAGCTTCGGGCCAAGGGGCTGGATGAGGATCAGGTCGACCAGGCTGTGTCCAGTCTGGACGGGGCGGAGGACGGGGTCGCCGATCTGGCCGCCGCCATCCGCTATGCCAAGCGCCGCCGGCTGGGCGGCTTCCGCCCAGACCGCGACGGCACCGGCGCCGAAAGGCTGACCAGGCGCGACAAGGACATCGCCGCCCTGGCCCGGGCCGGCTTCGACCTGGACACGGCACGCCGCGTCATCGAGGCCGAGGATGCGGAAAGCCTGCTGGATCAGGGGTGATTTGAGCCCCGGAACAGGGCCAGCAGGCGGCGGGCGGCCGCACCGGGGGTGACGGAAGATGCAGCCGCCGCGTCCTCCAGTGCGGCCAGTTCGGCGCGCACGGCCGGGTCGGCCTGGAACGCCGTCAGCAGGTTTTCCCGGATCTCGTTCCACATCCAGGCCTTGGCCTGGTCGGCGCGGCGATGGGCGATGGCGCCGTCATCGCCCAGGATGCGGCGGTAATCACCGATGCCGTTCCACACGGCATCGATGCCGATATTGTTCAGCGCCGAGCAGGACAGAACGGGCACCCGCCAATTGGCATTGGCCGGGCGCAGCAGGGCCAGGGCATGGCGATATTCAGCCACGGCCTGCCGCGCCGCGTTCGACAGTTCGCCATCGGCCTTGTTGACGACGATCATGTCGGCCAGTTCGACGATGCCCTTCTTGATGCCCTGCAATTCGTCCCCACCGGCCGGTGGCAGCAGCAGCAGGAACAGGTCGACCATGTCGGCCACGGCGGTTTCCGACTGGCCCACGCCCACGGTTTCGATGATGACCACGTCGAAGCCGGCCGCTTCCACCAGCAGCATGGCCTCGCGCGTGCGCCGCGCCACGCCGCCCAGCGTCGAGCCCGCCGGCGACGGGCGGATGAAGGCGCGGATGTCGCGCGACAGCATCTCCATCCGGGTCTTGTCGCCCAGGATGGAACCGCCCGTGCGCTGGCTGGTCGGGTCGATGGCCAGCACGGCCACCTTGTGCCCCTGCCCGATCACATGCAGGCCGAAGGCTTCAATGAAGGTGGATTTGCCCACGCCGGGCACGCCGGAAATGCCGACGCGCACGCCCTTTCCCGTATGCGGCAGGATGGTGGCCAGCAACTGTTCGGCCCGTTCGCGGTGGTCGGTCCGCGTGCTTTCCACCAGGGTGATGGCCTGAGCCAGCGCACGACGGTCGCCGCCCAGCACGCGGTCGGCCAGATCGGGGATGGACAGGGCGTCGGGCATGGATGGGCCTCCGGACGGCGGGATCGCGGCCAAGATGGCCTCAGGCAAAGGCATAGTCAAATCGCAAGGGGTCGCACACCTGTCCATACACCTTCGGGCATGGCCGATGGCAGAGCTTTCCAGCGGCGGGAACCCGTGCGATTCTGCCAATGTCGCCAGTGGGTTCGCCGCTGGCATCGCTGATAGCCATCCCATGACAGAGATCGCCCAGACCCGCACCGTCCACCATCCGGCCCCTGCTCCTGCGGCGGGACTGTGGCGTTGGCTGCTGCGTCGGTTCCGCCGGCAGACGCGGTTGCTGCCGCTGACCGGGGTTGCGGCCTCCATCAACGGGCAGGTACTGGGCGTGTCATCGGTGAATGCCGCTGGCTTCTGCGCCCTGGGCTATCGCGGACCGCTGCACCCGCAGGACCGGTTCGGTTTCGCCCTGACCCTGGACGGGGTGGATATTGCCGGCGACGCCGTGGTGGCCTGGCGCCGCGACGGCGGCATGGGCATTGCCTTCTACGACCTGTCCGACGCCGAACGCGGACGGCTTTCCGTCTGGCTGGGCACCCACGGGGGGTAAGCGTCACCCCACCGCCTGCCGGCGGTCCCGCGCAATGTCCAGGAACACTTCCTCCAGATTGGCGCGACCATAGCGGGACAGCAGGTCGGCCGGCGTGCCCCGGTCGACAATGCGCCCGCCTTTCATCATCAACACCGCGTCACACAGCCGCTCCACCTCTGCCATATTATGGCTGGCCAGCAGGATGGTGGCGCCGGTGCGGGCCCGGTAGGATTCCAGGAATCCCCGCACCCAGTCGGCTGTGTCCGGATCCAGACTGGCCGTCGGTTCATCCAGCAGCAGCAGCTCCGGGTCGTTCAGCAGCGCCTTGGCCAGGGCCACGCGCGTCTTCTGCCCGGCCGACAGATTGCCGGACGGGCGCGACAGGATGGCGGTCAGGTCCAGTTCCTGAGCCAGCTTTTCGATCCGTTCACGCAACTGGGTCAGGCCGTAGAGATGCCCATAGACCGTCAGGTTCTCCCGCACGGTCAGGCGATGGGGCAGATCGACATAGGGGCTGGAGAAATTCATGCGCGGCAGCACGCGATAGCGTTCCGTCAGCATGTCATGCCCCAGCACCCGCACCTCCCCGTCGGTGGGCAGCAGCAGGCCCAGCAGGATGGAGATGGTGGTGGTCTTGCCCGCCCCGTTACCACCCAGAAGCGCTACCGTGCTGCCTGTCGGCACGTCAAAGCTGATGGCGTCCAGGGCTTTGTGCCCGTCGAACTTCTTCGTCAGCTTGTCGACATGGATGGCAGGGTCCGGGGTACTGGCATCAAGCGGCATGGAAGGTCTGGTGGTCTTCTGGCGGGAGGGAACGTAGATTTGCGTCGGCACCCGTCGCGGTGATGAAAAATTGATCATGGGATAAAGGCATGAGTGAGGCAACCACCAACAATGTCCCCGTCAGCCCCCGGCCCGGCCCGCCGCTGTCCAGCAGCGAGGGCCGGGTCAGTGCCCGCACCCTGATCACCATCCGCTGGATCGCCGTGGTGGGACAGTTCGCGACCCTGACCACGGTCATGGCGCTGTTCGATTTCGACCTGCAGCTGTTACAGGCGCTGGCGGGCGTGGCCGTGTCGGTCATCGTCAATATCCATGCCGCCCGCCGCGTGGCCGCCCACCCTTTCCTGGGGGATCGGGAGGCGGTGCTGTATCTGGCCTATGACATGGTGCAGCTGACGGTGCTGCTTTATATGACGGGCGGCCTGGACAATCCGTTCGCCGTGCTGATGCTGGCGCCGCTGACGGTGGCGGCCAGCACCCTGGGGCGGATAGCCGTCACCCTGCTGACGGTGCTGGCCGTGTCCTGCTTCACGGGGCTGGCACTGGTGGCCCTTCCCCTGCCCTGGCCGGGGGCAGAGCCGGCGGGACTGCCGCCACTCTACCGGTTCGGCATCTGGGCGGCGCTGACCTTGTCCGCTGGCTTCATCGCCGGATATCTCTATCAGGTGGCGGACGGGGCGCGGCGGCTGTCGGCGGCGCTGAATGCCAGCCAGGACGCCCTGGCCCGGGCCCAGCGCGCCTCGGCCGTGGGCGCCCTGGCCGCCGCCGCCGCGCATGAGCTGGGCAGTCCGCTCGGCACCATCGCCGTCGTGGCCAAGGAACTGGCCCGCGATATCGGGCCGGGCAGCCCGCTGGCCGAGGATGTGGCCCTGCTGCAAAGCCAGGTGGGGCGCTGCCGCGATATCCTGGCCGAACTGTCACGCCGGCCCGGCGACCGGGGCGGGGCGGAACCGATCGTGCCCTTGGCCGCCCTGATCGAGACGACGGCATCGCCCTATGTCAGACCCGGTATCGATCTGATCATCGAAACGGTGGGAGAGCCGGAGGACGGCGCCCCGCAGGTGCAGTCCGTGCCGGAGGTGGTGCATGGCCTGGCCAATATCCTTCAGAACGCCATGCAGTTCGCCACCAGCAGCGTCACCGTCACGGCCGACTGGGCGGGTCCCGGCCTGACCCTGACGGTTCACGATGACGGGCCCGGCTATCCAGCCACGGTGGTCCACCGGCTGGGTGAACCCTATGTCAGCGGCCGTACCCCGCTGGCGCGTGAGGCGGCGGGCAATATGGGGCTGGGCCTGTTCATCGCCCAGACCCTGCTGGAACGCTCGGGCGCCCATGTCCGCTACGCGAATGGCAGGGCCGGCGGCGCTGTGGTAGCCATCCACTGGAAACATCCTACATTCACTGTGTAGAAACCTTTGTCGTTCTAAGAAGAACGCCAAATTGCAATACAGGGGTCTCCACCAATGACCGACCAGGCACTGGAAGCGGGCGAACAGACCAAGCTGACCTTCACGGGCGATGCCTCGCGCAGCCTGCTGATCGTCGATGACGACGCCCCGTTCCGAACCCGGCTGGCCCGCGCCATGGAACGACGCGGCTTCGACGTGGTAGCCGTGGACAGCGTCAATCTGGGGATAGAGGTGGCGCACGAAAGCGCGCCGCGCTTCGCCGTCGTCGATCTGCGCCTGGGCGACGGGTCGGGCCTGGATGTGGTCAAGGCCCTGCGCGATGCCCGCACCGATGCCCGCGTCGTCATGCTGACCGGATATGGCAATATCGCCACGGCCGTGGCCGCCGTGAAGTTCGGCGCCGTCGATTACCTGCCCAAGCCCGCCGATGCCGACGCCGTGGAAGCAGCATTGCTGACCGACGGCCCCCTGCCCCCGCCGCCGGAAAGCCCGATGTCGGCCGACCGCGTCCGCTGGGAACACATCCAGCGCGTGTTCGAACAGTGCGACCGCAATGTGTCGGAGACGGCGCGCCGCCTGAAAATGCATCGCCGCACCCTGCAGCGCATCCTGAACAAGCACGCGCCCAAGGCATGATGCCTAGTTGCGGGGGGTGGAACCCATCGCAACTTGATTGGCACGTTGGGCACCCGCGCGCATAAGGTCGACAACGACAGGCATTGATAAAAGCCGGAAAGGACAGCGCGATCCAGGTCGCGGCCGTCCCTTCCGGCTTTTTGTTACTGCAGGCTGAGCGGTTCCATGTCGTGCTGGCGGACCGTGGCAAAGGCCACGTCCTGCCGTTCGACAAAGGTCAGCATGACGCCATCGGCGGCGTGGATGGCATAACCCGGCTTGCCCTCCTGCTCGGCAGGCTTGACATAGGCCAGGTCATTGACGCCAAAAGCCGCGAAATCCTTTGGGCTCAGGCGCCGCAGATACTGGATTGTCGGGTTCATGTCAGCCGGTACTCCAGGAATTGGGGTCCGCGTTCAAAGCGGAACGCAGAAACGATTTCCGTCCCCGCGATTAGGGGACAGAAGCGTTGAAATATGGTTTACGGGCCCGAAAATCCGTCAGACGGTCATTCGCGCTTCTGGGCCAGCATCGGATCGGGTGACACATCGATGGTGCGCGGCCGCGGATCGCCGCCATTGTCGGTGCCGGTGCCGATCTTGATCGTGCGCACCTTTGGCTCCGGGATCGGCCGGCGCAGATCGACATGCAGCAACCCGTTGTCCAGGTTGCAGCCCACGACCTCGATCCCCTCCGCCAGCACAAAGCTGCGCTGGAACTGCCGGGCCGCGATGCCGCGATGCAGGTACAGCCGGTTCTTGTCGTCCGTCTGCTTGCCGCGGATGACCAGCTGGTTGTCTTCCATCTGCACGGCCAGATCGTCGGCCGTAAAGCCGGCCACGGCCAGCGTGATGCGCAACCCGTCTTCCGATGTCTGTTCGATATTATAGGGCGGATAGCCCTCGTTGGCGTTCTTCGCGATGCGGTCGAGCGTGCGTTCGAACTGGTCGAAGCCCAGCAGGAACGGGCTGTTGAACAGCGACAGGCGGGTCGTCACGGCAAGGATCCCCTCTGGATAGAGCGAGTCCGGGGCAAAAGCCCCGTCGGCCCGTGGCGGCCCGTACCGGCACCGCCCCCGTGGCCATGGTTGACCATAGATGGGTATTGCGCGCGGCCGGTCAAGACAAGGGCCAATTGGCGGCCACCCGGCGGCACAGGACCGGCGCACCCCGGAAAACGACATCCCCAGAATCTGTGGATAAGTCTGTGGGTGCAGGTGAGTCGCCCCTTATCCTGGGCGTCTGACTCCGGATTGCCCAAAAAATAGGCTGGTTTTCGACAAGGCTGAAATTGGCTGGACTGGGCATCAGCACCGGGGACAACCCATCCTTTTGAACAGGGTATTAGGCCGCCATTAACCTTTCGTCCCGCTTTAATCTATGTGCCTGGAAAGCCACAATCGTGCTGATTTGGTCATAGTCAGGCACGCAGCCCGTCGGGCGACAAGGGGGACAACAGGCGTGGAAGCCATCAACGAGATGATCTTCCTGGCGGGGCTGCTGCTGTTGCTGTCCATCCTGGCCGGCCGCATTTCCTCACGCCTGGGCGCGCCCTTGCTGCTGGTCTTCTTAGGCCTGGGCATGCTGGCGGGGGAGGACGGGCCCGGACGCATCCATTTCGGTGATTTCAGTCTGGCCTATCTGCTGGGCTCCACCGCGCTTGCCGTCATCCTGTTCGACGGCGGGTTGCGCACCCATGCCGACACCTTCCGCCTGGGCCGGATGCCGGCCCTGAGTCTGGCCACTGTCGGCGTGCTGGTCACGGCCCTGGTCACGGGTGCGCTGGTCTGCCTGGTGCTGGGCGTTGGCTGGATGGAGGGGCTGCTGGTCGGGTCCATCATCGCGTCGACCGACGCGGCGGCCGTGTTCTTCCTGCTCAATCTGCGCGGGCTGGCGCTGCGCGGCCGCGTGTCAGCGACGCTGGAGGTGGAATCCGGCCTGAACGACCCGATGGCCGTGCTGCTGACCTTGCTGGCCGTCACGGCCCTGACCGTGCCCGGCGGGGCGGACCCGCTGCATCTGGTGCTGGAACTGGTTCAGGAACTGATGGGCGGCGTCGCGCTGGGCGTGGCTGCGGGCTATCTGCTGGTCTGGCTGGTCAACCGGCTGGATCTGGCCGATGGGCTGTATCCGATCCTGGCGCTGTCCTTCTCGCTGTTCGTCTTTGGCGGGGCGCAGGCGGCCGGCGCGTCGGGTTTCCTGGCCGTCTATCTGGCCGGCTATATCCTGGGTACAAGGCCGCACAAGGCAGATCGTCTGATCCGCCGCTTCCATGACGGGTTGGCCTGGCTGGCGCAGATCGGGCTGTTCGTCATGCTGGGTCTGCTGGTGACGCCGTCGAAGCTGGAACCCTATGCCCTGTCGGGCATTGTCGTGGCCCTGGGCCTGATGCTGGTGGCGCGGCCGCTGGCGGTTTTCCTCTGTCTGGTGCCTTTCCGTTTCACGCTGGCGGAACTGACCTATATTTCCTGGGTGGGGCTGCGCGGGGCCGTGCCCATCGTGCTGGCCACCATCCCCGTCCTGGCCGGCGTGCCCAATGCCGATGCCTATTTCGCCGTGGCCTTTGTCGTGGTGCTGCTGTCCCTGGCGATCCAGGGTTGGACCGTGGGACCGGCGGCCCGGCTGCTGGGCCTGCTGGCCCCACCGCAGCCGGAAGCACCCAGCCGTGCCGATGTGGACCTGCCCGACGGCGCGGGGCAA
The DNA here is from genome assembly GCF_057809655.1 of Niveispirillum sp. FG148. Lineage (NCBI taxonomy): Bacteria > Pseudomonadati > Pseudomonadota > Alphaproteobacteria > Rhodospirillales > Azospirillaceae > Niveispirillum > Niveispirillum sp. FG148. The sequence continues at coordinate 13,547 of NZ_JBMDKJ010000004.1, forward strand.
CTGGCCGTCTTCACCGTTTCCCGCGACAGCGAGGCGGCCCGCCGCGGCCAGGGAAAGCTGATCATCCCCGAGTCGGTGCAGCTTCTGGCCTTGATCCAGAACGGCCGGCCCGTACGGCCGGAGGATGCGCACCGCCTGCAGCCGGGCGACACGGTGCTGGCCATGGGCGACGGTTCCGCCCTGGCCGTCATGGACCGGCTGTTCGGCCGCAAGCTGGAAGCCGACGCCGATGACCGACCCGCCGGCGATTTTCAGATCCAGGGCGACATGCCGGCCCTGGCGGTCGGTGGCATGTATGGATTTGATGCCGGCGACGACCCGGCCTTGACCCTGGCCGGGATGGTCCGCCGCCGTCTGGGCCGCGACCCTGCCCTGGGTGACCGTGTACGCGTGGGGGAAATGGACCTGATCGTAGCCAGCCTGGACGGCACGGAGGCCGGGCTGATCGGGATCGACCTGACCCCGCCCGCCACGGGCTGGGCCGGCATGCGCGAACAGGCCCGCGCCTTTGCCGTTCGTCTGCGCCGCCGCCTGTCACGGCCGCTGCGGCGCTCGCCGGTGGGGGCCGGCGACTGACTGGCCCCTGCCGAGGCGGGTCCAATCGCACCAAGGGCTTGACCTTCGCTCCGATCCAGGCACCCTGCTTTTCATCGGACACGCATAATATATACGGGTAGGTTCCATGCTTTCTCGCCGTCACCTGCTGGCCCTTGGCGGCAGCACCGCCGCCCTGGCCCTGCTGCCCGCGACCGCCTTCGCCGACATTGCCGAAGGCCCCGCCGACAAGGCGCTTTACGCCTTCTTTGATGAGGTTTTCGAACGCGATGTGGCGGCCAGCCCGCTGCGCGCCATGCAGCTGGGCCGCAAGACCCGCTATGACGAGCTGGACGATGTCAGCGAGGCCCGCTACCAGGCCGACCTGGAACAGACCAAGGCCGATCTTGCCCGGCTGAAGCGCGATTTCCCGGCCGACAAACTGTCACCCAATGCCGCCTTCTATGCCAGTCTGTTCCGGGAGCGGGCGGAAGATCGGATCGACGATTTCCGCTGGCGCCGGCATCAATATATCCTGACCCTGGTCAGCGGCCCCCATACCGACCTGCCGGTGCAGCTGATCAATCAGCACAAGGTGGAGAGCAAGGAGGACGCCCTTGCCTATATCGCCCGCCTGAAGCAGTTCAGCCGCTATTTCGCGCAAATGGAGGAGCGGCTGGGTCTGGCGGACAAGGCCGGCATCCTGCCGCCGCGCTATTTCTTCCCCGACCTGATCAATGTCTGCCGCAACCAGATCAAGGGCCGGCCGTTCGATGATGGCACCGACGCCGACGCCCCCCTGTTCGGCGATGTGAAGGCCAAGATCGAAAAGCTGGACCTGCCGGCAGCCGACAAGGCCGCCCTGGTGGAACAGGCCAGGGCCGCCCTGCTGGACGGTGTGGGGCCTGCCTACAAGTCGCTGATCAAGTGGCTGCAGGGTGTGGCCCCCCGCGCCAATCCCGACCATGGCGCTTGGCGCCTGCCCGATGGTCAGGCCTTCTATGCCTCCTGCCTGAAGCGCTGGACGTCGCTGCCGCTGACGGCCGACTATGTCCACAAGACCGGTCTGGCCGAGGTGAAGCGCATCCATGGCGAGATCAAGGAAGTCATGAAGAAGGTCGATTTCCAGGGCAGCCTGACCGACTTCTTCAATTTCACCCGCGACGATGACCGCTTCTATTTCCCCGACAGCGATGAAGGGCGGGAAGCCTATCTGGCCCAGGCCCGCCAGTTTGTTGACGCCATGAAGGCCAAGCTGGATCTGGTCTTCCACCTGAAGCCGAAGGCGCCGATGGAAGTGCGGGCCGTGGAGAAGTTCCGCGAGAAATCCACCTCCAGCGCCTTCTATAACGGTCCCTCGCCCGACGGGAAGCGGCCCGGCATCTATTATGTCAACCTGTCCAACATGCGCGCCCGCCCGCGCTTCGGGCTGGAAACCCTGTCCTATCACGAGGGCATTCCCGGCCATCACATGCAGGTGGCCATCGCCCAGGAACTGGAGGGCGTGCCCAGCTTCCAGAAATTCGGCGGCGGCTATTCCGCCTATGGCGAAGGCTGGGCGCTTTATACGGAGCGGCTGGGCAAGGAGATGGGCTTCTTCCAGGACCCTTACAGCGATTATGGCCGGCTGGTCGCGGAACTGTGGCGGGCTGTGCGGCTGGTCGTGGATAGCGGCATGCATGCCAAGCGCTGGGACCGGCAGCAGGCCATCGACTATTTCGTCAATAACACGCCCATGGACCGTGACGGGGCCGCGCGCGAGATCGACCGCTATATCGGCTGGCCGGGCCAGGCCACCAGCTACAAGATCGGCATGCTGAAGATCCTGGAGCTGCGGGAAGCGGCCAAGAAGCGCATGGGGGCCAAGTTCGACATCCGCCAGTTCCACGATGTCGTGCTGCAGAACGGCCGCCTGCCGCTGACCGTTTTGCAGGAACGGGTTGAGGCTTGGTCCAAGGTTTAAGTCTATGACAGGGGGCTGGATGGCGATATCTGGCCCCGGTGCGTGGATTTAATTGAGTATTGTCTCAATTAGCGTTTATCAGGTTTAGACGAAAACGACCTTTCCCGTCATCCCGGCGTAAGCCGGGACCCAGGGGCCAAAAGCCCGACCTTTCAGCTCCCGTGATCGACGGCGCGCCCGAGGTTTGGTCCAGTGGCTCCTGGGTCCCGGCTTTCGCCGGGATGACGGGAGATGGTGCTTCAAGGTAGGTCTGACGGACTGTCTCCAGCTTGACCCTGTCCGATAACCGCCGGAAGCAGGGGGGCCGGCATGGTAGAAGGGCGGCTGGTTCGTTCAGCCGGAGACGGCACGCCATGCACCTGACCCTTTCCACCCTGTCCACGCCCATCGGCACGGCCCTGATCGTTACGGACGGGGCTGGCACCCTGCGTGCGCTGGATTTCGACGATTACCGGCCGCGCATGGACCGGCTGCTGGCCCGGCACTACGGGGCGGTGACGCTGACCGACGGTCCCCTGCCCGCCCCCATCGCCAAGGCCCTGTCCGCCTATTTCGCCGGCGACCTGACATCCATCGACGCCCTGCCCACCGCCACCAGCGGCACCGATTTCCAGCGGCGCGTCTGGGCGGAACTGCGCCGGCTGCGGCCGGGGCAGACCGTGAGTTATGGCACAATGTCCGCCCGCATCGGCCAGCCCAAGGCCGTGCGCGCCATGGGTCTGGCCAATGGCGCCAACCCCATCGCCATCGTCGTGCCCTGTCACCGCGTCATCGGTGCCGACGGGTCGCTGACCGGCTATGGCGGCGGGCTGCATCGCAAGGAATGGCTGCTGCGCCATGAAGGGGCGCGATAGCAGGATCAAGGCCGGCTGCCCTTGACAGGCGGGGCCCGCTTGGCGCCCATAGGCCGATCATGCCGCGCGATCCGTCCCCCCGTCCCCAAACCCTTCGCCATGTCCGCGATCTGGCCGATCACGGGCTGGTGGATCAGGATACCCTGCCCGATCTGGAACAGGTGGCCGCCCAGTTCGCCGTGGCCGTGACCCCGGCCATGGCCGATCTGATCGACCCGACGGACCCGCACGACCCCGTGGCGCGGCAGTTCATCCCCGACGCACGGGAACTGGACATCAGGGATGAGGAACTGGCCGACCCGATCGGGGATGAGGCCTTTACCCCGGTGAAGGGCATCGTGCATCGCTACAAGGACCGGGTGCTGCTGAAGCCCGTCCATGCCTGCCCCGTCTATTGCCGATTCTGCTTCCGCCGCGAAATGGTGGGGCCGGGATCGGACGCGCTGAATGCCGACGAGCTGGATGCCGCCATCGCCTATATCGCGGGTAATCCGGAGATCTGGGAGGTCATCCTGACCGGCGGCGACCCCATGATCCTGTCGCCCCGGCGCATGGCGGAGATCATCGGCCGGCTGAACGCCATCCCGCATCTGGGTCTGGTGCGCATCCATACCCGCGTGCCCCTGGTCGACCCGGCGCGCGTGGATGCGGCGATGCTGGCCGCCCTGAAGGGCCCGCGCATCGCCACCTGGGTGGTGCTGCATTCCAACCATTGGCGGGAATTCGGGGAAGAAGGCCGGGCCGCCGTGGCGCGTCTGGTCGATGCCGGCATCCCCATGCTGGGCCAGAGCGTGCTGATGCGCGGGGTGAATGACGATGTGGAGACGCTGACGCGGACCTTCCGCACCATGGTCGCCAACCGCATCAAGCCCTATCACCTGAACCATGGCGATCTGGCCAAGGGCACCAGCCATTTCCGCACCAGCGTGGCGGAAGGCCGTGCGCTGATGAAGGCCCTGCGCGGCGACGTGTCGGGCCTGTGCCAGCCCACCTATATCCTGGACATCCCCGGCGGCCACGGCAAGGTACCGCTGACCGACAGCTACCTGACCCCGGTGGCCGAGGGCGAATGGGTGGTGGAAGACCCGCGCGGGGGCAAGCGGCCCTATAAAGGGTAAGGGGTGGCAGGGCGGTGGTCCCGTTGACGGGCACATTCTCGCCACGGTCGATATTTTCAAAACCTGCCTTCCCCGCGTAAGCGGGGATCCAGGGGCCACAAGAACCACACGCAGTGCCTGGTCCCCCTGGACCCCCGCTTTCGCGGGGGAGGCAATGACGTGGCAGAATTGAAGTCGATGCCGACCGTTTGCGCTGACCTCAAAAGCAGGGCCGACCTGGGCTCACCAGCGCCCCTTACCCCACCACGAAATCCAGGCCGATATCGAAATTCTTCACCGAATGGGTCAGCCAGCCCAGGCTGATCAGGGTGACACCCGTCTCGGCGATGGCGCGGATGGTCTCCGGGGTCACGCCGCCGGATGCTTCGGTGACCATGCGGCCGCCGACCATCTCCACGGCGCGGCGCAGGGTGGCCGGGTCCATATTGTCCAGCAGCACGGCATCGACCTTCAGCTCGATCAGTTCGGCCAACTGGTCCAGATTGTCGACCTCCACCTCGATCTTCACCATATGGCCGGCCCGCGCCCGGGCGCGTTCCACGGCGGCGCGCAGGCCGCCGGCGGCGACCAGATGATTGTCCTTGATCAGGACGGCATCATCGAGCGCGAAACGGTGATTTCCACCGCCGCCTACACGCACGGCATATTTCTCCAGCGCGCGCAGGCCGGGTGTGGTCTTGCGGGTGCAGACGATCTGCGCGCCCGTGCCCTCGATCCGGTCGACCAGACGCCGCGTCTCGCTGGCGATGCCGCACAACCGGCCCAGCAGGTTCAGCGCTGTGCGTTCGCCCGACAGGATGGGCCGCGCGGCCCCTTCGACCGTGGCGAGCGTGGTGCCCTTGGCGATACGGTCGCCATCGCGCACATGGCGGGTGATGGTCAGGCCGGGGTCCAGCAGGGTGAAGGCGTGCAGGGCCGCGTCCAGCCCGGCACACACCCCGTCATGGCGGGCGTTGAACAGGGCCTTGGCCGTGGCATCGGCCGGCACGCAGGCATCGGTGGTCAGGTCCCCCGCCATGCCCAGATCCTCGGCCAGGGCCGTGCGGATCAGGGCTTCATACTGGATGGGGTAAAGCGGCAGGGTCATCACATCACCGGCAGGGGGGAACGGGGTGGGGCTACGCGGATGCGCGGAGCCGGACCGGTCAGGGTCACGCGCTGGCGGTGGCGCCAGTCGGGTCGGCTCTCGGGCCAGTCGGACCGTTGATGCGCGCCACGGCTTTCCTGCCGGGCCAGGGCCGCCCGCGCGATCAGCAGCGAGACCAGCAGACGGTTGCGCAATTCCCCTGACAGGCGGATGCCGACGGGGCTGTCGATATCGTCGGCCTGGGCCGTGCCGACGCCCAGCGCCTCCAGCTCGGCAATCGCACAGGACAGGCCGATGCCGTCGCGCAGCAGCCCCACGCTTTCGGCCATGATGTCGGCCGCCTGCAGGGCGACCAGGGCGGCCTGGGCCGTGGGCGTGAACTGGCGGGGAATGTCGGGCAGGGCGATGGGGCCAGCGGGCACGGGCGGTCCGGCCAGGATGGCATCGGCCGCCCGTTCGGCAAAGACCAGCGCTTCCAGCAGGGAATTGCTGGCCAGACGATTGGCGCCATGCACCCCGGTGCAGGCCACCTCACCCGCCGCGTACAGGCCCGGCACGCTGGTGCGGCCATCGGCGTCGGTGACGATGCCGCCCATATGGTAATGCGCGGCCGGGGCCACGGGGATGGGCGTGGTGGCCGGGTCCAGCCGGGCCGTGGCGCAGATGCCGGCCACGGTGGGGAATTTTTCCGCCCCGCCCTGCGCCCAGATCGCGCGCAGGTCCAGATAGACCGGCAGGCCTGCGGCGATACGGGCGCCGATGGCCTTGGCCACCACGTCGCGCGGCGCCAGTTCGGCCAGCGGATGTGCCTTCACCATGAAGCGCCCGCCATGTTCATCCAGCAGATGGGCACCGGCACCGCGCAGCGCCTCCGTCAGCAGCGGCACCTGTCCCGTGCGCCCGACGGCCAAGGCCGTGGGGTGGAACTGCACGAATTCCAGATCGGCCAGATCGGCCCCGGCACGGGCGGCAAGCGCCAGACCATCGCCCGTCGCTTCCGCCGGGTTGGTGGTGTGGCGGTAAAGCTGTCCTACCCCGCCGCAGGCCAGCAGCACGGCCCCGGCCCGGTGGAACACCCAGCCATCGCCGGCATGATGGGCCAGCACGCCCGCAACACCGTGCCGACCCGTGACCAGATCCCAGGCAAAGGCGCCGGTTTCCACCGTCACATGCGCCGCCGCCCGCACCCGCGCCGACAGGTCGGCCATCAGGGTGCGGCCCGTGGCATCACCGCCGGCATGCAGTACGCGGGCGGCCCCATGGGCGGCTTCCCGGCCCAGCGACAGGCGGCCATTGGCTTCGCGGTCAAAGGGCAGGCCGCGATGGATCCAGCGGGTCAGGCGCCGCGCACCTTCCTCCGCTAGCAAGGCGGCCATGGCCGGGTCGGTCAGGCCGGCGCCGGCCGCTACCGTATCGGCGGCATGGTCGGCCGGATCGTCGGCCGGATCGATGGCGGCGGCGACACCGCCCTGGGCCCAGTTGCTGGACCCGCCCGGCAGATCATCGGTCTTGGTCAGCACGGTCACGCGCAGCGGCGCCAGCGACAAAGCCGCCACCAGCCCGGCCATCCCGGACCCGACCACGACCACATCGCTGTGCCGGATTTGCATTTGCTTGCTCCCACAGACGCCGCCCGCCGCCATCCGGCGGCGTGGCAGTTACTTCTTCCCCACGGCCAGCATGCGCTCCACGGCCTGACGGGCGCGGTCGGCGATGGCCGGGTCGACCTGCACCTGCGGCTGCATGCTGCGCAGGCTGTCCAGGATGTTGGACAGGGTGATGCGGCGCATATGCGGGCACAGGTTGCAGGGGCGGACAAATTCCACGGCCGGGTTGGTCGCGGCCAGATTGTCCGCCATGGAACATTCAGTAATCAGCAGCACGCGCTTGGGCTGCTGGCCTTCGACATAATCCTGCATCTTGGCGGTGGAGCCGACGAAATCCGCCTCCGCCAGCACATCGGGCGGGCATTCGGGATGGGCGATGATGGTCAGGTCGCCCTTGAACTGGGTGCGGTAGGCGCGCAACTGTTCGCCGGTAAAGCGTTCATGCACCTCGCAATGGCCCTTCCAGGCGATGACCTTCTTGGTCGTCTGGGTGGCCACCCACTGCGCCAGATATTCATCGGGAATGCACAGCACGCTGTCGCCCGGCAGGGAATTGATGACCTCCACCGCGTTGCCGGACGTGATGCAGATATCGCTTTCCGCCTTCACGGCCGCCGAGGTGTTGACATAGGTCGCAATCGGCACGCCCGGATAGCGTTCGCGCAGCAGGCGCACATCGGCGGCCGTGATGCTGTCAGCCAAGGAGCAGCCGGCGCCCATGTCGGGCATCAGCACCACCTTTTCCGGCGACAGGATCTTGGCCGTTTCCGCCATGAAATGCACGCCGGCCAGGACGATGACGTCGGCATCCGTCTCCGCTGCCTTGCGCGCCAGCAGCAGACTGTCGCCCACAATGTCGGCCACCGTGTGGAAAATCTCCGGCGCCTGATAATTGTGCGCCAGGATGACGGCGTTGCGTTCTTTCTTCAGCCGGTTGATTTCATGCACCAGCGGGGCGTGGAAGGGCCATTCCACGTCCGGGATCACGCCCTTGACCTTGTCATAGATGGGCTTCGTGGCCTCGGCCACTTCGGGGCTGTAGGACAGGTCAAGCGGGGCGGACATCGCATCAACTCCGGCAACCCGCGGGAGCGGGCGGGCAAAGGGGACTTATGCTCGATTTGAGCATTAGTGGTGCTTATGCTCGCGCAGAGTATAAGGGGTGTCAAGTCCCCGTCGCTGGGCCGTCACGCATCCGTCACAGTCCGGATAGAACGGCGACGCATGTGTGCGGCGCAATATCGTTTCGCCGCGGAGAGGCCGAAAACCTGCAACTGTATGAATTATAAGCGTAAAATTTTAACAAATTGCAGAATCGAAAGAAGGTGATGCCAATGACATCGCCGAAAAACATACCAATTTGGTAGTCTATTGACATTGAAACTGAAACATGGAATGACCGGAACCTGTCTTTACTGCAATTGATGCTAAACGGAGATTTCGGTGCGTGATTTTCCTTTCAGCACTGAGAATGATTTCAAGATGGTTCAGTCGCATAGATGCGACGAATTCATACTAGCAATCTCCTTAATAGATGGGAAATTAACCATTGTTGGTGGTAATGGTATCGATATCTATGGAGAATTCGATACTGCGGTTAATTCATTTATTAACGCTCACCAAGATTCTGATTACTATGTATTGGCCACGGCTGATCGCGGTAGCATGATGTTCAGGAATGTGAGAGTTATCTCGAGCAAAACGATATAAACATTTTCCTCATACTCCAAATAAATCTTCACAGTAATGAAGCGAATAGCGAAAATTTTAACTTGATTTGTTTCACATGAAATCTTCAGCTGATACGGCTTACCGCCCCCCCAAGGAACGACTGGTATCTGCAGGGTTCGTGGAACCGCGGCAGCCCGCAGGCAGGTCATGAAGTCCAGGACGTCTCTGTGACCGCCGCTGCCATCCTGTATCGCTCACGCGACTATTGACTGGCTGCCATCAGGCCCCGGAACAGCCCGGTAGCGTTGGTGCCATTCAGGGTGACGGTGCCGTCGGGCGCTATGGTCAGGCGGTATTGATGGGTGGTTCCTTCCGGCCCCGCCTGCACCCTGCCCACCCCCTGCAGAGCATAAAGCCCGATGCCGATGCCGGCGCCGCGCGCGCCCATGGTCTGGTTGACGCCCGTGATCAGGCGGTCGACGCCCCGCAGCGACAGGTCGGCATCGCCGGCCACGCCCTGGTGCGACTGCCGGCTGAAGCGGAAATCACCATTGCCCAGAATGGTGGAGCCGGGATTCCACAGGGACAGGCGCGACAGCTTGACGGCACTGCCGGCCGCCGCCAGCACGGGCGTCCAGCCGTCTGCAGGGCGTGGGGCCGACAGGAGGGACCGGGGCAGCGCCTGGGCCGACAGGGTGATGTCGGCGCGGTTGGGCAGCAGGTCGGGGCTGATCCCTGGACCGGTACGTTCCAGCCCCTGATGCTTCCAGTCCAAGGCCAGTGCCGCCTTTGGCGCCGACAGGCCGGTCAGGATCAGCTTGCCCTTGCCATTGGCAAGCGCCAGCCGGCCGCCATCATCACCGACGTAACGCAACCCGGCAATATCGGCCGCCAGATCGGCCGTGCGCGCAATCCGGTCCAGGGCGGCGCGGTCACCCGTGGCCAGCAATGCGCCCATGCGCCGCATGTCCAGCCCATCGGCCGCGCCATCCAGGCGCAGGCGTTTCAGGGCGATGCGTTCCACCCCCGCCGGGTCCTTCAGCATCAACCCGTCCACGGACAGCGACACCCGCCCCGACCAGACATCGCCAACCTGGGACTTCGGCGCCAGGATCAGTCGTAGGGCCGACAGGACACCCGTCCCGGCCCCCATCACGGGCACGAAGCGGGCATCGCCCAGGTCGATATCGGCCGCCAGCAGGCTGCGCCCGTCGCCGCTGATGCGCAGGGCCAGGGATTGCCGGCCCAGGCTGATATCACCCAGGCGGAAGCCGTTGCCGCCATAAAGCGTCAGCGGCTGCGGCAGCCGCGCCCGCAATTGCCAGGACCCGTCGGGCTGCGGGCTGGCGTCCCCTTCGATCAGCGGCACCTCCACCAGCCAGCCATCGCCGGACGCCAGCCGCAGCTTGGGAATGCGCAGATGATATTGCCCGCCGGCATCCAGCGTGACGGCCACATCGGGCACGCGTTCCACATGCAGGCTGTCGCGGCTGACCGCGGATTCCGCCAGACGCCGGGTCAGCGCCTCCCTCAGCCCGGCGGCCAGATCCGGACTGGCGCCCGCCGGCACGGCCAGGGTCAGCAGCAGGGCGAGAAGGGGGAGAAGCAGGCGTTTCATCATGGCGTCAATCTGGTACGCGCCCATGGCGTTTCTGTGGCCGGCCTTGCAATATCGCGGAGTACCGCCCATGGATAGGGGCATCATGAGCGCGCATCCCCCCCACCCGGCGGGGCTGGCGACGGCCGGTGCCGGCCGGGTGCTGGCTGTCCTGGGCCCGACCAATACCGGCAAGACCTATCTGGCCATGGAACGCATGGCCGCCCATTCCACGGGCATGATCGGTTTTCCCCTGCGCCTGCTGGCGCGGGAGAATTACGACAAGCTGGTGAAGATGAAGGGGGCTGGCGCCGTCGCCCTGGTGACGGGGGAGGAAAAGATCATCCCCCCCGGGGCGCGTTACTGGGTGTGCACCGTGGAAAGCATGCCGCTGGAACGGCAGGTGGGCTTCCTGTGCGTGGACGAGATCCAGCTTTGCGCCGATGACGAGCGCGGGCACATTTTCACCGACCGGCTGCTGCATGCGCGGGGGGCTGAGGAGACGATGTTCCTCGGCTCCGACATGATCCGGCCGCTGATCCTGAAGCTGATCCCCAAGGTGGAGGTGATCAGCCGCCCGCGCTTTTCCAAACTGTCCTATGGCGGGCACAAGAAGCTGACCAAGCTGCCGCCGCGCAGCGCCATCACCGCCTTTTCGGTGACGGAGGTTTATCAGCTGGCCGAAATGGTGCGGCGGAGCCGTGGCGGCACGGCCGTGGTCATGGGCGCCCTGTCGCCACGCACCCGCAACGCCCAGGTCGCCATGTACCAGGCCGGCGATGTGGATTATCTGGTGGCCACGGACGCCATCGGCATGGGCCTGAACATGGATGTGGACCATGTCTGGTTCGCGCGGATGACCAAGTTCGACGGCCAGCGCCCCCGCCGCCTGACAGCCGCAGAGGTGGCCCAGATCGGTGGCCGCGCCGGCCGGCACCAGTCCGACGGTACCTTCGGCACCACCTGGGACTGTTCACCGCTGGACGAAGATATTGTGCGGGCCGTGGAGAACCATGAGTTCCCGCCCCTGCAGCAACTTGTCTGGCGCAACAGCGACCTGGACACCCGCTCTGTCGAGGGGTTGCTGCGCACGCTGGAGGCGCGGCCGCCGTCGCCCCTGCTGATCCGCGCCCGGCCCGCCGATGATGTGGAGGCGCTGAAGGCCCTGTCGGGAGACGCAGAGGTCATGTCCCTGACCCGCCGCCCGCGCGGGGTGAAGATGCTGTGGGAGGTCTGCCAGGTGCCGGACTTCCGCAAGACCCTGACCGATGCCCATACCAAGCTGCTGGGCCAGTTGTACCGGCAATTGATGGCGCCGGGCGGGCGGCTGACCAATGATTTCGTGGCCGCGCAGGTGCAACGGCTGGACAATCTGAACGGCGATATCGACACGCTGGTGTCGCGCATCGCCCATATCCGCACCTGGACCTATATCAGCCACCGCGCCGACTGGGTGACCGATCCCAAGCATTGGCAGGGGCTGACACGCGGGATCGAGGATCGGCTGTCAGACGCCCTGCATGAAAGGCTGACCCAGCGTTTCGTCGATAAACGCTCCGCCGGGCTGGTGAAATCCCTGCGCACAGGCCGCGACCTGATCGGCATGGTGACGGCGGACGGCACCGTCTATGTCGAGGGACACGAGGTCGGGGCCCTGACGGGTCTGGCCTTCGACATGCGCGCCGATGTGGGGGAGGATGATCACCCGACCCTGATGACCGCCGCCCGTCGCGCCCTGAAGGACGAAATCGCCCGCCGCGTGGCGCAGGTGGAAGCGGATGCGGACGGTGCCTTCACCCTGACGCCCGCCGGCTTGATCCAGTGGCAGGGCGTGGATCTGGCCCGGCTGATGCCCGGCGACCGCCTGCTGGCGCCGGGTGTGCGCCTGCTGCGCGATGATCTGCTGGAAGGCGCCCAGCGCGACCGCGTGCGCAACCGCCTGCTGGCCGTCATCCAGGCGCGCATCCGCGCCGATCTGGCCCCATTGGCCCGGCTGGCAGCATCCGACCTGTCCGGCCCGGCGCGTGGCATCACCTTTCAATTGACCGAAGCGGCCGGCATCCTGGCCCGTGCGCCGGTCGATGGCCTGATCGCCGCCCTGGATCGGCCGGCGCAGGCCGCCCTGTCCCGGCTGGGCGTGCGCATCGGGGCGGCGCAGATCTATCTTCCTACGCTGGTGAAGCCGCGGGCAGCCGCCATGCTGGGCCTGCTCTGGTCCGTCCGCCATGGCCTGACCCTGCCCGCCCCGCTGCCCCCGCCGGGCCGTATCTCTATTCCCCTGGCGGCGGACGGACCGGAGGAGGGGCTGTTGCGGGCGGCAGGTTACCTGCCCCTGGGCCCCCGTGCCGTCCGGGTGGACATGGCCGACCGGTTGATGCAGGCCATCGCGGAACGATCAAAGGACGGGCGCCTGACCGACCTGTCGGGCCTGGCCTCCCTGGCCGCGGCGTCGAACGAGGAGATGCCGGGCATCCTGGCCGCCCTCGGCTGGCGCCTGCGCCGCAAGCCGCCCGTGGCGGAAGGCCAGCCCCCCGCCCCCGACATCTGGGTCCGCCGCCGGCCCGACCCGCCACCGGCCCAACCCGCCAGCGCCCCCGTCGTGGTGGATGCCGACAATCCTTTCGCGGCCCTGGCCGGGCTGGCGGAAAGGATGGCCGCCGCGGCCGCCCCCCAAGTGCCGCATCGTCGCCGACGGAGGAAACCGTGACCGACCTGGTTCCCCTGCCCCCGCTGCTGCGCGCAGCAGAAAAAAGGCTGCAGGCTGCCGGGGTGGAAGAAGCGCGGCTGGACCTGCTCTATCTGGCCGAACGCGCCTTTTCCATCCCCGTCGGGCGGTTGCGCCGGCCGGACGGGTTGAACGTTCCCGCCAGCGCCCTGCCGGGTTTCCAGACGCTGGTCGAGCGGCGGATGACGCGCGAACCCGTGCAGCGCATCCTGGGGGACTGGGAATTCTGGGGCCTGACCCTGGCACTGGGTCCGGAAACGCTGATCCCGCGCCCGGACACCGAAACCCTGGTGGAAACCGTGCTGCGCGCCCGGCCCGACCGGACCCGGCCCTGGCGCATTCTTGACCTGGGCACGGGCACAGGCGCCATCCTGCTGGCCCTGCTGTCGGAATATCCCCACGCCTTCGGCATCGGCGTGGACCTGTCGCCCGATGCCGCGGCCGTGGCCCGGGCCAATTCAATCAGCCTGGGGCTGGCCGGCCGGGCGTCGTTCCTGGCCGGTTCCTGGGCAGACGCCCTGTCGGGCGGCTTCGACATCATCGTGTCGAACCCACCCTATATCCCAGACGCCGATATTGCCGGTCTGGCGCCGGAGGTGGCACGGTTCGAACCCTGGCGCGCCCTGGCCGGTGGGACGGACGGGCTGGACCCCTATCGCCATCTGGTGCGGGTGCTGCCGCCGCTGCTGGCACCGGGCGGGCTGATCGGGTTCGAACACGGGGCCGATCAGGGGCCGGCTGTGGCCGACCTGCTGCGCGGGGCTGGTTTCGCCGGGGTCGCAACCGTCCGCGACCTGGGCGGGCGCGACCGGGTGGCATTGGGTCAGAAGCCGGCGGAACCGAAGGTCGATTGACGCGACAATCGGCCTGTCCCTATCCTCCCCGCCTTCCAGAAGGCCGCCCGACCGGGGCGGCACAGGTGAAAGCGAGGGGAAATGTTCAGCCATATCGTTCTTGGTGCCAATGATATCGAGGCATCCAAGGCCTTCTACGATGCGACCCTGGCTGCCCTGGGCATCGCGCCCGGCAATTTCGATCCCAAGGGTCGCATCTTTTATCGCTCCCAGACCGGGATGCTGGGTATCACCAAGCCGATCAATGGTGAACCGGCCACGGGTGCCAATGGCGGCACTGTCGGTTTCGCCGCGGCCTCGCCCGAAATGGTCGACGCCTGGCATGCAGCCGGTATCGCCGCCGGCGGTACGAGCTGCGAAGACCCGCCTGGCGTGCGCAGCATGGGGGAATTGAAGCTCTATCTCGCCTATCTGCGCGATCCCGCCGGCAACAAGCTGTGCGCAATGCACCGCCTGCCGGCCTGATCTGACCGTCTGTTGCCGCAGGTCGCAAGAAAATTGCCGAAGGCAGGCAGGAATTCGGTCGCCGCCTTCGGCAGGCTTGCAAAAAACCCTTGGAATGCAAGGCGACTATCGCTAGGGTCCCCAGCGGACGGCAGCAGCGCGTGGGGCGCCTGCCGGGCAAAGCCCCCGGATCGGGGCGTTTGCGTCCCAGGGCGGGGCGAATTTCGCCGCCCATTGGTCGATGCCGACTGAAAGTCAAATCAGACTGAAAACGGATAGGACGGGACGACAAAGATGTCCGGGGGCTCGGGAAAACCAGGGGCCGAGCATATAGCGAATGAGACAGGGACCCAATCAGCGGCGTGGTCGTGGTCGCGGCGGTAATGGTGGCGGTGGCGGCAACGGTGGCAATGGTGGCGGCAATCGCCGCCAGAATGTGCCTCTGCGTCACCAGAACTATGACAGCAGCGGCCCGGACGTGCGTATCCGCGGCAATGCCTTTCAGGTCTATGAGAAGTATCAGGCGCTGGCGCGTGATGCTCATACGTCCGGTGACCGGGTGGCTGCGGAGAACTACCTGCAGCATGCCGAGCATTATTACCGCATCATCTGTCAGATCAACGAGCAGGAAGGCCGCGCCCGTCAGCCTGTGCCCCGCCACGATGGCGGCGGCTTCGACGGTGACGAGGGTGACGGTGGCGACGACGGTTCGGCCGATATGGCCGAAGCCGAAGGCGACCAGCCCGCGGCCTGACCTTCCGGCGTGATGTCGCCGATGCCGCCCCCGTCTGCGGACAGGGGCGGCTTTTTCTGTTGATTGCAACCAGTTCTGCACACCCGTCCCTGCTTGCCTGTGCGTTGACCATCGCGTCCCATGGCCCTAGTTTTGCGGCCTTGTTTTTCTCCATCAGGTGATGACGCGATGAGCACCGAACAGGATCTGGCGTTTGCAGCGAAGGCTTGGCCGTTTGAGGAGGCGCGCAAACTGGTCGCGCGCCTTGGCGGCAAAGCCCCGCCCAAGGGCTATGTCCTGTTCGAGACGGGTTACGGCCCGTCGGGCCTGCCCCATATCGGCACCTTCGGCGAGGTGGCGCGCACCACCATGGTGCGGCGCGCCTTTGAAAAGCTGATGCCGGGCGTGCCCACGCGCCTGTTCGCCTTTTCCGACGATATGGATGGGCTGCGCAAGGTGCCGGACAATGTGCCGAACCGCGACCTGCTGACCGCCAACCTACAAAAGCCCCTGACCCAGGTGCCCGATCCGTTCGGCAAGTTCGAAAGCTTCGGCCACCATAACAACGCCATGCTGCGCGACTTCCTGGACCGGTTCGGCTTCCAGTATGAATTCCAGTCGGCCACCGACTGGTACAAGTCGGGCCGGTTTGACGCAGCATTGCTGGCCGTGCTGCGCCACTATGACGAGGTCATGGCGGTGATGCTGCCCACGCTGGGGGCCGAACGCCAGGCAACCTACAGCCCGTTCCTGCCCATCAGCCCGACGACCGGTCGCGTACTGCAGGTGCCGATCCTGGAACGCAATGTCGATGCCGGCACCATCGTCTATGAGGACGAGGACGGCAAAAAGGTCGAAACCCCCGTCACCGGCGGTGCGGTCAAGCTGCAATGGAAGCCCGACTGGGCCATGCGCTGGTTCGCCCTGGGTGTCGATTATGAAATGGCCGGCAAGGACCTGATCCCGTCGGTGGAACTGGCCGGCAAGATCGTCAATATCCTGGGCGGCACCCCGCCCGACGGCTTCAATTACGAGCTGTTCCTGGACGAGAAGGGCCAGAAGATCTCCAAGTCGAAGGGCAATGGCCTGACGATGGAGGAATGGCTGCGCTATGCCCCGCCGGAAAGCCTGGCGCTCTATATGTTCAACAAGCCGCGGGCGGCCAAGAAGCTTTATTTCGACGTCATCCCGCGCGCCGTGGACGAGTATCTGACCTTCGTCGAGAAGTTCGACGCCCTGGAACCGGCCCAGAAGCTGGAGAACCCCGTCCACCATATCCACAACGGTGTGGTCCCGAACGAGGTCAAGGGGACGGACGGCCTGTCCTTCGGCCTGCTGCTTAACCTGGCCGGGGCCGCGAATGCGGAGAGTGCCGACGTGATGTGGGGCTTCATCCGCCGCTATGCGCCGGGTGCTTCGCCCGAAACGGCGCCGTTCCTGGACAAGCTGGTGGGCTATGCCGTCACCTACTACCAGGATTTCGTGAAGCCGACGAAACAGTATCGCAGCCCCAGCGAGCAGGAACGCGCCGCCATCACGGAGCTGCGGGCCGAGCTGGACGCGATGGCCACCGACACGCCGGCCGACCAGTTGCAGCATCAGGTGTTCGAGGTGGGCAAGAAGCACGGCTTCACCGAGCTGCGCACCTGGTTCCAGGCATTGTACGAGGTGCTGCTGGGCCAGACCACGGGCCCGCGCATGGGCAGCTTCATCGCCCTTTACGGCGTGAAGGAAACGGTTTCCATGATCGACGCGGCCCTGTCGCGCTGATCATCACCCCAACCTACGGCTGAGGCATGGGATAGAACACGCCGGGCGCGCCCGAAGGTCGTACCGCCTTTGCCGCCAAATGGCCCCAATCCCGTCCAAACCGCGCCCATTGCGGGTGGTGTTTTGTCCCTGTCGCCAGCCGGCCCCCCGCCCCAGGGTCGGCGCGCGATCTTCCTGAAGAGGACGACACCATGACCCGCAGCCGCACCCTGGATACCAACCTTTCCCGCATCGACCGTCAGAAGCTGTCGGCCGCGGGCCTGGTCCTGACCACGGCGCTGCTGCTGGTCATGGCGGGCGTCGCCGCCGGTACAGCCAAGCAGGAACGCCGCCAGACCATCGCCAGCGTGGATATCGGCACGGTGAAGGCCGAGATGCTGGAACGGACGCTGGCCGAAGCCGGACGCTGAGGGATTACCTCCCGCGGGGTGAATCCAGCCGGCAACAGCCGTGGAAAAACAGTCTGCCATCGCAGGTGCGCATTTGACTTCGCACCCGCAAAAGCGTGATTGATCCCAACCCTGGCTGATGCTGGCCTGCTGCACCATGTCTCGCAAATATTGGATCCTTCCCCTGTTGGCGGTGCCGTTTGCGGCGCTGATGGTGTTTGGCCGCGCCCCGGCAGGAACGGAGCCGCCGACGCGGTACCTGCGCATCGCCACCGACGTGTCGGGAGAGACGGGGTTCGATGTAGGCACCGCCCTGGCCGCCATGCTGTCACGGCCGACCGGCATGCCGGCCTGCGCCGACGACCGCGCCTGTGGTGTGCCGGGTCTGGTCGCCCTGGCGCAAAGTGCTCCCGACCGGGCCGACATCGTGCGGAATGTGGCGGGGGGGCGTATCGAAACCGGACTGGTCCCTGCCGACCTGATCTATGCCGCCCGCTGCCAGCCGGTGCCGGGGTCGAAGCCGGCCGACATCACCATCCTGGGTGAAATTTACAACGAGGCGCTGCATGTGCTGGTCCGGCCCGAAACGGACCTGACCAGTATCGGGCAGCTGAAGGGCCGGCGGGTGGCCATCGGCAGCGCCGGCACAGCCGACCGTCAACTGGCCGACCGCATCCTGTCCGCCCACGGCCTGCGTCGGCGCGATGTACGCGCCGCGGAATTGGGGGGCATCGGGGCCATCGCCGCCCTGATGGACGGGCGCATCGATGCGCTGTTCCTGATCACCGCGTCGCCCGACCCGATCATTGCCGAAGCGGTCACGGCAGGTGCCCGGCTGATCCCCGTCACCGGCGATGCCGCGGGGCGGCTGTCGGGTCTGCATCCGTTTGGAACGCCCGGCCATATTGCCGCCGGCACCTATGGCCCGAACCAGGCCGAGGTGGCGACCATGATGCAGCCCGTGGCCTGGATCGCCGGCCCGGCGCTGGACCCGGTCCTGGCCGGCCGGCTGGTCGAGGCCCTGGCCCGCGGCACCAACCGGACCGCCCTGGTCAAGGGCAATCCGGACATGGCGTTGCTGCGCCCTGCATCCTTCCGCATGTCGGCCCCCCTGCACCCGGCCGCCGGTTCGCGCTATGGTATCGATCCTGTCGCCATGGCCTGTCCGGGCCAGAAACCCCGTTGAGGGCCCAAGCCGCATGTTCCTGCCGCAGGAGATCATCCGCCGCAAACGCGACGGCCACCCGCTGTCCCCGCTCGACATCGAACAGTTCATTGCCGGCCTGACCGACGGGTCCGTGTCGGAGGGACAGGCCGCCGCCTTTGCCATGGCCGTGTTCTTCCGTGGCATGGGTACCGGCGAGCGCGTGGCCCTGCTGCGATCGATGACGGGGTCCGGCATTGTCCTGGACTGGTCGCTGGAAATGCTGGGCGGACCCGTGCTGGACAAGCATTCCACGGGCGGCGTGGGCGACAAGGTCAGCCTGCTGCTGGCCCCGATCATTGCCGCCTGCGGCGGGTATGTTCCCATGATCTCCGGACGGGGGCTGGGTCACACCGGCGGTACGCTGGACAAGCTGGCCGCCATCCCGGGCTATGAGACACAGCCCGACCTGCATCGGCTGCGCCACGCCGTGCGCCGTGTCGGCTGTGCCATCGTCGGCGCCACCGACGCCATCGCGCCTGCCGACCGGCGGCTTTATGCCATCCGCGACGTGACGGCGACGGTCGAAAGCGTTGATCTGATCACCGCCTCCATCCTGTCGAAGAAGCTGGCCGCGGGGCTGGACGCGCTGGTCCTGGACGTGAAGTTCGGCTCCGGTGCCTTCATGCCGGAACGCAACCGGGCGCGGCAGCTGGCCCATGTGCTGGTGGACACAGCGCGCGGGGCCGGGCTGCCGGCCCGTGCGCTGCTGACCGACATGGAACAGGTGCTGGGATGCAGCGCCGGCAATGCGCTGGAAATGCGTGAATGCCTGTCCATCCTGTCCGGGGGAAGTCCCGATGGCCGGTTGTGGCAGGTGACAAAGGCATTGGGGGTCGAACTGCTGGTCCTGTCCGGGCTTGCCGGCGACAGCGAAGCGGCTGAGAAACTGATCAACCAGGCCATGGCCACCGGAGCGGCCGCCGACCGGTTCGCCCGCATGGTCGCCGTGCTGGGCGGCCCGCCCGACCTGCTGGAGCGGCCGGACCGGCATCTGGCTCCGGCACCGGTGGCGCTGCCCGTGTATCCGGACCGGACCGGCGTGGTGGCGGCCCAGGACGCGCGCGCCTTGGGTATGGCCGTCGTGGCCCTGGGCGGCGGTCGCACCCGCCCCCAGGACGGGATCGATCCGCGCGTCGGCCTGGATCGGATCGCCGCCATCGGCGCCCCTGTCGGTCCGGATGCGCCGATCTGCCTTGTGCATGCGGCGGACAGGGCTGCGGCGGAAGCGGTGGCGTCCCTGGTCCGGAATGCTTATGTGATTGCCGACAATGCCGCCCCGGCCCCCGACCCGGTGGCCGAGATCATCGGCGGCTGACCAAAAAGCGTTTCGGGGGAGGGTCGTTTGATCAAGATCGTGCGCGCCAAGTTCCACGGCATCCGCGTCACCGGGGCCGACCTGGATTATCACGGGTCCATCACGCTGGACCCGGAGCAATGCGCGCTGGCCGGCATCTATCCGCTGGAATTCGTGGAGATCTGGAACAAGAGCAGCGGTGCGCGCATCTCCACCTACGTCATCTTCGGGGAGCCGGGATCGAAGGCCTGCGTGTTGAACGGTGCGGCCGCCCGTACCTGCCAGAAGGGCGATGAGGTGATCATCGCTGCATCCGCCAGCATCACCCCCGATCAGCTTTACGCCATCAAGCCCAAGGTCCTGACCTTCCACCCCGACAATTCGGTGGACCGGGTCCTGGAATATGACGTGTTCAAGGGACCGGAGCGCGACTTCGATTTCCGCACCCTGGACATCACCGACGGCCGCGACAGCGCCGTTGAGCTGTCAGTGCCCATCCGCACGTAATACGTATTTGCATGGATCAGAACCTACGGCCCTGATCCATGCAGCCCTCACGCGCCGGGCGCCGCCATCCGGCGGCGTGGCTCACGCGCGCATGGGCGCGCGGGCGCTCGTACCGCGCCAACCAGGTTGCGATGAGTTCCACTCACCGCAACCTGGTATAAGAAGCTGGCCCGCGACCTACGGGGCCTGCCTTCACCCCACCGGGGGCGTCACGCCCTTGGGCAGCAGCAGCCAGTAACGGCCGGGGCTTTTCATCAGGCCGGCGCGCTTTTCCGCGTCCGGCCCATGGCCCCAGAACACATCGCCGCGCACCGGCCCGCGGATGGCCCCGCCCGTATCCTGGGCCACCAGCAGGCGGCGGATGCGGGTGCTGGCCTGCAGCGGGTCCTGCGCATCCAGCCACAGGGGTACGCCATAGGCGATGAAGCTGCGATCCACGGCCAGCGACCGGCCCGGCGTCAGGGCCACGCCCTGCCCGCCCAGCGGCCCCTCCCCCTCCAGCTTGCGGAAGAAGACAAAGGACGGGTTCACCTCCATCAGCCCCTTGGCCTGCCCCGGATGGGCGGACAGCCAGGCGCGGATGGACTGCATGGACACTTCTTCCTTGGTCAATTCCCCGCGCGCCACCAGCTCGCGGCCGATGGCGACATAAGGGTGCCCGTTCTGCCCGTCATAGCCGACGCGGAATTCCGATCCGTCGGGCAGGGTGACACGGCCCGACCCCTGGATATGCAGGAAGAAGGCGTCGACCGGATCATCAACATAAAGCAGTTCCAGATTGCGGCCGGCCAGCGCCCCCGCCTCGATGGCCTTGCGGTCGGCATAGGGCTTCAACTGCCCGTCGACGACGCGGCCGGCGATACGCTCGCCCTTCAGGTTCAGGCGGAATTCCCCCAGATCGACCATGACCAGATCGCCCGGCTTGCGGTAGAGCGGGGTCTGGTACTTGCCCTGCCGCTTCAGCGACCCGCGCAGGGCGCTTTCGTAATAACCGGTGAACAACCCCTCCTCAGCGCCATTATCGCCAGCGGCCCAAGGCTGAAACAGGCTTTCCAGGGTGCGGCGTGCGGCGGCATGATCCCCGGCGGGCAGGCGCTGCAGGGCCGCACAGGCCTCTGCCCAGTCACCGATCCGGCCCATCTGGCCATTGGGTCCCAGCGTCCGGTCAGCCGGTTGTTTGACCAGCCTGTCGCAGGATTTCAGCAGGGCCGGCAGGGCGTCCGCCTGCCGGTCTGCCGTCCAGCCGGGCAGATCCTTGAAGGCGACGGGGCGGAGCGTCAGGCGGGCAGCGGGCTTTTCCGCTTCCGGTGCCGCCGGTGGGGCCACGGGCGGCTTGCCCGGCTGCTGGGCGCAGGCGGCCAGCAAGGAAAGGGCGAAGACGGCGGCAATTCGGGCAACGGTGCGGCGCATCGGCAAAACCTGGATCAGGACGTCAATCTGCATCGGGCATGAAAAAGGGCGCCCGGCGGGGGGCGCCCTGGGCACAGGGGCGGCCGCGGGACATCAGCCGCTGCGCGTCTCGCTCAGTTGCCAGTTCGGGTTGCTGGCGCGGGTATTGCGGCTGAAGGTCCAGATATCGGTCACGTCCTCCGGCCGGTGTTCGTCGCCATCCAGGATATTGCCCTGGGCATCGCGCGTCACATGCGTCTGGCGGGTGGTGAAGGTCACCGTGCAATGGGCCGTGCGTCCATCCAGGCGGGCCCCCGTCAGATCGACGCCTTCAAAGCTGTGGATGCGGCTTTCCAGCGTCTCGCCGGCCTGCTGGCGCTCGCGGATGGCAGTGGCAAAACGGTCATAGACATCGTCGGCCAGCAGGGGGCGCAGGGTCGGTGTATCGCCCTCGGCATAGGCCTTCACGATCATCTCGAACGCAGACTTGGCGCCCTGCAGGAAGGTGCGTTCGTTGAAATTGGGATCGGCAGCACGGATCTGGCGCAGGCCATCGACCAGCGACACGGGCGCGTCAGGATCCAGCGGTTCCACATCGACCGGGGCCGGCCCGCGTGGCGGCAGCTGGATGACATTGTCCCCATCCTGTCCGCCATTGCCGGCGGCGGCATTGTCGCGCGGGGCAAACGGGTTGGGGCGCTCGCGCTCCTCCCCATGCCGGCGGCCCAGGACGTTGCGCAGGCGGTAAATGAAAAAGGCTGCGACCATCCCGAAAATCAGGATTTCCAGCCAGACGGAGCCGCCACCCATCGCATCACCCATATCTGCCCTTGCGCCCGGCATGGTGCCGACACCATGTCAGTATCGGTACTCTTAACCGGGAAGGCGATCCTCGCCATCCCGCTGCCGGAGCGCTACATTCATGAAAAGCCTGTCTGTTAGATAGGCTGACAAGACGTAAAGAGCAAGGACGGCCATGCGTTTCCTGGTGCCACTGCTGCTGTTGCCGCTGATCGAGATCGCAGGGTTCGCCTGGGTCGGCTCCCAATTGGGGGCGCTCTACACGGTGCTGCTGGTCGTGCTGTCGTCGGTGATCGGCGTGCTGATCATCCAGCGCGTGGGCCTGGAAAGCGTACGCCGGGCCCAGACCGGGCTGCGCACGGGCGAAACCCAGGCCATGCGGGAGGTCTTCGACGGGCTGTGCCTGGCCTTTGCCGGGGTGCTGTTTCTGGTGCCGGGCTTTTTCAGCGACCTGCTGGCGCTGCTGCTGTTCCTGCCGCCTGTGCGCCGGGCCCTGCTGGCACGGATGACCATCTTCATGTCCGTGGATGGCCATGCCGCCCGGTCCCGGCCCGCACCGGGCGGGACGACCACCATCGTCGACGTGGATTATCAGGATGTCTCGGCACCGGGTGACGCGGATCAGGCGGGCGACCTGCCCCCGCCCGACAGCAAGTGGCGCCCGCCCAACACCTGACCCTCCGTCAGACAGCCCAGCCCGGCCAGCGTGTCGGCCACGGCCCGGTCCAGCGGCGTATGTGGTTCATGGCCCAGAAAGGCGATCAGCCGGTCATTGGGCATGCGCAAGGGTTGTTCCCACAGATAGCGCATGCCCGCCAGTTCGCGCAGCAGCGGCACGAACGGGCTGGCCAGACGCAGCAGCGTCCAGTTCAGGTGCCGGACAGGCAGGTCGGCCCGGCCCAGCGCCCGCCGGATGGCATAGGGCATGGCCGTGCCGTCGGGGTCCCAATGCCCCCCGAAATGGAACCGCGCGAAGGCCGGCAGGTCCGCCTCGCGCTCCAGCAGGGCCAGGATGGTGGCCGCCACATCAGGCAGATAGGCCCATTGGTGGCCCACCCCCGGCCGGCCCGGCTGGGTGATGCCAGTAACCGGCCGGCCAGCCTTGACCAGCCCTTGCGCGAACCAGCTGTTGCCCGCCCCCGGCCCGAAGAAATCCCCCGCCCGCAGGATCAGCACGCGGCCACCATCCTGTTCGGCCAGACGCTGCAGCCTTTGTTCCAGCGCCACCCGGATGCGGCCCTTCTGCGTCACCGGGTTCTGCGGCGCATCTTCGGTCAGGACCGGCCAGACACCGGGCCCGAAATTATAGATGGTGCCGGGCAGGATCAGGCGCGCGCCACTGGCCCGGGCGGCCGCCACCGAACTGTCGATCATGGGCAGCACCAGTTCCGCCCAGCGGCGATAACCCGGCGGATTGACCCCGTGCAGGAGAATATCCGCACCATGGGCCGCCGCCACGACGTCGCCGGCCACCATGGCGTCGCCCGCAATCCAGTCGGCCGCGGGCAGCATTGCCGACGCCTGTGACGGCCGACGATGCAGGGCGCGCACCCGCCAGCCAGCGGCCAGCAGCGCCCGCGCCACCTGTCCCCCAATCCCGCCCGTGGCGCCCAGCACCAGCGCCGTCTTTTGCTGTGACATCGTCTTCTCCGTCGCAAACCTGCGTCAGGAACGACAATGGACGGGACCTGTGATAAACGGAATTGGGGTAATTTCTTTACTATCCATACGGAAATAGATGAACAGGCCGCTTGACCCGGAATGGGATCTCTATCGCAGCTTCCGCGCCGTGATGCAGGCGGGATCGCTGTCGGCGGCGGCGCGCAGCCTGGGCCTGACACAGCCGACGCTGACCCGGCATATCGACACGCTGGAAGCCGGGTTGGGCCTGACCCTGTTCACGCGGTCACAGCGGGGTCTGATCCCGACAGAGGCGGCGCGCGAACTGGCGCCCTATGCCGACAATCTGGCAGCCACGGTGGCGGCGCTGCGCCGCGCCGTGGGGGGCCAAGGCGGGGCCGTGCGAGGTGCCGTGCGCGTGACGGCCAGTGAGGTTGTGGGGGCAGAAATCCTGCCCCCCATTCTGGCAGACCTTCAGGATCGGTTTCCCGACCTGGTCGTGGAACTGGTCCTGTCCAACCGGGTGGACAACCTGTTGCAGCGGGATGCAGACATCGCCGTGCGCATGGTCGAACCGCAGCAGGATTCCTTGCTTGTTCGCCGCATCGGCACCATCGGGCTGGGCCTGTATGCCCATCGCCGCTATGCCGACCGGTACGGGCTGCCCGGCACACAAGAACAGCTGAACGATCACCGGCTGATCGGCTTTGACCAGGAAACGCCATTGGTGCGCGCCGGACGGCAGGCTCTGCCCTTGGTGAACAACTGGCGCTTCCGGCTGAAGACCGACAGCGATCTGGCGACCCTGGCCGCCATCCGCTGCGGCTATGGTATCGGCATCTGTCAGCAGGGCATCGCCGCGCGCGACCCGGACCTGCTGCCCGTGCTGCCGGGCCTTTTGGACGCGCTGCCCTTGCCGACCTGGGTGGTGATGCATGAGGATCAGCGCACCATCCCCCGCTGCCGCGTCGTGTTTGACGCGCTGGTCACCGGTCTTGGGCCCTGGATGATGGCATAGGCCCACCGGGGCTTGGTTTACGGGGGCCTTCCCCGCTATCCTGGCGCCACAACACCCTTTGCCAGGAAGCGGCCATGAGCAGCGAATTCCCCAATCTGCACGTCCTTTCCCATCCGCTGATCCAGCACAAGCTGTCCCTGATGCGGGACAAGACGCGGTCAACCATGGGATTCCGGCAGTTGCTGCGCGAGATCGCGCTGCTGATGGGGTATGAGATCACCCGTGACCTGCCGCTGACGACGGAGCCGATCGAAACGCCGCTCTGCCCCATGGACGCCCCCGTGATCGAGGGCAAGAAGCTGGCCGTGGTGCCCATCCTGCGCGCGGGCCTGGTCATGGCCGAAGGGCTGCTGGAACTGGTGCCGGCAGCCCGCGAAGGCCATATCGGGCTTTACCGCGACCATGACACCAAGCGTCCCGTCGAATATCTGGTGAAATTGCCGGACCCGGCGGGCCGCGTCTTCATCCTGGTCGATCCCATGCTGGCCACGGGCCATTCGGCCGTGCATGCCGTGGATGTGCTGAACCGCCATGGCGTGCCCGACGCACAGATCCGCTTCATGGCCCTGGTCTCCGCCCCGGAAGGGGTGCGCACCTTCCATGCCGCCCATCCCAGCGTGCCCGTCTTCACGGCGGCCCTGGACAGCCATCTGAACGAAAATGCCTATATCGTCCCCGGATTGGGCGATGCTGGCGACCGGCTGTTCGGGACGAAATAAAGGCGGTCCGCCTTCACTGATGTTCGCCTATTGTTCTTGGTGGTGAAGTCCGGCATGCTGCCGCGCATCCTTATCATTGCGAATGCGGGCACCATGCCGACCATTCCCCTGCCCCAGGCCCTGGCCTTCCGTCTGGACCGGCAGCATCTGACCCGCCCCGCCGACCATGCGCTGGTCGCGGTGCGCAGCCTGATCGGCGCGCAGGCACAGGTGCATTCGGCCGCCCTGCTGCAATTGCGGGCGCGGGCGGAGGAAGGGGGGGAGGATGCGGCCATTGACCGGGCGCTTTATGCGGACCGGTCAATGGTGAAGCTGTGGGGCCATCGCGGCACCCTGCATCTGATGGCAGCGGGCGACCTGCCCATGCTGCTGGGCGCACGCCGACAGCGGGTTGATGCCTATCACAGCTGGTACAGCAACGAAGGGCTGAACGCCCTGCAGATCGAAACCCTGGTCCAGGCCGTCATCGCCGCCCTGCAGGACGGGCCGCACAGCCGCATGGACCTGTCGCGCCGGCTGGTGCCGCAACTGGGTGAATGGGCGCGACCCATGCTGGAACATAGCTGGGGCGGCATCATCAAGCTGGCCTGTGCCTTGGGCCATGTCTGCCACGGTCCGGCGGAAAAGGCCGATGGCGAGGGATCGCGGGAGGCGCTGTTTGTCGGGCTGAACCGCTGGCTGGGCCGGGTCGTGACGCCGGAGACGGAGCGGGCGGCCATGGCCGGTCTGCTGCGCCGCTACCTGTCCGTGTTCGGCCCGGCCACCAAGGCGGATTTCCGCAAATTCGTCGGTGGCTATGCCGAACCCATCCATGCCGCCTTCGCCGATCTGGCCCCGGAACTGGTGGAGGTGGATCTGCAGGGCAAGCCCGCCTTCCTGCTGGCCGCCGACCTGCCGGTGCTGCTGGGGACGGAGCCGGTGGCCGGTCAGATCAGCGTGCTGGGCCTGTTCGACCCCTATCTGCTGGCCCATAACGACACGCGCCAATATCTGGACGAGCGGTTCCGCCCCGCCGTCTATCGCACGGCCGGCTGGATCAGCCCCGTCATCCTGCGCCAGGGCCGCGTCGTCGCCACCTGGACACACAAGCGCGTGGCCGGCCCCAAGGGCAAGGGCGCCTGGGATGTGACGGTAACGCCGCTGGAACGCGTCTATAAAAAGGAACTGCCCGCCATCACCCGCGGGTTGCGTCGCCTGTCGGGCGGGCTGCCCGTGACGGTCACAGGGGTTTGAGCACAACAAAAACGCCGCCCGGCGGAACCGGGCGGCGTTGATGTCGGCAGCGATGCCCAGGGACCGTTACAGGCCCTTGGCGATGCTGTTCAGGCGCAGGCGCAGGGCGTTCAGCTTGATGAAGCCTTCCGCGTCCTTCTGGTTATAGACGCTGTCGGCCTCGAACGTCACATAGTCCAGGCGGTACAGGCTGTTGGGGCTCTTGCGGCCGACGACGCGGGCAGCACCCTTGAACAGCTTCAGCCGGACCACGCCATTCACGCGTTCCTGCGTCTTGTCGATCAGGGCCTGCAGCGCCTCGCGCTCCGGGCTGAACCAGAAGCCGTTATAGATCAGCTTGGCATAGCGGGGCATCACCTCGTCCTTGAGGTGCAGCGCCTCGCGGTCCAGCGTGATGCTCTCGATGCCGCGATGGGCGACGGACAGCAGCGTGCCGCCCGGCGTCTCATACACGCCGCGGGACTTCATGCCGACGAAGCGGTTTTCCACCAGATCCAGGCGGCCGATGCCATGCTTGCCTGCCAGACGGTTCAGTTCCGTCAGCAAGGCGGCCGGCGTCAGCTTGACCCCGTTCACGGCGACGGCGTCGCCCTTCTCATACTCGATCTCGACATATTCGGCCTCGTCCGGGGCCTTTTCGGGCGCCACGGAACGGGTGAACATGTCCTCGTCGGGCTCCACCCACGGATCTTCCAGGGCCTTGCCCTCGTAGGAGATGTGCAGCAGGTTGGCATCCGTGCTGTACGGCGCCTCGCCGCGCTTGTCCTTGGCGATGGGGATCTGGTGCTTTTCGGCGAATTCCAGCAGCTGGGTGCGGCTGTTCAGGTCCCATTCGCGCCAGGGCGCAATGACCGTCACGTCCGGCTTCAGCGCGTAATAGCCCAGTTCGAAGCGGACCTGATCATTGCCCTTGCCGGTGGCGCCATGGGCCACGGCGTCGGCGCCAACCTGGTTGGCAATCTCGATCTGGCGCTTGGCGATCAGCGGGCGGGCGATGGAGGTGCCCAGCAGATAGGTGCCTTCATACAGCGTGTTGGCGCGGAACATCGGGAAGACGAAGTCGCGCACGAATTCTTCACGCAGATCGTCGATGAAGATGTTTTCCGGCTTCACGCCCAGCAGTTCGGCCTTCTTGCGGGCGGGTTCCAGCTCCTCGCCCTGGCCCAGGTCGGCGGTGAAGGTCACGACCTCACAGGCATAGGTTTCCTGCAGCCATTTCAGGATCACAGAGGTGTCGAGGCCGCCGGAATAGGCGAGCACGACTTTCTTCACGCCGCTCTTCATGGGAAATATCCGTTGCGGTTACAGGTTGAACCGGGCACGGAAGTTATCGGGGGCGGCACGCGCTGTCCAGACCATGGCGCCCGCTTTTGCCGGGGGGCTGGGCGGCGATGCGGGCAGACCCCATATGACCAGGGATTAACCAAGGGAGTTCAAGGGGATGAGCCGTGGTGGCCGCGTGATGCTGATCTGCCTTCTTCTGCTGCTTCTGGGCGCGGCGGCGGGCGGAATCTGGGCCTGGAACGTCGTCGCCGACGGCGCCCAGGGTTCCGACATCAGCCCCCATGGCTTCATCGCGCTGGGACTGGGCATCCTGGGCTCGCTGCTGGTGGGTGGCGGGCTGATGACCCTGGTATTCATCTCCAGCCGCAGCGGCCATGACCAGGCTGTGCATGAAGAGACGACCCGCCAGATGCCGCCCGACAACGGGCAGTACTGACCATCCGGATAAGCGACAAAAGATCACAAGCCCGTTTATACAGGGGTGAGGCTCCGCCGCGAAGGGAAGGGTTCATGTCGCTGTTGCAGGCTGTCGAAAACCGCAGGCAATCACCCATTTTCGCCTATGGTTTCGCGCTGATCGCCTTTGGTTTTGGCCTGGCCACGCGGCTGCTGGCCGAGATGGCCCTGCCCGCGGGCTTCCCGTTCCTGACCTTTTTTCCGGCCGTCATCCTGTCCACCTTCTTCGGTGGATTGTGGCCGGGCGTCCTGGTGGCCGCCCTGTCCACCGTTTCAGCCTGGTACTTCTTCATTCCACCGGCGGGATTTGCCCTGAACGGGCCAGGTGCGCTGGCGCTTGGCCTGTTTATCATGATCGTCACCATCGATATCGCGCTGATCCATGTGATGAACAGCGCGCTGACCAAGCTGCGGCTGGAACGCGCCCGCGCCGTACGGGCCGAGCAGGCGGCAAGCACCCTGGCAGCCCACCGGGCCGTCCTGTTCACGGAGCTGCAGCACCGGGTGTCGAACAATATCCAGATCGTCTCCGCCCTGCTGGCATTGCAGCGGGCCGAGGTCACGGATGAAAGGGCCCGTTGCGCCCTGGCCGATGCGGCCACCCGTCTGGCCATGATCGGCCGCATCCAACGCCGGCTGTACGATCCCGACAAGGAAGGGGCCGATATTGCCGGCTTTCTGACGGAACTGGTGCAGGATGTGGTGCAGGCCGGTGCGCCAGTCGGCGTCACGGCCGAGGTCATCGCCGATCCCCTGACCCTGCCGCCGGAAAAAATCATCCCGGCCGCCCTGATCCTGGCCGAACTGGTCGCCAACTGCCTGGAACACGCCTTTGCCGGCCGGCCGGCGGGACGGATCCGGGTGCAGGTGCAACGAACATCCGATGGACGGGCGGCACTTACGGTCGAAGATGATGGCGCCGGCCTGCCGCCCGGGTTCGATGCGGCAACGGTTTCCAGCCTGGGGCTGAAACTTGTCCGCCTGCTTTCTCAGCAGTTGGGCGGCAGCTTCATCATGGTGGACACAGGTGCGGGCACCCGGGCGGACCTGATTTTCCCGACCGCTTAACAGTCATGGGGCGCCATACCACTGCCCCCGGGCCTGCAG
The DNA here is from genome assembly GCF_057809655.1 of Niveispirillum sp. FG148. Lineage (NCBI taxonomy): Bacteria > Pseudomonadati > Pseudomonadota > Alphaproteobacteria > Rhodospirillales > Azospirillaceae > Niveispirillum > Niveispirillum sp. FG148. The sequence goes on from NZ_JBMDKJ010000004.1 coordinate 43,528, forward strand.
CACCCCGCGCAGCACGGTGGGCCGGTCGGTGATCAGACCGTCCACACCCATGTCCAGCAGCGCTTCCATCGTCGCGGCGTCGTCCACGGTCCAGACATGCACGGCCAACCCGCGGGCATGCGCCGCGCCGACGAATGCAGGCGTGACCACCCGCAGCCCATGCCAGGTGCAGGGTACCTGCAGGCAGAACGGGGCCGCCGGGGCCGGCATCGGCAAGCCGCGCGCCCCCAGCCAGACCCGCGCCACCTCCGCCGGGCCGGCGGACGAACAAAGGTCGGAGCCGATGTCGCGGCGCAGGCGGGCCAGACGCGATCCGGAAAAGGACCCGACACAGACACGGTCCAAGGCATCGTGCCGACGCAGCGCATCGACCAGCGCCCGTGCCGCCGCGTCCGATTTGGGATCAATGTTGAAGCGCAGATCCGGCCAGCGCTCCAGCACCTCGTCCAGCAGGGGAATGGGTTCACGCCCGCCGACGCGCACCTGGGACAGGGCCGGCCAGGACAGTTCATCCACCCGCCCCGCCCCGTCCGTCAGCCGGTCCAGCAGCGGATCATGGAAGACGATCAGGCGGCCGTCGGCCGTCAGCTGCACATCGGTTTCGATATAGCGATAGCCCAGCCTGACCGCATGGTCGAAGGCGGCGATGCTGTTTTCCGGCGCTTCCAGCCCGCCACCGCGATGGGCAAAGGCGATGGGGCCGGGATGGTCGAGATAGGGATGGGCCCGCCGCCTCATGCCTGGGGCGACTTCCCGTCCAGCCGCGGCCAGCGCGTCAGCGCCACAATCCACAGGCCGACCGTCAGCAGCGGGAAGAACAGGAACACCGCCAGCGGCCAGAGCGGGTTGCGCCCCGTCTTGCCCACGGCGATGCCGGCCATGCAGATGGTCCAGGTGATGGTCAGCACCACCACCAGCATGGACGCCCAGGGCGGCAGGAAGGGCAGCATATCCACCAGATCGCCATAGCGTGGCATGGGTTCAGCCTTCCTTCTTCGTGGTGGCCCGGGCCTTTTCCCGCTTCAGTTTTTCACGCGGATGCAGTTTTTCCGGCTTGGGCGGCAGGGTGGGCCAGGTCTTGAAGGCCAGCAGCGTGGCGAATATGGCCCAGCCGAACAGCGGCAGGATCAGCCACGCAACCCAGGCCACCGGCAGTCCCGCCCGCAGCAGCAGCCGGCGCGCCGGCCACAGGGCCAGAAGGCTGATCAGTGCATGCACCAGAAGGGCGCCCTGCCAACCGCCGATACTGCCGTCACCCAGACCCATGTCGCGACCCGCTTCCAAAACGTTCATGGGGACATAGCATGAAACACGGCCCCGTCAACATCGCTGGTCATGTAACAAAAAGGCCCGGCTTCCGCTCGCCTTTGCGGAAACCGGGCCGAAGCCGCGACCGACCGGACGCGGCCGAGATCAGGAGACAGGGATCAGAAGCGGACGCGGGCACCCGTCATGATGGCCAGCGAATCGTGGTAATTCACCGTGCTGGTCTTGTACTGGTGGTTACGCACGCCGGCATAAAGGTCGGTCGCCATCGCGTCGACGACCTGCACGATCCAGGCGCCATAGGCATCGCCTTCGGCACCCTTCACGTTCATGTCATCCTGCGTGAAGTAATCAATGGAAAAGGCCGTGGTGCCCAGGCTGTTCAGCTTGGTGATGTAGCCCAGCTTGCCATAATAAAAGGTCGTGTCGACATTGTTCTTCTGGTCGCGCGTACCGGCAGCCAGCGTCACGTTGAAGCCATTCTCCATGCGCACCGACACAGAGCCGTTGACCTGGTCATTGAAATCGAAGCCGGCCACATCGCGGCTGTCGGAATTGGCGTAGGCGACAGCACCGGCCACCGTGGTGGTGCCGATCTTGGCGTTGTAGCGCAGCACGGCATCGGTCGCACCGCCCTCGGTCACGCTGGCGGACGCCACGAAGCCACCGCCAAAGCTCGGGCTGTCATAGCGCACGCGGTCTTCGCGATGCAGACCGTCCAGGTTGGAGAACAGGGAATTGATGGTACCGCCCGCGGCTCCCGCCTTGGTGCGCATGACGATACCGCCGAACGTGGCGCCGATGTCGGAGTAGCCGCCCAGGTTGGCGGTCCCAGACAGGTCGACCTCAGAGGTGACATTGGAGGCCGTGTCACCCTGGCCGACGGTCAGGCGACCCAAGCGCTTGCTTTCGATATAGAATTCCAGCTTGCGCTCGTTGAACGCGAAGGAACCGCCATCGGTATAGAGGCCGGAGGAACGGGAATTGGCCGAGATGGCTTCCAGTTCGATGTCGGTACCGGCCGACCATTCGTCGTCCAGCTTGGCCGCACCCGTCAGACGGAATCGGGTGGAGGCGCCGTTATTGTCATTGAACATGAAATCGTTGGAGACGCCGTCATCGGCGTAGACGACCATGCGGTTGACCCAGCCGGTCAGGGTCAGCTTGTACTTGTCATTGCCGGACTGCACGATCTGCGGCGCCTTGAAGGCGCTGGCGGCGACCAGCGGGGCATCCTTGGATGCCGGCGGACCGGCCGGCGTGCTGGGGGCCTTTTCCAGCTTCTCGATGCGGGCCATCAGGGCCTGCACCTGGGCACGCAGGGCCTCGACCTCGCTGGCCGGGGCTTGCTGCGCCAGCGCGGGTGCTGCACCAACGGCCAGCAGGGCGGCACCTGCCAGCAAGGCAGACGTGATCCGGGGCGAAACTCTCATCGGCAAATCCTCCCTAGGGCGGCCCCGTGGCGGGGCACTCATTTGTTACATTAAGATGTCACTGATGTGACGAACCACATGTTTGGCGTGCAGAGGCGTCGGGTTCCCACCCGCCTGTGGTCCAATCGCAACAGTTCTACCAATGATGTGCCGCGGGAACGATTTGGTTCGATGATGGGATCGACCCGTCCATTACTGTCCGACACATCAGAACGATATGATTGTGACAATGGGTGTCATTAATCTGTAACCCCGACCTTTGGCGTGGGCCGGGGTACGGTTAATATCCGTGGCATCCATGCCACAGGTGTCATAGCCTGTCCCGGTGATCGCAACCGATCACCGGGCTTCAAGGCCAGCGCCGCCATCCGGCGGCCCGGCGACGCCGCATGTGCGGCGCGGCTGCCGTCGCCACCGTACCAATTCCCGTTGAGGCCGCCTCACCGGGAACTGGTATCAGACATGGCACCCTGTCCGGGGCGGCACTGGTCAGCGATCCCAACTGCCCTTATGGTCCGCCCCGCCTTTTCCGCCACACTTCCAGCGCCAGGGCCGACTGCCATGATCCCCCGCTACTCCCGCCCCGAAATGACCCGCATCTGGGACCCGGAGAACCGGTTCCGCATCTGGTTCGAGATTGAGGCCCATGCCTGCGACGCCCAGGCCAAGCTGGGCGTCATCCCGGCCGAGGCCGCCAAGGCCGTGTGGGAGCGCGGCGCCTGGGAAATCGACCGTATCGATGAGATCGAGCGCGAGACCAAGCATGACGTCATCGCGTTCCTGACCAATCTGGCCGAGCATGTCGGGCCGGAGGCCCGCTTCGTCCATCAGGGCATGACCAGCTCCGATGTGCTGGACACCTGCCTGGCGGTCCAGATGACCCAGGCCGCCGACCTGCTGCTGGCCGATCTGGACAAGCTGCTGGAGGCGCTGAAGCGCCGTGCGCTGGAACATAAATATACGACCACCATCGGCCGCAGCCACGGCATCCATGCCGAACCCACCACCTTCGGCGTGAAGCTGGCCGGCCATTACGCCGCCTTTGCCCGCAACCGCAAGCGTCTGGAAGCGGCCCGGGCCGAGATCGCCACCTGCGCCATCTCCGGTGCGGTCGGCACCTTCGCCAATATCGACCCGTTCGTGGAAGAATATGTGGCGGAGAAGCTGGGCCTGTCGGTGGAGCCGCATTCCACCCAGGTGATCCCGCGCGACCGCCATGCCATGTTCTTCGCCACGCTGGGCGTCATCGCCGCGTCGCTGGACAATCTGGCCACGGAAGTCCGCCACCTGCAGCGCAGCGAAGTGCGCGAGGCGGAGGAATATTTCTCGCCCGGCCAGAAGGGCAGCAGTGCCATGCCGCACAAGCGTAACCCGGTGCTGTCGGAGAACCTGTCGGGCCTGAGCCGCATCGTCCGCGGCTATGTCACCCCGGCGCTGGAGAATGTGACCCTGTGGCACGAGCGGGACATCTCCCACTCTTCTGTCGAACGCATGATCGGCCCCGACGCCACTGTCACGCTGGATTTTGCCCTGGCCCGCGCCACGGGTCTGGTCGACAAGCTGGTGGTCTATCCGGATAATCTGCAGAAGAACCTGGATATGCTGGGCGGCCTGCACAATTCGCAGCGCGTGCTGCTGGCCCTGACCCAGGCGGGGATGAGCCGCGAGGACGCCTATCGCGCCGTGCAGCGCAACGCCATGCCCGTCTGGCTGGAAGGCAAGGATTTCCGCACCATGCTGAAATCCGATGCCGAGGTGATGAAGCATCTGGGCGAAGCCCAGATCGACGATGTGTTCGATCTGGGCTACCACACCAAGCATGTGGACACGATTTTCCGCCGCGTCTTTGGCGAGTGATCGGGTAGACATGAAAAGGCCCGGACGGCAACCCCGTCCGGGCCTTTTCATGTCCGGCACCAACGGTGCAACAGGTTCAGTGCAGCGCTGCCCGGCTGACCCAGGACCCGACAATGGCGGCGGCTGCGACTGCTTCCGCCTCCGGATGGTGCCATTGATAAACGGCGACGGCTGCATCCAGGCAATGCGGGTCGGGCACGCCACAGGCCCGCATTTCCCGATAGGCACGGGTGACGGCGGTACGGCAGCAATCGCCCGTGCCCGCCGCCGGGTGATCCGCGCAGGGACGGCCCAGATATTTCTCGGGGATACGGCCCATGTCGATCAGACCTTGGAACCGTGACCGCCGGGGACGTAGGGCCGTTCCACTACGGGCCGGTCCTTGCGCACGCCGTAAAGCTCCAGCCGGTGCCCGATCAGGCGATAGCCCAGCTCATCCGCGATCTTGTTCTTGATGGTCTCCAGCTCGTCACTGGAGAATTCCACCACCTCACCCGTCTGTACGTCGATCAGGTGGTGGTGATGCTCTTCCTTCGCCTCTTCATACCGGGCGCGGCCATCGCCGAAATCCAGCCGTTCGATGACGTTGGCTTCCTCGAACAGCCGCATGGTGCGGTAGACGGTAGCGATGGAGATATGGGGATCGATCTCGACCGCCCGCCGATAGACCTGCTCCACGTCCGGATGATCCTGGCTGTCGGACAGGACCCGGCTGATGACGCGGCGCTGCTCGGTCATCTTCAGGCCCTTCTGGACGCAAAGCTGTTCAAGACGGGAAGGCATGTCGGTCGGCTCCGATCAGTAGGCGACAAGGATGTTTGCCGCACATATGGACCATCCCGCCCGCCGGGGCGAGGGGTTTGGGCCCTATTCGGCGGCATTTTCCTCCATTGTGGCTCGATTGTCGACAGGTGGATGCCCCAGCAGCGTCAACAGGGCGGCCAGCTGGACCGTCCCCATGCGGGGCAGTTGCCGGGCCAGCAGGTTGGCCGCCAGCGTGTGATCGGGGGACAGCCCGGCCGTCTCCACCGCCACCCGCGGGTCGCTGAGCGCGGCCAGCCGCTCCATCTCCTCCGCCTCGTCCCAGATCAGGCCGAAATAGGTGCAGATCTGGCGCAGCAGCATCGGTGACGGCAGCCCCTTGTGGCCATGTTCCAAGGCCGACAGATAGGCAGAGCTGATTTCCAGCTCGTCGGCCATCTGTTTCAGGCTGACGCCCTTGCGGGCACGCAGAAGACGGACACGGTGGCCAAAGGGGGTCATGGAAGGTCGGATCGTCCACAGTTGCAAAAGCCAGCATAGCCGGGAATGCAGCCGCGGTGAAAGCCCATGGACAGGGTCATTCCCACCGGCAGCCCTTGACGGCGCGACGGCTGGGCCTTAGAAACCCTGCCTTTTTGCCTGAATGGAGAATGGTGTCATGCTGGCCTGCGGTCTTGATTTCGGCACCTCCAACTCCACCCTGGGCGTCGCGGATGGCGCCGGCGCCCACATGCTGCCCCTGGAAGGCGGACAGGAGACTCTGCCCAGCGCGATTTTCTTCGATTTCGAGGCACACCGCCCCAGCTTCGGCCGCGCCGCCATCGCTGCCTATGTGGCCGGCGGCGATGGACGCCTGATGCGGTCGATCAAGTCGGTGCTGGGCACCAGCTTGATTGACGAGGAGACCTTGCTGGGCCGCCGCCGTGTCGGCTTCCGCGAGGTGATCGGGCTGGTCATCCGCCATATCAAGGAAGAGGGCGAGCGGCAGTGCGGCCGGGAGCTGACCCATGTCGTCCACGGAAGGCCCGTGCATTTCGTTGATGGCGACGATGCCGCCGACCGCCGGGCAGAGGATGCGCTGGCCGACATTGCACGGGCCAGCGGCTTCCAGGATGTCAGCTTCCAGTATGAGCCCATCGCCGCCGCACTTGCCTATGAGGCGCAGATCAATGCCGAGCAGATCGCCCTGATCGCCGATATCGGCGGCGGTACGTCGGACTTTTCCATCGTGCGCATCGGTCCGGACCATGCGCGCCGCGCCGACCGGGTGCAGGATATCCTGGCCAATGACGGCGTGCGCATCGGCGGCACCGATTTCGACCGGCTGTTGAGCCTGGAGGCGGTGATGCCGCATCTGGGCTATCGTTCCCCCCTGCTGCGCCAGGGCCTGCTGACGCCCAACCATCTGTTCGTTGACCTGGCGACCTGGGCGAAGATCAACTTTCTGTACAGTCCCGCCGTCCTGACCGATGTCGAACGGCTGGTGAAGGAAGCGCAGCATCCCCAGTTGATCCGCCGTCTGGTCACCGTGCTGGAGCAGCATCTGGGCCACGCCCTGGCCATGAAGGTGGAAGAGGCCAAGATCGGCCTGTCGGGGGCCGCCACCGTCGATGTCGATCTGTCCATCGTGGAAAAGGGCCTGGACGTACCGGCCACGCGCGGGCAACTGACCCGGGCCGTCGCCGACCCGGTGGAACGGCTGGCCGCCATGACCACGGATTGCCTGCGTCAGGCCGGCCTGCGCGGGGATCAGGTGGATGCGATCTTCCTGACGGGTGGTTCAACCCTGCTGCCGGCCGTGCGCGGCGCCATTACCGGGGCCCTGCCCGAAGCCCGCGTCGTCGAAGGCGACAAGTTCGGAGCCGTGGGTCTGGGCCTGACCATCGAGGCCGGGCGGCGTTACAGCTGACCCGGCCCCCCGGCCGTCTCCTCCCGCGCGACATCCCCCTTGCCCGGCAGGCCCGCCGGCCGTTCGCCCATGCCATGCACCGAATAGCGGGCGACGGCGTCGAAGGCGGCGGAGCGGAACTGGCGGCGCCAGAGGATATAGGTGACGAATGTCACCAGACCCATGAAGATGAAGGGATGGATCATCCAGCCCAGGCTGGCGAAAGCGTAGTAATAGCCGCGCAGGCCCCGGTTGAAGCTGGTGATGGCCAGCGTCATCATCTTGGCCGCCGCCTTGGCCGTGGTCAGCGCCTCTTCCCCCGGATCCAGGGGGGCGCCGCCGATCAGCGCGATCGTGTAGTTGAACTGGCGCACGGCCCAGGTGAAGGAGAAGAAGCTGTAGACAAAAATGCCCAGCAGCAGCAGCAGCTTCACCTCGAATACCGACCGGTTCGTCGTCTGGGTGAAGCCCAGTTCCATGACCACCCGATAGGCATTGTCGGACGCTGCCAGCACGCCCAGCAGGCCCGCCAGGACCAGCACCGTGGTAGAGGCGAAAAAGGACACGCTGTGGATCAGATGACCCATCAGCATGCTGTCCATCACCCGGTTGTCCCGGTACAGCATGTTGGTCATCCAGCGGATACGGATGCGCAGCATATGCTGGTTCAGGCTGGTGGGCGCGCCCTGGCGCCGGTCGGTCAGCCAGCCATAGCCCCACCAGGCCGCAACGAACCAGACCAGGGCCAGCACATCCGCCCAGGTCAGTGTCAGCGTCGTCAACAGCGCGGGCATCGCCCCCTCACCCCAAGCGGTATCGCGGCGCCACCAGCCCGTTCAGATAGGTCTTCAGTTCGGGCGTCAGCGGCTCGAACTTCAGTGACACGGAACGGGCCTTTCCGTCCAGGCCCATGACCTTGGCCTGCACAGGAACCGGTTCCCCACCGCCCGGTGCGGCCACCAGCAGCGTGACCAGTTCGCCTTCCTTGTACAGGGAGGGGTCGGCATCCAGGGCCATGCCGCCGAAGGACCAGTTGCGCGACCGGGCCATGCCCTTGCGACTGCCCACGGCCAGGGCGGGATGGACAAAGCGGCGCAGACGGCGGCGCTGCTTGGCCTCCGGATCGGTGGCGCGGGTGGCACCGGCCAGATCGGCCCCGCGCATATTGACGCCGGTGACGATGGCCCCCGCCAGATCAGCCTTGCGCAGGATGGCGCCTGACAGCACGGCATTGGTCAGGTCCGCGCCCCGCAGGTTGGCCCCATCCAGGTTGGCGGGCCAGGTACGGCCGCCCGACATGGGCTGGGCCGTCAGGTCCACGCCGGCCAGATGCGCCCCGGCCAGATTGGCCCGGCGCAGTGTGGCGCCCGACAGGACCGACCCGTCCAGAACCGACGTCGACAGGTCGCTGTAGGAAAAATCAGCCATTTCCAGGCGGTTATCCGACCAGTCGGCAGCAATCACCCGGCATCGGCGCAGCCGCGCGCCGGCCAGATTGCGCCCATGCAGGACCACCGGGTCCAGTTCGGCCATGTCCAGGTCCAGCCGCGCGCCCTGGGCCCCGCCGCTGTCGATCCAGCGTTCATGGGCGTCGATCAGGGCCGCCAGTTCGGCCGGCGGGATGCGCCGGCGCGGTGGCTCGGCGATCATGGCCGCCACGCCGTCGGGCAGATGCCGGCCACGCGACAGCATATCGGCTGCCACCACCGTGCCGGCCAGTTGCGCACCCGACAGATTGGCGCCCGATAGATCGACGCCCAGCATGACGCATTTGGACAGGTCCGCCCCCGACAGGTCGGCATCCATCAGGTCAGCCCCCGTCAGGTCGCAGCCCGTCAGCTTGGCCGAACAGAGGATGGCGCGTTCCAATCGCGCCTCCGTCAGCACAGCGGCACCGTCGCGACGCGTGGCGCCGGAACTGTCCGACAGGGTGCCCGACCGAAAATCCGCCCCGCGCAGGATGACGTCGTTCAGCGTGGCCCGGTGCAGATTGGCCCCGCGCAGGTCCGCCCCCATCAGGTTGGCACCCGTCAGTTCCGCCCCTTCCAGATCGGCCCCGAACAGGTCGGCGCGGGCCAGATCCGCCCCCTCCAGGTTGCAGCCGGCCAGATTGGCGCCGGCAAGCTTCGCTTCCGCCAGACGCGCACCCTTCAGCGCCAGACCCGACAAATCCTGGAACTGCAACTCGGCGCGCCGCCCACCCTTGCCATCAAGCCATTGACGGTGAAGCTGGAATTCCTTGCGCAGAAATTCCAGGTCGCGGTTTGCCGGCGTTTGCGTGGTCATGTTCGGTTGCCCTGGTCGGACCAGTTTATGATTCTGTGGTCACACCCTACGCTAGAGAATGGTCAGGAACAATCGGCGCAACGATCCGGCATGCGAATGGTTGACCCGACGGAAGGCATGAGTTAGAACGACCGTTCGTTCTTTTATCAAGGAAACCCGTGATGACGCGCCGGACACGCCAGTATGAATGGGATGCCACGCCGCTGGACCGGTCGCTGCTGACCACATTATCCGGGCTGGAGATCGTGCGCCGCATCGCCCGGGGCGAGCTGCCGCCGCCCAGCATGGCCGTAACCCTGGGCATGGACCTGCTGATCGGCGAGGTGGAGGAAGGCCGCGCCGTGTTCGAAGGCATGCCGGGCGACCATGTCCTGAACCCCCTGGGCAGCGTGCATGGCGGTTTCGCCGCCACCTTGCTGGACAGTGCCATGGGCTGTGCGGTCCACACCACCCTGCCCCCGGCCACGGGCTTCGGCACGGTGGAACTGAAGGTGAATTTCCTGCGGCCGATCATGGCCGATGCGGGCGTGGTGCGGGTGGAGGGCAAGGTGATCAATGTCGGCCGCACCCTGGTGCTGGCCGAAGGACGCGTCATCGGCCGTGACGACGGCCGGCTTTACGCCCACGGAACCTCCACCTGTTTCGTGCAGCCGGCCCGATAGGGTCCGGCGTGGCGCTCTGAAGACACTATTATTTATTCTCCCTACAGTAGTAGTCATCCGGCTCCCGGCTGCGGGGCCGACTGCAGGTTCAGAGCGGCTGTAATGATGTCCGGATTGCCCGTGCCGTGTCCGGCGCGCTGGTGCCCCTCCTCCGTTGAGGCCAGCCGGTAGTAATTCACCAGAAATACCCGGATCGCGGCAGTCAGCGAGGCGGCAGCGGGCTTGCGCTCGACAATCCGTGTGCAGATATCATGGACATTGTGGTTTTCCCGCATGGCCACATCGGCAAGGGCATCCCACATTTCAGGTTCCATCCGCAGGCTGGTGCGTTTGCCCAGCACGACAACATTGCGGATGACCAGAGTACTGCTGCCATCGGGCACGTCTTCATTGCTGAAGCGCTTGGAACGCGGCGGCAAGGCAACCTCCATGATGTCACAGGTCCGACCCGGCGGCGCGCAGCCGCTCGGGTCCAGTTGCATAAACCAATATGCCAAGGCATATGACCTGTTCAATCAAAATTGTGATGAAGTCAGATCGATCACGGTGTGCACCGGCATTCCCGCACCTTGGATGGTGCGGGCGGGGCATCGCGCATGAGGGCGAATGCGTCAGTCAGCCTGGGCTTCCAGCGCTTCCATGTCGTCGTCGCTGAGCCCGAAATGGTGGCCGATCTCATGGATCAGCACATGGCGGACCAGATGCTCCAGGTCCTCCCCCGTCTCGCACCAGTAATCCAGGATGGGGCGGCGGTAGAGGAAGATCAGGTCGGGTTCCAGGCGCGGCTCGGTGATGTGCTGATGCGTCAGGGCCACGCCGCGATAAAGCCCCAGCAGGTCGAAGGGGCTTTCCAGCTCCATCTCCCGCTCCGTCTCCTCGTCGGGGAAATCCTCCACCCGGATCAGGACATTGCGCACATGGTCGCGCAGTTCCTGCGGGATGGACTGCGCCGCACGGGCGGCGATGGTCTCCATTTCGGCCAGGGTCGGGGCGGTGGTGAAGCGGCGCAGCGAGGTCATCGGGGTAATCCGGAAAACGGGCAGGCCCCCCTCCGCGCGGCTTGACGCCGACCGGCGCACGGGTCCACCAACAGGCAAACAAATCCTGATCAGGAGGAAGAGATGACGCAAGCCCAAACCGGCCGGCCCGCCAAACTGGCAACAAATGCGGTGGAAGAAGCGCTGAAATCCCTGCCCGGCTGGACGCTGCGCGCCGATCAGGCCGCCATCGTCAAGACGTTCCGATTTACGGATTTCAACGAGGCGTTCGGCTTCATGACGCGGGTCGCCATCCTGGCCGACAAGATCGACCACCATCCCGAATGGTTCAACGTCTATAACCGCGTCGATGTCACCCTGAACACCCACGATGTGGGTGGTGTCTCCCGCCTGGATCTGGAGATGGCGGGGTTCATGGAACGCGCGGCGGGCTGACGCCGGGGCCAGGCAGCGCCGTCAGGAACGCCGTCAGCACCTTGGCGGCATTGCTGGCGGCCAGCGCCATGAAAGTATGCATGCGGTTTTCGTCCGGATCGGCCCCGGCCAGATCGGACACGCTGCGGAAGATGATGAAGGGCACGCCGTTCTGTTCGGCCACCAGGGCCACGGCTGCACTTTCCATGTCAACAACGCGGGCGCCGACCGTGCCGTTCAGATAGGTGCGCCAGCCTTCATTGTCGACAAAGGCCGGACCCGATACGCCGTCACCACCCAGCACGGCCTTGGGCTCCGTCGCCAGACAGGTCTTGTTGGCCGCACATTTATCCATTTTCACGCCCGGCACCACCTTCTGCGCCAGGGCATAGAGGTCGCCCGTCGCCTCGAACCAGAATTTGCGCACAGGCTCGCTTTTGCCCTGCTGGCGGATATAGGCGTTGGACGGCTGGATGACGCCATAGGCCGGGTATGGCAGGCTGGCCCAACCGGCCGGCAACAGCCGGCCATCGGTCCCTTCCCGTACGAAATGGCTTTCCAGGAACTGGCCCCAGCGGCGGGGCACGGCCACGTCGCCGATATGCAGCGCCGGGTCCAGGCCGCCGGCAATGCCCGTAAACAGCAGCGCATCGACCTTGAACCGGTCGAACAGCATCTGGGTGGTCATGGCGGCGTTCACCATGCTGACGCCAGACAGGACAAGCACGACGGGCCGGCCGGCCAGGGTGCCCGTGGTGAAATCCACCCCATGCACATTGACCGTGTGCTTGTCCTTGGTCGCGGCCAGCAGGGGCACCAGTTCCGGCGGAAAGGCCGACATCACGGCCGTACGCGGGGTCTGATCCAGCACCTCCGCCCGCGCCGGCGCCAGAACGAGGAACAGGCTGAACAGGGCGACGGTCAGGCGGATCATGGCAGGTCCATGTTGCAGTGCGGGATAAGGAGAGTGGCGTGGGTTGCAACCACCGTCAACCCACGCCGGCCGCCCCCAATCACACCTTCTTCATCTTGATCCAGGCGTCCACCTGTTCGCCCAGCACATCCAGCGGCACCGCCCCCGTCCGCAGGACCAGATCATGGAAGCTGCGCAGGTCGAACTTCGCCCCCAGTTCCTTCTTCGCCTTGTCACGCAGGTCCAGGATCTTCAGCATGCCGACATAATAGCTGGTGGCCTGGCCGGGACTGACGATATAGCGGTCCACCTCCCGGATTACCTGATCGCGGTTCAGCGGCGTGTTGGCGACGAAATAATCGATGGCCTGGGTCCGGGTCCAACGCTTGGCATGAATGCCGCTATCCACGACCAGACGCACGGCACGCCAGATCTGCGTCGTCAGACGGCCGAAATCGGCATAGGGGTCCTGATAGAAGCCGACCTCCTTGGGCAGTCGCTCGGCATAAAGGCCCCAGCCCTCAATATAGGCGCCATAGAAGGCGTAGCGGCGGAATTCCGGCACGTCGCCCAGTTCCTGGGAAATGGCGATCTGCATGTGATGGCCGGGGATGGCCTCGTGATAGACGATGGCATCGGCCTGCCATTTCGCCATTTCCCGCATATCGGCCAGATTGGCGTAGAAGATGCCGGGCCGCGACCCGTCGGGAGCGGGCTGGTTATAGAAGGCGGGCGGCGAGGATTTCTCGCGATAGGCCTCCACCCGCTTCACGATGACCGGCGCCTTCGGCTTGGTGATGAACAGATCATCCAGGCGGGCGGAGAAATCGGCGATCACCTTCTCGCAATGGGCCAGATAGGCGGCGCGGCCGGCATCGTCATTGGCGAAGTAGAATTGCGGATCGCTGCGCAGATGCTCAAAGAACTGCGCCAGCGTGCCCGTGAAGCCGACCTTGGCCATGATGCCGGCCATGTCCTTCTGCAAAAGGTCGACATGCTTCAGGCCAAGCGCATGCACCTCGTCGGGTGTCATGCTGGTGGTGGTCGAACGCTGTACGCAGAATCGATAATAATCACCCCCGTCCGGCAGCTTCCACACACCGTCATCATCGGTGGCGACGGCTTCCAGCTTGGCGGCGGCGGCGTCCAGCGCCTCGTAGGCGGGCTTCACCTTGGCCACAAGGATGGATGAGGCCTCAGCCACCAGCTTGGCCTTTTCCGCGTCGGGAATGGTCAGGGCCGCCACCTTCTTCTTGAAGTCGGCGAAGATGGCGTTGTCCGGCCCCTGGTCGAAGGGGGCACCGGTGATGACGGCGCGGATGTCCGGCCGCATCTTCACCAGGGAGAATTTGGGCGGCACGATGCCCTTGGCCGCACTGTCCTGGGCCCGGTCAATCACCTGCTGCAGCACACGCGGGATGCCGGACAGACGCGCCAGATAGGCCTCTGCGTCCGATAGGTCGGCAATCTTGTGCTGATTGGCCAGGAAGCTGGGGATGCCGGTATGCCGGCCATAGAGATGGTTGATGGGATACCCATGGGCGCGCCAGCGGCGGGCCGCAATGTCATCCTCGCAACCCTTTTCGAACAGCCGGTAATTGATGGCGTCGGCCGGGGGCAGCGCCTTCACGTCCCAGCCCTGGCGCAGCAGGGACAAAGCCTGCCTGGTCCGCTCCAGGGCGGCATCAGCGAAACCGTCCGACAGATCGTCCCAGCGGTCATAATTGGTCTTGCGCCCGCGCGATGTCTGCGTCTCCGGCGACAGCGCCAGCTCCGCCTCGTACATCTCCGCGAAGAAGGCGTTCAGCGCCGCTACGTCACCCTTGTTCTTCGGCTTGGTCGCGTCCGACAGCGATAAGGGGCCGGGCACGGCCTGGGCCCAGGCGGCCTTTGACGCCGTGGCAAAGGCGATGGCGGCGGCACCGGCCAGAAGCTGCCGGCGGTTGGGAATATGGGTCATGGATTGCCTGCTGTTCCGTTGTGCTTGTTGTTGAATGGGGGTCTTCAGACCCCCTTGATCCAGCCATCGACCACATTTTCCAGCACCGACAGCGGCACGGAACCGTTGCCCAGGATGGTGTCGTGGAAGCGCTTGATGTCGAATTTGGCGCCCAGAATCTTCTGGGCCTTTTCCCGCAATTCCAGGATCTTGCGCATGCCGATGTAATAGGCGCAGGCCTGACCGGGATAGACGATGTAACGGTCGACCTCGCGTTCGGCCACTTCACGGGTGAAGGCGGAATTGGCGACGAAATAGTCGATGGCCTGGGTCCGGGTCCAGCGCTTGGCATGGATGCCCGTATCCATGACCAGCCGCAGCGCCCGCCACAGGCCGAAGGTCAGCCGGCCGAAATCCGAATAGGGATCGGCATAGAAGCCCAGTTCCTTGGGCAGCCGTTCGGAATAAAGCGCCCAGCCCTCCCCATAGGCCGTATGGAAATCATTGCGGCGGAAGGCCGGCAGGCTGGTCGCCTCCTGCGCCAGGGCGATCTGCAGATGGTGGCCGGGAATGCCTTCATGGAAGGCCAGCACCTCCATCTGCCAGATCGGCATCTCCTTCATGTTCGACAGGTTGACATAATAGATGCCGGGGCGCGACCCGTCGGCCGCCGGCTGGCCATAGCGTGCGATGGTCTCGCTGGCCTCGCGGTAGCGTTCGAACCGCTGCACGATCAGGTCGGCCTTGGGCTTCAGGTTGAACTGCCCCTCCAGCACAGCCTTCACCCGGTCCAGGATCAGATTGGCGCCTTTCAGATAGGCATCGTGCCCGGCATCATCATCGGCAAAATAGAACCGCTTGTCGGTGCGCAGGAACTGGTTGAAGGCGGCCATGTCGCCCTTGAACCCGACCTTGTCCTTGATGGAACCCATCTCCGCCTGGATGCGCTTCATCTCTGCCAGACCCAGCGCATGCACATCCTCTGGGTCCAGTTTCAGGGTCGTGTGCCGCGACAGGCACCATTGGTAATAGGCGGCGCCGTCCGGCAGCTTCCACACCCCGTCCCGGTCATCCGTCTGGGCCAGAAGCTTTTCCACACACGCGGCCAGCCGCTTCCAGGCCGCCGCGAAGGGGCCCGCCAGCAACGTTCCGGCCTCGGCCACCAGCGACGCCTTGTCGGTCGACGGCAGGTCCAGGGCCTCCACCTTGCGCCGGAACCCGGCCAGCAAAGCCGTCTCCTCCGGCGCGTCAGGCTGGAACGGGCGGCCGGTCAACACGTTGCGCACGGCGTCCAGTGTCTTCTGCAGGGAAAAGCGGGGCGGGTTCACCCCCTTGGCCGCGCGGGTCTCCAGACCCTGAATCAACTGGTCGACGGGTCGATCGATCGACTTCACCCGCGCCAGCCAGGCCAGCGCCCCCACCTTGTCCCGCACGGGATGATAGGTGGTCAGGGTGTCGATGATTTCCCCATGCCGGCCATTGAAATGGTCGGCCAGATAGAAATTCCCGCGCCAGCGGGCGACGGACAGGCGTTCCTCGGCCTGATATTCCCACAGCTTCTTGTTCAGCAGGCTTTCCGGCGACAGTTTCGCATCGGGAAAGTCGCGCCGCAGCCTTTCCAGGTCGCGGGCCGTTTCAGCATCATCGGCGGCCAGGGACGCGTCGGACAGGTCATCCCAGGCCCCCTGGTCCCCCGGCAGACCCAGGGAGGTGCGCAGTTCAGGGGACTTGGCAGCCTGCCGGGCAAAGGCATCGGCGAAGAAGGCGTCCAGGTCGGCATCGATGCCGGTGGCCGGGGCGCCTGCCCGCACCGTCAACACCCCGCCCGTCAGGCTCCAGGCGGCCAACCCGCAGCAGGAGCAGAGAAAGGCCCGGCGGCCCATGGTCGACGTGGCATCAAGCGGACCCATCACATCCCCTTCCCTTATCCATGGCGGACAAGAGAGTAGGTCGAGTCGTATACGATCGGCAAGGGGATGGACCAGGGCCGGATATGGGAATTGGACCCTTCCCGACCCTGGTGCCAGCGTCGTCAGCGTGTGGCGGCGTAGCGCGCTTCCATCGCGTCCCACAGCGTTGATTCCAGGGCCGATCCGTTCAGGCGGTTGATCTCCTGGATGCCGGTCGGGCTGGTGACGTTGATCTCCGTCAGGTAGTCGCCGATGACGTCGATACCGACGAACAGCAGGCCCTGTTTGCGCAGCGTCGGGCCGATGGCCTCGCAGATCTCCTGCTCCCGCGCTGTCAGCACGGTCTTGCCCGCACTGCCGCCGGCATGGAAATTGGCCCGCGCCTCCCCATCCTGCGGGATGCGCGACACGGCACCCGCGGGCTTGCCATCGATCAGGATGATGCGCTTGTCGCCCTTGCGGATCTCCGGCAGGTATTTCTGCACGATCACCGGTTCGCGATAGAGCTGGGTGAAGGTCTCCAAGAGCGCGCCCAGGTTCTCGTCATCTGGTTTCACGTGAAACACACCGGAGCCGCCATTGCCGTAAAGCGGCTTGACGATGATGTCCTTCCATTCCGCCCGCGCCGCCAGCACCTCCTCGCGCGAGGAGGTGATGACCGTCGGCGGCATCAGGTCGGGGAAATGGGTGACAAACAGCTTTTCCGGCGCGTTGCGTACCGACACCGGATCGTTCACGACCAGCGTCTTGGGATGGATATGTTCCAGAAGATGCGTGGCCGTGATGTAGGCCATGTCGAACGGCGGGTCCTGGCGCATCAGCACCATGTCCATGGTCGACAGGTCGATCACCTCCGCGGTACCCATGCTGTGATGGTTGCCGCGTTCGCGCCGCACCTGCATGGGGCGCACGCGGGCATAAAGCTTGTTGCCGCGCAGCGCCAGATCGCGCGGATGATAATGCCACAGGGCATGGCCGCGGCGCTGGGCTTCCAGCGCCATCATGAAGCTGCTGTCGGTATCGATATTGATGGACTCGATCGGGTCCATCTGGATGGCGACCTTCAGGGTCATGGATCAATCTCCGGCACAGGGGCGGAAAGGAGGATGCGGATAGGAATACCGCATTCGGACGACAGCACCATGCGCGCCGTCACAGGAACTCAGTTCAGCCGGCCGCGCAATTGCCGCAGCAGATGCTCGGTATTCTCCAGCAGCTGGGCCGATGCCCCGCGCGCACGGCCCAGCCGCAGGAAATGTTCGAACGCCGCGATGCCGGCCGACAGGTTGCCCAGATGCGCGTTCAGCAATCCCGATTCCCGCCACAGGCCGATATGGTCGGGCGCGAACAGCAGCATTTCCTCCACCACGGCCAGCGCCTTGGCGGGCTGGTCCGTCGACAGATGGCGGAGCTTCAGGTTGTTCTGCAGGCGCAGCAGCACTTCGCGGTTCGACACCGGGGCATAATGGTCGGGCGTCAGTTCGGCTTCCATGCCCATGGTCAGCTTCAGCAGGTCACGCAGGTCGCGCGGATCACGCGGATTGGCGCCATCGAACGGGTCGAGGATCTGGCGCCCGCCGGCATGGTCCAGCCGGATCAGGAAATGGCCGGGGAAGTTCAGCCCCATGATCGTCCAGCCATTGGCCCGGGCCGCCACCATGATCAGGATGCCCAGGCTGACAGGCAGGCCGCGCTTGCGGTCAATGACCCGGAACAGGTTGGCATTCTGCAAGTCGCTGTAGGTCTCGCTGTCACCCTGATAGCCATGGCGGACCGCCATCAGCTGGTTCAGCGCCGCGACCCGATCGGCCAGCGTCGGCGCGCCACCCATCTCCGCCACGATGTCAGCCAGATCCGTGGCCAGGTCGGCCAGATGCCGCCGGTAGGGGACAAGGTCTGTCCCCGGATACTCCAAAAGCGCCAGCGCCAGGGCAGCCTCGCCCAGGTCGATATCATCATCTGCCACTTGGCCGATGTGGCGCAGGATGTCCAAGGCCTGTTGGCGCGGCGTCACGGGCGGTGCTTGCTCGTCAGGAATGAACCGCGTCTCCCATAGCGCAGCCCCCATCCCCTGTCGAGCCGTAATGGCATGCCCCTTGACCGTTCGTCTGGCTTGTCCCGGGGGAATGTCAGATCAGACCGGCGGAGAGGTGGCTTGCGAGGTAACGGCATTATCCTTACATAGTCCCTCGCTTCGATATATGGTTACCCAATTGTTAACTGCGCGCGGGCAAGGGAACCAAGCACCGCGAAACACAGATCCAGCCAACGGAAACCTCCATGGCCAGCAAAGCCGGTAGCGAAACAAGCAATTCTCGCATCCGCCAGACGCCGAAGAGCATCGCGACCCATCAACGGATCATAGAGGCAACCATCCGTTGCTTTCTGGACCTGGGCTATCATCGGACGACCACGTCGGAGATCGCCAAGCAGGCAAAGGTCACCCGTGGTGCGGTGCAATATTACTTCCCGACCACGCCGGAAGTGCTGCGCGCGACAGTGGACCACATCATCCAGCGCTTTCTGGAAGATTTCGTGCAGGCGGCTTCGACCGCCCCGCATGATGGTGCAGCTGGTCTGGACAACGGTATCGACGCCCTGTGGAAGGCTGCCCACCACCCGCTCTGGACTGTCTGGAAGGAACTGGACGCTGCTGCCCGTACCGATCCGGAACTGGCAGCCATCGTCTATCCGGCCAAAGAGCATTTCGGTCAGCGTTGGGAAGAAACAGCCACGGAAATCTATGGCACCTATCTGGCCGCCGATCCCGTCAAGTTCGAGATGGGGCGCCATCTGACTTGGCAATTCCTGCAGGCCATCGCCGGCACCCGCTTCGGCGATGCGGAGAAGGACCGGGAGGTCAAGGACCGGCTGCTGACCGAATTCAAGCATCTGATCCGCCAATATTGGGGCATGGATGCCTGACCCGTGGTTATTTTTGCAGGAAAAGCGTTGTGACAGAAAGACTTACCCTTGCACAGCCGGCCCGTGTTGGGCAATCTGGCAGGGTTTAACAAGGCGGCCGCGGGCATTGACCTTCCGCCCGGCCGGTCAATGGTCGGTGAAGGTCTGGTCCCGTTAATCGACGCCACCGTCCCAGGGGGGATTTAAAGGCATGACCAAGTCGGAACTGATCCAGCGACTGGCCGAACGCAACCCGCATCTTTACCAGCGGGACGTGGAAAAGATCGTCACCACCATCTTCGACGAAATCACCGAGGCATTGGCCCGGGGAGACAGGGTGGAGTTACGTGGCTTCGGCGCCTTCTCCGTCAAGCGTCGCGATGCACGCACCGGCCGCAATCCGCGCACGGGCGAAAGCGTGGATGTCGATGAGAAGGTGATCCCCTTCTTCAAGACGGGCAAGCAGCTGCGCGAGCGGCTGAACACCGACGAATAATTTCACCGCAATCCCGACCGCGCCCCGGCAGGGTAGCCAGGGGCGCGGTCGGCGGCAGCAACGATCACAAGATGCTGCAGGCTTCGTCGAATTCCAGGCGCGGGCCGCGCGGATGCAGGCCAGCTGCATCGCCATAACCCAGATTGCAGATGAAGTTGGCCTTATATCGGCCGTCGGGGAAGAATTCGGCGTTCAGCATGGCCTGATCAAAACCCGACATCGGTCCGCAATCCAGACCGACAGCCCGGGCCGCCAGGATGAAATAACCGGCCTGCAGGGAACTGTTGCGGAACGCCGTTTCAAAGGCGACGGCCGGGTCGGCGAACCAGGGCCGTGCGTCCACATGCGGGTACAGCTTGGGCAGGTTCTCGGCAAAGCGCGTGTCGTAAGCCAGAATGGCCGTGACCGGTGCCGCCATGGTCTTGTCCAGATTGCCCGCCGACAGGCAGGGCTTCAGCCGTGCCTTGCCCTCCGGGCTGGTCACGAAGACGATACGCAGCGGACAGCAATTGGCGCTGGTCGGCCCCCAGCGCAGCAGATCATGGATCTGCCGCAGCAAGGTCGGATCGACAGGCCGGTCTGTGAAACGGTTATGGGTGCGGGCGGCCTGGAACAGCTGATCCAGCGCCGCAACATTCAGCGTCTGCGACATGATGCTTCCTTTTGCGAACAACATTGTTCCCGTCTTATACCAGGGTCAGAAAGTTCTGGCTTCTGGCCCTGGTATCGGCCGCGACGGCGGCCGCGCGGGGCTGGTGCCCGTGAAGCCAAGGCCCGCAGATGCGGGCCGCCCGGCGTTTGAGGGGCCGGAAAGTTCCGACCCTTGGTCGGCACTTTCCAGTATTGGTATTACGCGGCGGGAATGGCAAAGGACAAGCATGACCGCAGGAACGGGCCGATGTCACCGCCGCATGGAGGCGGGAACAATACCCTCGGTCCGCGCCGGCATTGTCGCATTGGCCGCCACCGGGACGACCTTCGCCTTGGGTTGCGGCCCCAGCACCTCTTCCATCTGATCGTCGGTCAGCACGGCCCTGTCGAAGTCCGACAGGTTGTTGACCCGGATCAGGGAGCGGATGGTGCGAATATAATCATCCCCGCGTTCCGAATAGCTGACCAGGGCATTGGCCAGGGTCAGGCCCTCGATGGGCTTGTCCTTGGCGCGCAGGCTGGCCCGCATCTGCCGGAACTGCGCATAGGCGCGGTGGGTGTTCAGGTTACGGATATAGCTTTCGACACTGCCCTTGGGATCGTCAAAGGCGCGGAACCGATAGGTGTCGCCCTGTCGCCGGTTGCGCGGTGCAATGCCCGCATCTTCCGGCTTCCAGGTCTGCTCGCCAAACAATGCATTGCCCTTCTGCGCGATGCGGGACGTACCCCAGCCGCTTTCCTCCGCGGCCTGGGCCAGTGCCAGGGAAGCAGGAACGACATCCACCCGTTGCAGCAGAGACCTGGTATTGACCTCACCCTCCACGGCCATGCCGTACTGGACAGCCAGCTCGGCCAGCCAGAGCCGGTCCTGGGGTGCCAGGCTCTCACCCGACTGCTTCAGCGCATGCAGGCGCAACAGCCGGTCGCGGTCCTTCTCGATACGCTCATTCGTCATCAAGATCAGCGGCAGCAGCGTTTTCACGAACAAAGCCTTGCGGTCATCCGGGCTTTCCAGCGCCGTCATCCCCGTGGGCAGGTCGGTCAACACGACACGCGGAACCGTCTTTTCCCCGCTGCGCACACCCTCGATGCGGTAATCGCGGGCATGGAACAGGTCCAGCGTGGCCTTCGCTTCCAGCTTGAAATCCGGATCGTGTCGGGTGGTGACCATGGCCAGTTGAACGGGTGCCGCCATTTCGGGGCGCGCCACCGGCAGCAGGAATTCCCGCGCCGTGCGATCCAGGGTCCAGCTGGAGGCATTCACAAAAATGGTCGCCGGCAGGACGGCGATGAGCATCACAAAAAGGGCCGACACGCCCCAGATGCGGGCAGCCGTACCGCGGGGGCTTTCGCAGCCCTCGTTCGCGTCTGTCAGCATATTTTTTTCAATCCCTTACAGTCCAAGCCGAAAAGGACACGACGCACCGCCCTCATGGCGCGCATCCGTCCATTTTGCCGGAGCAAACTCCGCACTCTGGCCACTGGCCCGAAATGGGGCCGGCCGGTCAGGTTCAGAAGGCAATACCCGCGCACGGGCCCCTTCCTGGGGCCTCTCCGTCCGGGTCATGCCGACGGGGTCCAATTCCCCCGCAACAGGGGTCCCCCGACCCCCCGGGCATGGCATCTGCCAGTCCATTGCGTCCAAATTTAGGCGCCAGAGATAGGCGCAAATTTAGACATCTTTTATGAACCAGAAGGACACTCTACCGAATCTGCTGCACTTCGACAACCTCGGGAATATAGTAGCGCAGCATATTTTCAATTCCGGCCTTCAGGGTGGCGGTGCTGCTGGGGCAGCCGGCGCATGCGCCCTTCATGGCCAGATAGACCACGCCCTTATCAAAACCGTGGAAAGTGATGTCGCCGCCGTCCTGGGCCACGGCCGGCCGCACCTTGGCGTCCAGCAGTTCCTTGATCTGCGCGACGATCTCGTCATCATCCTCGTTGATGGTGTTGTCATCGGCCTGGGCCGACAGCAGCACGGGCTTGCCCGTGGCGAAATGTTCCATGATGGCGCCCAGGATGCCGGGCTTCATCACGTACCAGTCGCGGCTTTCATCCTTGGTGACCGTGATAAAGTCGCCCGCCAGGAAAATGCGGGTCACGCCTTCCACCGCAAACAGGCGATCGGCCAACGGCGACCGGGCAGCCGCATCGGCGGCATCGGTGAAGTCCGCCGTTCCGGTGCCCAGCACATCCCGACCCGGAAGGAACTTCAGGGTGGCGGGGTTCGGGGTCTCTTCGGTCTGGATGAACATGGGTCGCGATCCTGATCATGCCGTCATCGGCTCCGGTCCCGAAGGTGGGGCCGATCGCCGGCATAATCAAGCACCGGCAGCGCCATGCATGGCAGCCACCGCCATGCGCCGATGGGGACAGCTGGCCAGATCACCGGGGCAGAGACGTCGGCCAAAGCCGGCGCAAACCCCCGGCAGCGCCGCCAGGGCCTGTCGGACCAGCGGGGCGAGGGACGCGCCGTCCGTCGGTTGCATATCGGCCAATTCCAACGACAGGATACCCGATCCCTGCGCCGCCATACGCCAATGCGGCAGGAATTCCGCCCAGGTGGACCGCAGCAGCGACCAGGGCAGCAATGGCAGGATGGTCACCGTGGAGGATCGCAGTCGCCGCAGCGTCGTGTCCACCGAAGGCAGTCCGCTGTCAGCAAAGCCGGGGATGGGCAGCAGTGCGGAAACCACCCGTTGCGGCCGGATATCCAGAAGCCTGGCCAGTTCGGCGGCAAGCCTGCCCATCTGCCAGGCCAGGGGGTCACCCGCGCCCGTTCCCGTGCCCGGTGCCAGCAGCAGCAGCGTGCCATCGGCAGTGGGGGCGGCGGTCGCCCCCATGGCATCCACCGCCCGTTGTGCCAGCCGGCGCAGGAATGGCGGGTCGGTCGGATGACAGCACAGGCTGCTAGCAGGTGCCGTCAGGCCGGCACTGGCCATCGCCCGTCGCCATTGCGTCAGGGCCAGCCCGTTCAGTCCACTGCTGAACAAGGGCGACGGCGGAACCATGACGATCCGATCCGGCTGGAACCGGGCCACCTCATGTGCAGCCGCCAGCAAGGATGGGGCCGTGAACAGGCAGGCGGTGAAGACCTGCACTGTCCCGAACTCCCAGAGTGCGTTTTCCAGCTCATAGCCGATGGGATCGACGGCACCGGCCGTCATCTCATCCACCTGGAATTCCCGGGCAAGTCGCCGGGTGCGCAAGGCCAGCAAGGCCCGCGCAGCCAGCGCCGGTGCCCCCACCGTTCCTGCGGTGAGCAGCGCCCTGAAATAGTCCGGAACCAGACTGTCGTCCGCCGGCTGTCCAGGCTGAACCAGGACGATCGCGATGCGGGCGCGTGGGGGTGAACTGTCCATCGACACGCAAGATGTGGAGGGGTTTGATCAACCCCTTGTGTCACCCCGCCAGTCGCGGATCAACCCGGCCAAACGAGATACGTTTTCCGGCGGTGTTTCCTTGATAATCCCATGCCCAAGGTTGAAAATGAATGGGCCATTTCCCAAAGTTTCCAGCAATTTGCGCACGGCGCTGTCCATCGCCTCCCCGCCGGCGATCAGCAGCACCGGGTCCAGATTGCCCTGTACGACCACCTTGCCTTGAAGCTGCCTGGCTGCCCAGCCGGCAGGCACGCCCGGATCCAGCGATACGCCGTCAACGCCGGCCTTTTCGACGAAGGATTCCAGGTTCAGCCCGGCCATGCGGGGAAAGCCGATGATGGGGATGCCGGGGTGCCGCCGCTTCAGGGCGGTGGTGATGCGCTGGGTAGGTTCCACGACAAAGCGCTGGAAATCGTCGGCGGACAGGGCGCCGGCCCAGCTGTCGAACAGCTGCACCAGTTCCGCCCCGGCCTGGATCTGCATCGACAGATATTCAATCGTCGCTTCGACCAGGATGTCGATCAGCTGGTTGAAGCCGGTGGGGTCGGTGTAGGCGAAGCGCTTCACATGCGCATATTCCTTCGACCCTGCCCCTTCCACCATGTAGCAGGCGACCGTCCATGGCGAGCCGGCGAACCCGATCAGGGCCGTCCGGTCATCCAGGGCCGCCCGAATGCGTGACACGGTTTCATAAACGGGTGCGGCCCGACGGTGAAGACCATCGATATCCAGCCGCGTCAGCCCGGCCTGGTCGCGGATGGCATCCAGCTGCGGCCCCTCGCCTTCGGCAAAGCGCAGCCCCTGTCCCAGGGCCCAGGGAACGATGAGAATGTCGGAGAACAGGATGGCGGCATCCATGCCATAGCGGCGCAGGGGCTGCAGCGTCACTTCGCAGGCCAGCTCGGGATTAAGGCACAGATCCAGGAAACCACCGGCCTGGGCCCGCACCTGCCGATATTCAGGCAGATACCGCCCCGCTTGGCGCATTAGCCAGAAGGGCGGCGGTGTCTGGGGCTGGCCGGCAAAGGCTGCCAGCATCTTCTTGGGCGACGGATTTTGGGTCTGGCTCATGGCACGGAAACCTGGGTCACGGAGGGTATCGAAACGGGCCGGACTTTATCCCATCCCCCTCTTCTTAATACTCACTTTTTTAAAAGAAGGATTGATGGTGTAGAGGGGCCTGTGGATAACGGGAATTCAGTTTTGTCCCGATGGTTTTCCACATTTGACGGGGTTTCGGCAGATTGTGGAAAAGTTCTGTGGAAAAAGCAGCGGAGAACACGGCAGGAACCGCCGAATTCCTGGAAATTCCGACCGGCGGAGAGATGGGGACAAAAAGCCCGCGCTGCCCGATTCGTCCTTGATTCACAGGTAAACCCGCAGAGATCATCCCAAGGCGGTGAACCGACCTGATAAACTGCGGGCTTGCCAGGGATGGAATGGGGCCGTACCCATTTCCGGCGGCTTCACGCACATTCGTCCCCGAGATATCCCCAGGAGCGGTTCACACACGATGTATCCCGGCTCTTCCATCGGCGGTGAAAAGGTCCCGTCCACCGGCCCCAAGACTTTCCATCTGCATCTGGTGTCTGATGCCACGGGGGAGACCATCAATTCCGTCGCCCGCGCCTGCGTCAGCCAGTTCGACCAGGTGCAGCCGATCGAACATTTCTGGAACCTGGTCCGCACCGAACGGCAGCTGGACATGGTGCTGGAAGGCATCCGGGAGAATCCCGGCCTGGTCATGTACACATTGGTGAATGAGAAGCTGCGCCACCGCTTGCAGGATACTTGCCGGGAGCTGGCGGTGCCTTCCATCTCCGTGCTGGATCCGCTGATCGACGCGCTGGCGGCGTTTCTGGGCCTGCAGAGCCAGAGCAAGCCGGGCCGTCAGCACGCGCTGACGGCCGAGTATTTCAGCCGCATCGACGCCATGGATTTCGCCTTGAACCATGATGACGGGCAAAGCGCCTGGGGTCTGCACGATGCCGACGTCATCCTGGTCGGGGTCAGCCGCACCTCGAAGACACCGACCTGCATCTATCTGGCCAATCGCGGGATCAAGGCAGCCAATATTCCCTATGTCCCCGGCTGTCCGCTGCCGCCGGAGCTGGACCAGTTGACGCGGCCCCTGATCGTCGGTCTGACCAAGGACCCGGAGCGGCTGGTGCAGATCCGCCGCAACCGGTTGAAGCTGCTGAACCAGGGCGACGACACTTCCTACACCAATATCGACAAGGTGAAGGACGAGTTGCTGGAGGCCCGTCGCCTGTTCACGCGCAAGGGGTGGGCCGTCATTGACGTGTCGCGCCGGTCGATCGAGGAGACGGCGGCCGAGGTGATGATGATCCTGGCCCGCCGCCGGCCGAATTTGGCGCAAGCTGTGGCCCAGGCCGTGGCCAATGTCCCGGCCACGGGCCGGGAGGAGACGCCGTAATGTCTTCCTTCCTGTCGTCGGAACCGATCATCCTGGCATCGGGGAGCGCCTCGCGCCGTCGCATGCTGGAAGCCGCGGGCGTGGAGGTGCATGCCGAACCGCCGCGCGTGGATGAGGAGGAGATGAAGCATTCCGGCAAGGCCGCCGGCATGAAGCCGCCGGAGGTGGCGGAGGCGCTGGCTGATCTGAAGGCATCCAGGATCGCCCGCAAATATACGGTCGGATACGTGCTGGGCGCGGACCAGATGCTGGAATGCGATGGGCATTGGTTCGACAAGCCGATCGATCGCGCCGATGCCGTCAACCATCTGCGCCGTCTGTCGGCACGCACCCATACGCTCTATTCCGCGGCTGTGCTGTTCCATAATGGCGTGCGCGTCTGGCACCATATCGACCACGCTACATTGACGATGCGGCCCCTGTCGGATGCCTTCATCGAGCGCTATCTGGATGCGGCCGGCGACGCTGTCCTGTCCTGTGCCGGCGCCTATCAGGTCGAAGGTCTGGGGGCGCAGCTGTTCACCAAGGTGAAGGGTGACCATTTCACCATCCAGGGCCTGCCCCTGCTGCAGGTGCTGGATTTCCTGCGCACGCGGCGGGTGATACCGGTCTGATCGGGGAGTTTGGGACATGCTGACCGGCAAGGGTCTGGTGGCGGGCGTCATGGGCTGGCCCGTCAGCCATTCACGCAGCCCGCTGCTGCACGGGTTCTGGCTGCGCCAATATGGGATTGATGGCGCCTATGTTCCGCTGGCGGTGCCGCCGGACCGGGCCGAACAGGCTCTCCGCGCCCTGCCCGCCCTGGGCCTGCGCGGGTGCAATGTCACGATCCCTTACAAGGAACTGGCCTTCCGCCTGGTCGACCGGCTGGATGCGTCGGCCCGGCGCATCGGTGCGGTCAACACCATCATCGTGGCACCCGACGGCACCCTGGAAGGTCGCAACACGGATGGCTACGGGTTCTGGGAAAATCTTGCGGCCTGCGCGCCGGCAACCTGGTCGGTAACGGCCGGTCCGTCGGTGGTGCTGGGCGCCGGCGGCGCGGCCCGGGGGGTCGTTGTGGCATTGCTGGATGCCGGAGCCCCCGAAATCCGTCTGTTGAACAGAACCCAGGCCCGTGCGGCGGAAATCGCCGCGGATCTGGGCGACCCGCGCATCAAGGTCGGCGACTGGGACAGCCGGTCCCGTGCCCTGGACGGGGCTGTGCTGCTGGTCAACAGCACCAGCCAGGGCATGACCGGCTATCCGGCGCTGGAGATCGATTTGTCCTCCCTGCCAACCGATGCTGTGGTGACGGACATCGTCTATGTTCCCCTGGTCACCCCCCTGCTGCTGGCGGCGCAGGCGCGGGGCAATCCGACTGTGGATGGTCTGGGAATGCTGTTGCATCAGGCCCGGCCCGGCTTTCACGCCTGGTTCGGCACCGATCCGCAGGTAACGGACGACCTGCGCCGCTTTGTTTTGGACCCGCGATGATCATTCTTGGACTGACCGGGTCCATCGGCATGGGCAAATCGACGGCGGCGGCGATGCTGCGCCGGCTGGGCTGTCCCGTGCATGATGCCGATGCCGCCGTCCACCGGCTTTATGCCAGGGGTGGTGCCGCCGTTCCCCGCATCGCTGTCCTGTTCCCTCAGGCGGTGAGGGATGGTGCCGTTGACCGCGTGGCCTTGGCGGCCGCCGTCCTGGGCAGGCCTGAGGCATTGAGACGGCTGGAGCAGGCGGTTCATCCGCTCACCCGCGCCGATTCCGACGCCTTTCTGAAGCGCTGTGCGCGACACCGGGTGCCGCTGGTCGTGATGGATATCCCCTTGCTGTATGAAACGGGCGGGGAGAAGCGCGTGGATGCCGTCATCGTGGTCACCGCTCCACCCTTCATCCAGCGCACCCGCGTTCTGGCCCGTCCGGGCATGAGCCCGGCCAAACTGGCCAATATCCTGTCCCGGCAGACCCCGGACCGGATCAAGCGCCAGCGCGCCGATTTCGTGGTGCCGACCGGCTTGGGGCGACGCTTGACGCTGACCCGGCTGGCCCGCATCGTGGCGCTGCTGAAGCGGCGCAAGGGCCGTGTCTGGCCCCCGCGCAAGGGACCACGATTTGCCAAGTGAAAGATAAGCCATGCGTGAAATCGTTCTGGATACCGAAACCACGGGCATCGACGCCCTGAACGGCGACCGCATTGTGGAAATCGGCTGCGTGGAACTGTTCAACCATGTCGCTACCGGCAAGCACTACCACACCTATCTGAACCCTGAACGCGACATGCCGGCGGAGGCGGAGGCGGTGCATGGGCTGTCGGCAGCCTTTCTGTCGGACAAGCCCTTGTTTCCCGCCGTGGTCGGAGATTTCCTGGATTTCGTCGGCGATGCGCAGCTGGTCATCCATAATGCGACCTTCGACATCGGCTTCCTGAATGCCGAACTGGCGCGCATCGGCATGGGCAAGCTGACGAACCCGGTTGTCGATACGGTGAAGATCGCGCGTAAGCGCTTCCCCGGCGCGCCGGCCAGCCTGGATGCGCTGTGCCGCCGCTTTGATATCGACAATTCCAACCGCACCCTGCACGGGGCTTTGCTGGATAGCCAGTTGCTGGCGGAAGTCTATCTGGAGCTGATGGGTGGCCGGCAACCCGATCTGGTTCTGGCCGGTGGACCGGTCGTGCAGACGAATGTGGAGGTTGTCGCAGCACCCGTGGTCCGTGTGTCCCGCCCCCCTCGCCCGCATGCCCCCAGTGCGGACGAGCTGGCCGCGCACGAGGCCTTTGTGAAGGGGTTGAAGAACGCGGCCTGGCTGGCCTCCTGAGGATCCGACGCCCCGGTGTTTCACGTGAAACACCGGGGCGACAGTGTCAGGGGATCAGCAGGGTGGCCCCTGTCGTGGTCCGTGATTCCAGGGCACGGTGGGCCGCGGCAGCGTCCTGCAGGGCGAAACGCTGGTGGATTTTGATCTTCACCGCACCATCGCGAACCACATTGAACAGATCGTCCGCCATGGCCAGCAGTTCGGCCCGGGTGCCGGCATAATGTCCGACGGATGGGCGGGTCAAGAACAGCCCACCCTTGCGGTTCAGCAGGCCGATATCGAAGGGTGGCACCGCGCCGCTGGCATTGCCGTAGCTGACCATCAGGCCGCGCCGGCGCAGGCAGTCCAGGGACAGGTTGAACGTATCCTTGCCCACACCGTCATAGACCACATCGACACCGCGTCCGCCCGTAATCGCGCGCACCCGGGCGGGCACGTCCTCCGTCCGGTACAGGATGACATGGTGACAGCCATGGGCGGCGGCCAGGGCAGCCTTTTCCTCTGACCCGACGGTACCGATGACGGTAGCACCCAGGGCGTTCGCCCATTGGCTGGCCAGCAACCCCACCCCGCCGGCAGCCGCATGGATCAGCACGACATCACCCGGCTGTACGACATGGGTCTGACGTAGCAGATATTGCGCCGTCAGCCCCTGCAGCAGCATGGCGGCCGCAACCTCGTCAGTGATCCAGTCCGGCAGGCGGATCAGGTTGGTCGCCGGCATGACGCGGCGCTGCGCATAGGCGCCAAGGGGAGATTGGCCATATCCAACACGGTCACCGGGCGCGACGTCAGTCACCCCCTCGCCCACGGCCTCGACAATGCCGGCACCCTCCATCCCGGGCGTGAAGGGCAACGCCGCGGGATAGAGGCCCGTTCGGTAATAGACATCGATGAAGTTCAGGCCGATGGCCGTATGTCGAACCAGGGTCTGGCCGGGTCCGGGTTGACCAGGATCTGTTGCCTCCCAGCGCAACACCTCCGGTCCGCCGGTTTCACGCACGATGATGGCGTGGTTCATGATCGGTTTCCCTGAAATGGAACGGGGCCCGCCATCCGGCGGACCCCGTGCAGGTGGATACAGGTCGGACGAGTGGCCCGTCCGCTGGATCAGCCCAGATGCTTCTTGAAGAAATCGAAGGAATAGGAGTGGGCCACCTTCGCATCCCCGTCATGGTAGTGCTTGCCGCCGATGCGCGTGAAGGCATGGTCGCGTTCCGGGTAGACATGCGTCTCGACCAGGAAATTGCCGGCCACGGCATCCAGGATCGTCTTCTGCGCGTCGGGCGGCACGAACCCATCCTTGCCGGCGATATGCAGCATCAGCGGTTTGGTGATGGCCGAAACCTCTCCGATATCCTTGTCGATGCCCACACCGTAATAGCTGACAGAGGCATCGATATCGGTGCGGGTGGCGGTCAGGTAGGCCAGCTTGCCGCCCAGGCAGAAACCCACCGCCCCGACCTTGCCCGTCACGCCCGGCTGTTGCCGGATATAGTCGATGGTGGTTTGCAGATCCTCCACACCCTTTACCTCATTGAAGCCCTGGTAAAGCTGGAAGGCTTTCTGCCATTCGGCATCGGTCTGGTCGGTGATCTGGATGCCCGGTTCCTGACGCCAGAACAGGTCGGGGGCGATGGCGAAATAGCCAGCGGCGGCATAGGTGTCGGCCACAGCGCGCAGGTTGGCATTCACGCCGAAAATTTCCTGGATGACAACAATGGCGGGGCCTTGGCCGCTGGTCGGGGCGGCCAGATAGGCGCTGAAGTTGCCGTCGGGGCACTGGATCATAACGTCAGGCATGGGGATATCCTTCTTTGAATGGGCTGGATTGAAATGCGATGCATTATCCGCCCAGCAGGGCGGAAAGGTCTGTGGCCGTCGTCACCGGGGCCGAACAATGCTGTTCCTGGCAAAGATAAGCCGTAACGCTTCCCTTAACCATGGTCTTGCCTGCGGCGGGATGATGCGGGGGCAACGGGGTTGCATCCGGAGAACGCTGGATCAGCAGCAAATTGGGCCGGGATTTGCGCAACGCGCATTGTATCATGCGCGCGGCTTCGGGGTCGTCGGGTGTGCCGACGATCACCAGCACCTGCCCATGCAGCCGCAGGTCGATACCGTTCAGGAACCCGGCCAAGGGGAAGAAATTCCGCGCCACCTCCCCCGCAAAGGCGGTGATCAGGTCGTCGGCGCGCTGCCGCCAGGCATCACCGCCGGTCAACAGCCACAGGCGGCTGAACAGTCCGACCAGCGTGCCGTTGCCGGCGGGCACCGCATTGTCATGGGCATGGCGCGGGCGGCGGATCAGGTCGTCGGCATCATCCGGGGTGATGAAATAGCCGCCATCGCTCTCATCATGAAAATGGGTTTCGATCCGGTCGACCCAGGCGATGGCCTGGTCCAGATAGGGCTCCTGCCCCGTCATTTCATAAAGGGTGATGGCGGCACGGGCTATGTTGGCATGGTCTTCCAGTGTGCCGCGATGCCGTGCCTGCCCGTCGCGATAGCTGTGCAGAAGACGGCCGTCGGGCGTGGACATATGTTCTGCGATGAAGGCAAAGGCCCTTCGCGCGGCATCCAGCCAGTCCACCCGTTCGAACGCGGCACCGGCCCGGGCCAGGGCCGCGATCATCAACCCGTTCCAGTCGGCCAGCACCTTGTCATCCCAGCCCGGCCGCACGCGCCCGGCGCGGACCTGCAGCAACAGGCCCCGGCAACGGGCCAGCACCGCCTCCGTCGCGTCGTCGGCCAGGCCGTCCGTGTGCATCCGGTTCAAGATGGTGTGACCTTCGAAATTGCCCTCCGGCGTCACGCCATAATGTGCGCAGAACAGGTCGGCATCATCGGCGGGCAGCAGGCGGCGGATCTCGCTGTCGCGCCAGACATAGAACTTGCCCTCCTCCCCCTCGCTGTCGGCATCCAAGGAGGCGGCGAAGCCTCCGTCCTCGGCGACCATCTCCCGCAGCACCCAGTCGGCCGTCTCGGTGATGCGGGCGGCCAGCAGCGGGTCGCGCGTCTCCTGCCAGACCGTTAGCATCAGGTCGATCAGCTGGGCATTGTCGTAGAGCATCTTTTCGAAATGTGGGACCAGCCACTCCGCATCCACGGAATAGCGGGCGAAGCCGCCGCCCAGATGATCATAGATGCCGCCTTGCGCCATGCGTGTCAGGGTCTGGATCACGGCCGTGGCGAACGGGGGTCGACCTGTATGGCGGAAGGCGCGCCACAGCAGCTCGAAGATGCCGGGCTGCGGGAATTTCGGCGCACTGCCGATGCCGCCCCATTCCGGGTCCACTTCCCGCACCAGCCTTTCGGCCACCTGGATCAGCGTGTCGGGACCGATGGCGCCCCCCGGCTGACTGGCAGCCAGATTGTCCATGGCGTTGGTCAGGGCCTGGACATTGCGGGCCACCTTCTCCGGTTCCTCCGCATAGGTCTGGGCCACCGTGCGCAGCACGTCGGGAAAACCAGGCCGGCCCCAGCGGCGTTCCGGCGGGAAATAGGTGCCGCCCCAGAACGGATGTCCGTCGGGGGTCAGGAACATGGTCAGCGGCCAGCCGCCCTGCTGGCCCAGCAGGCTCAGCGCCTGCTGATAGATATGGTCCAAGTCGGGGCGCTCCTCCCGGTCGACCTTGATATTAACGAACAGGTCGTTCATCAGGTCGGCGATGGCGGGATTCTCGAAACTCTCATGCGCCATGACGTGGCACCAGTGGCAGGCGGCATAGCCGACCGACAGCAGGATGGGCTTGCCCTCCGCCTTTGCCTTGGCCAGCGCGGCCGGCCCCCACCCCATCCAGTCCACAGGGTTGTCCATGTGCTGGCGCAGATAGGGGCTGGTCTCAAGATGCAGCCGGTTGCCGGACCCGCGCGTAACCGCGGTGGGGGAGCGTGCCATGGGGATATCCTGAAATCTGGGGCCCATCATGCGTGATGGCTGTGACGGGCTGATGAAGAACAGATAGTTTATCCTTGTGTCGAACCCAGGGTGCGGGAAAAATCCCGCCTGGTACGGGACGCATCGCAAAGGAGCGCCGGCATGAAGGTCACCATCAATATCGACTGCACGCCGGAGGAGGCGCGAACCTTCCTGGGCCTGCCCGATGTCCAACCGATGCAGGAGGCGCTGATGCGCCAGATGCAGGATCAGATGTCGGCCAATCTGAAGGCCATGGATCCCGAAACCATGATGAAGACCTGGCTGCCCATGGGGCTGCAGGGCATCGAGCAATTCCAGAAACTGATGTGGTCGCAGATGTCCAACGCCATGGGCACGCCCAGCAAGGATGGCAAGAAGTGAGCGATATCGTGACGGGTGATCCCGCCCCCTACTACCACGCACATGTGTTCGTCTGCACGAACGAGCGGGAACCGGGCCACCCCCGCGGCTGTTGCCGGGAAAAGGGCGGCGATGAGCTGCGCGACTATATGAAGAAGAAGGCCACCGGCCTGGGCCTGGGCAAGAATGTCCGCATCAACAATGCCGGCTGCCTGGACCGGTGCGAGCTGGGCCCCGTGCTGGTCGTCTATCCGGAGGGCGTCTGGTACGCCGTGAAGACCAAGGCGGATGTGGATGAGGTGCTGCAGACCCATCTGGTGGAGGGCAAGCGCGTGGAGCGGCTGATGCTGCAGCCCACCGACAAGCTGCCGGCGGATGTGGTGGCGCGGCAGTCCGCCGCCGCCGAGTGATGATGTTTCACGTGAAACACGCCTGATGCACGCAGACACCATTTTCGCCCTGGCATCCGCCCCCGGCCGCGCCGGGGTGCAGGTGATCCGCATCTCTGGTCCCGATGCCGGCCGGACACTGCAGGCGCTGACCGGCCGGCCCCTGCCCGCGCCACGGATGGCCGCCTTGGCGGGGTTGATCGATCCGGCGACGGGCGACCTGTTCGATCGGGCGCTGGTGCTGTATTTCGCCGCCCCCGCCAGCTTCACGGGTGAGGATGTGGTCGAGCTGCACCTGCACGGGGGCCGGGCTGTGCTGTCGGCGGCGACCCAGGCCCTGACCGGATTGGGCCTGCGCGTGGCGGAGCCGGGGGAATTCAGCCGCCGCGCCTTTGAGCATGGCAAGCTGGACCTGACGGAGGCGGAGGCGATTGCCGATCTGGTGGACGCGGAAACGGCCGCACAGCGCCGCCAGGCCCTGCGCCAGATGGAAGGGGCGCTGGGGCAGCTCTATGATGGCTGGCGCCATCGCCTGACCCGCGCGCTGGCCCATCTGGAAGCCGATATCGACTTTCCGGAGGAGGATTTGCCCGGTGGCCTGTCCGACGCCGTGCGGCCAGTGGTGGAAGGGCTGGTGGCGGAACTGTCGACGCACCTGGCCGATCAGGGGCGCGGCGAAAGGCTGCGCGACGGCATTTCCATCGCCATCCTGGGGGCACCCAATGCCGGCAAATCCAGCCTGCTGAACGCCATCGCCCGCCGCGATGTCGCCATTGTCTCCAACCAGGCCGGTACCACCCGCGATGTGATCGAGGTACAGTTGGACCTGGGCGGTTATCCGGTGCTGCTGGCCGACACGGCCGGCCTGCGCGACGCCGCCGACCAGGTGGAAAGCGAGGGCATCCGCCGGGCCCTTGACCGGGCGGCCAAGGCCGATCTGAAGCTGCTGGTGTTTGACGGGGCCGAAATGCCGGACGCGGCCACCCTGGCACTGGTCGATGATGACGCAATGCTGGTCATGAACAAGGCCGATCTGGCGGGTGCGGCCCCACCCCTGCTGGGCCGCCCGGTCCTGCCGATCTCGGCCCGGACCGGTGAGGGGGTGCCGGCCCTGCTGTCTGCCCTGGAACAGGCCGTGGCCGCCCGTTACGCCCCGTCCGGCGCGCCGGCCCTGACCCGGGCCCGCCATCGTACAGCGCTGGAGGAGTGCCGGGACAATCTGCACCGGGCTCTGTCGGCTCCCCTGCCCGAACTGGCGGCTGAAGATGTGCGCCTGGCCGTCCGCGCCCTGGGCCGGATCACGGGCCGCGTGGATGTGGAGGATCTCCTGGACGTCATCTTCCGGGATTTCTGTATCGGGAAGTGAGCGTCCATCCATCCTCCCATGCAGCCCTTGCCCTTTGACTCAAAACGCCGCTCGCCTTATGGTCCGCGCCCATGCAGAACTATGATGTGATCGTGGTTGGCGGCGGCCATGCGGGATGCGAGGCGGCGGCCGCGGCGGCGCGTGCGGGGGCCCGTACGGCGCTGGTGACCCACAGACAAGAAACCATTGGCGAGATGTCGTGCAACCCGGCCATCGGTGGTCTGGGCAAGGGGCATCTTGTGCGCGAGATCGATGCGCTGGACGGGGTCATGGGCCGGGTGACGGACCAGGGCGGTATTCAGTTCCGCATCCTGAACCGGTCCAAGGGCCCGGCCGTGCGCGGACCCCGCGCCCAGGCCGACCGCAAGCTCTATCGCCAGGCCATGCAGAAGGCCCTGGCCGAACAGCCCAACCTGGACATTATCGCCGCCGCAGCCGAAGACCTGATCATCGACGGTTCCGGCGCCTGTGCGGGCATCGTCACGGGCGATGGGCGGTCGATCCATGCCGGGGCCGTGGTGTTGACGACGGGCACCTTCCTGCGCGGCCTGATCCATATCGGGGAGGAGAAGATCCCCGCCGGCCGCGTGGGCGAGGAACCGGCCATCGGCCTGTCCCTGACCCTGGAGAAGCTGGGCTTTAATCTGGGGCGGTTGAAGACAGGTACTCCGCCCCGCCTGGATGGCAAGAGTATCGACTGGGCGGGGCTGGAGGCACAGCCCGGCGACATGCCGCCGCCGCCCTTTTCCACCCTGACCGACCGGATCACGACGCCGCAGATCGACTGCGCCATCACCTACACGACTGAGGCGGTCCATCAGATCATCCGCGCCAATATCCACCGCGCGCCCATGTATTCCGGTCAGATTGAGGGCGTGGGCCCACGCTACTGCCCCAGCGTGGAAGATAAGATCGTCCGCTTTGCCGACAAGGATCGGCACCAGATCTTCCTGGAACCGGAGGGGCTGGACGATGACACGGTCTATCCCAATGGCATCTCCACCTCCCTGCCCCGCGATGTGCAGTTGGAAATCCTGAAGCATATTCCGGGTCTGGAACAGGTGCGCATGATCCGGCCGGGCTATGCCATCGAATATGATTATGTTGATCCGCGCGAGCTGACCCGCACGCTGGAGACGCGCCGGCTGCCCCGCCTGTTCCTGGCCGGGCAGATCAATGGGACCACAGGCTATGAAGAGGCGGCGGCCCAGGGGCTGATTGCCGGCATCAATGCCGCCCTTGCCGTGTCCGGATCGGCCCCCTTCGTGCTGGACCGGGCGGAAGCCTATATCGGCGTGCTGATCGATGACCTGATCACGCGCGGCACGTCCGAGCCCTACCGCATGTTCACCAGCCGCGCCGAATACCGGTTGCTGCTGCGTGCCGACAATGCCGACCAGCGGCTGACCGATCGTGGTCTGGCCGTGGGTGTCGTTGGTTCTGTGCGGCAGGCGCATTGGACGGCCAAGAAGGCGGCCTTGTCGGCTGCGCGCGATCTGGTCACCGGCCTGTCGGCGACGCCGAACGAGTTGGAAAAGCACGGGCTGCATATCAACAAGGATGGTGTGCGCCGCACGGCGCTGGACCTGCTGCGCTATCCGGAGATTGATTTTCCCCGCCTGTGCCAGGTCTGGCCCGATCTGGCCGGACTTTCCCCCGACATTGCCGAACAGGTGGAGATCGACGGGAAATATGCGGGATATCTGGACCGGCAGGAGGCGGATATCCGCGCCTTCCGCAAGGACGAGGCGCTGGAGCTGCCACCCGATCTGGACCCTGACACGATTGCGTCGCTCTCGGCGGAAATCCGCCAGAAATTGAAAAACACGCGGCCCGCCACGCTGGGGGCAGCTGCGCGTATTCCGGGTATGACGCCGGCCGCACTCACCGCTTTGTTGCGACATGTGAAGAAGCGGGGGGATCGTGGCGCCGCGTAAACCATCCAAGCCACTGAAGCTGCCGCCCCTGCCGCGCCCGCCCGGTCCCCCGCCCATGACCCCGGCACAGTTCCAGGCCAAGTTCGGTGTTTCACGTGAAACACTGGAAAAGCTGGAGACCTATGCGGCGCATCTGCGTAAGTGGAACCCGGCCATCAATCTGGTGTCCAACACCACCCTGGACGATCTGTGGTCGCGCCATCTAGCCGACAGCGCGCAGGTGTTCAGTCTGGTGCCGGCGGGCACGCAGCGTCTGGTCGATCTGGGCTCCGGTGCCGGCTTCCCCGGTCTGGTCCTGGCCATCCTGGGCGTACCGGAGGTGCATCTGGTCGAGTCGGATGTGCGCAAGGCCGCATTTCTGCGCGAAGTGGCGCGCGTAACGGGGGCGCCGGCCACGGTTCATCCCGTGCGCATCGAGAATGTCGACCTGCCCAAGGCCGATATTGTGTCGGCGCGGGCCCTGGCAGAGCTGACGATGCTGCTGCCCTGGGCCCACGCCCTGCTGAAACCGGGGGGCACCTGCCTATTCCCGAAGGGCAGGACGGCCGAGGATGAATTGACCGCGGTCGCCAATTCCTGGAATATGCGGGTCGAGCGGTTTCCCAGCCAGACTGATCCGGCCGGAACCATTCTCAGGATCAGTGACCTTTCGCCGAAATGAATCCGTCTCGCCACCAGCCGAACGACAGAGGTTGAACGACAGTGTCGAGCGCCGCCATGCCCCTTCCCGTCCATCGTGCCCGCGTCATCGCGCTTGCCAACCAGAAGGGCGGCGTGGGCAAGACCACGACCACCATCAATCTGGCCACGGCCCTGGCTGCCTGCGGCAAGCGCGTGCTGATCATCGACAATGATCCGCAGGGCAATGCCTCCACCGGCCTGGGTATCCCGCAGAGCAACCGCGAATTCGGCATCTATGATCTGCTGTTCGCCGACCTGACGGTGGAGGAAGTGGCCGTGGCCACCGCCGTCCCCGGCCTGTGGGTGGTCACCGCCAATGTCGATCTGTCGGGCGCCGAGGTGGAACTGGTCAATGTCGACCGCCGCGAATACCGGCTGAAGGACAGCCTGGAGAAATCGTCCGGCGGGTTTGACTATATCCTGATCGATTGCCCACCGGCCCTGGGCCTGCTGACCTTGAACGCGCTGGCCGCGGCCGATGCCGTGCTGGTGCCTTTGCAGTGCGAATTCTATGCCCTGGAGGGGCTGTCGCACCTGATCCGGACCATTGAGCGCGTGAAGCGCGCCTTCAACCCCACGCTGGATATCAACGGCGTGGTCCTGACGATGTTCGACCGTCGCAACAACCTGTCCGACATGGTGGCCGCCGATGTGCGCGGCTTCTTCGGTGAAAAGGTCTATGAGACGGTGATCCCCCGCAATGTGCGGGTGTCCGAGGCGCCCAGCCATGGGAAGCCGGTGCTGCTCTATGACCACAAGTCGGCGGGGGCGCAGGCCTATATCCATCTGGCGGGCGAGATGTTGAAGCGCGAGCGGAAGCGGCAGTTGGCTTATGGATGAACCGAGGAAGAACAATTCGCGCACCGGCCTGGGTCGCGGTCTGTCGGCCCTGTTCGGGGAAGCGGCGGGAAATGAGGAGGAGCAGCAGGTTGACCGGGTCCGCCTGACCCGGCTGCTGCCCATTGATCAGGTTCATCCCGGCAAGTTCCAGCCGCGCCGCCGCTTTGACGAGGAGGCGCTGACGGCGCTCGTCGAAAGCGTGCGCGAGCGCGGTATCCTGCAGCCGCTGCTGGTCCGCAAGGACCCCAGCGCCACGCCCGGCCATACCAGTTACGAGATCATCGCCGGTGAACGCCGCTGGCGCGCCGCACAGTTGGCCGGCCTGCATGAGGTGCCGGTGCTGGTCCGTACGCTGACGGACCGGGAAGCGCTGGAAATCGCGCTGATCGAGAATATCCAGCGCGCCGATCTGACTCCCCTGGAAGAGGCTGAAGGGTACAAGCGGCTGATGGATGAGTTCAGCCATACCCAGGAAGATTTGGCCCGATCGGTGGGCAAGAGCCGGTCCCATGTCGCCAACATGCTGCGCCTGCTGGCCCTGCCGGACGAGGTGAAGCAGATGGTGCAGGATGGGGCCCTGTCCATGGGCCATGCCCGCGCCCTGCTGTCGGCCCCCGATCCCGTCGCCTGCGCGCAGGAAGTGATCAAGCGGGAGCTGAACGTGCGCCAGACGGAAGCGTTGGTGAAGCAGCTGACCGCCGAACCGCTGGTCCTGACGAAGCCTGTCAAGGAGAAGGCGCCCGACACTGTAGCCCTGGAACGGGAAGTGTCCCTGGCCTTGGGACTGAAGGTTTCGCTGAACGGCGATGGCAAGAAGGGCACGTTGCAGATCCATTACCGCACGCTGGATCAGTTGGACGGCGTGCTGAACCGCATCCTGCGGCGATAAGATTTCCAGGGGCCGGGCGGGTGTAAACCTGCCCGGCCCTTCCATGTCCGCTGGCAAAGGGCGGATCAATAAACACAACAGCAATCTCAGGGGAAACCAATGACCGACAGCAGCCAGATCGGAGCCGCCGCCGCCGCCTATTTCAACGGCTATAGCGCTGCCTTCGCTGCCTATGACGCTGAGCGCATCGCGACCCTGTTCGACCAGCCGCTGACGGTGCTGACGGCGGCCGGTCCCATCGTCCATGCCGATGCGGCGGCTGTGCGCGCCTATGTCGACGGGATGCTGGACACCTACCGTCATGTCGGTCTGGCCTGGCCTGTACCGGCGGCCGTCTGGGCCTGGCCCTGCGGCGATGATCTGGCGCGGGCGGAGGTGCTGTGGCTGCTGCGCTCCGCCGACCGGGCGGAGATCATGCGCTTTTCCACCTCCTACGTCCTGCGCCGCGACGGCGATGCCGGCTGGCGGGTGTCGGTGGTGATTTCCTATGAGGAGCCGGGCAAGCTGCCGGCTGGTGGTACCGGCGCCTGATGCCGCCTGCCCTATCGCTGATCCTGCTGCAGGACAGGCTGTGCATATGCCGGTTGGCAGCGGACAGCCCCCTGCCCGCTTGGATCGCCGGCCCCGGCTTTGTCAGCATCACCCGGACAAGTGACGAACTGTCGATCGTGGTCCCTGGAGATCGCGTTCCGGCCGATATTCCGGCCGTGGGTGCATGGCGGGCGTTGAAGGTGCAAGGACCGCTGGATTTCGCCCTGACCGGCATCCTGGCCGCCCTGACGGCCCCGCTGGCCGATGCCGGCATCAGCCTGTTCGCCATCGCCACCTATGACACGGATTATGTGCTGGTGAAGGAAGACACGCTGGCGGCCGCGATCAGGGCCCTGGCGGCGGCGGGTCATCGGGTGGCGGTGTAGCGGCTTCCCTGGCCCCCTGGCCCCCAAAATCGTGTTCAGCCTCACGAGAACTTGTCTATCTGGGTCTGGCGGCAAAAATTTTGATCGCCTGTTCCGAAATTTTGTCCAAATGGCCCCAGCCTCACGAATTTTGATCGGACGGGGTCTGCAGGCCCAGGCGTGCGGCGGCGGCGCGGGCGATATCCCAGCGTTTGGCCTGGAAGGCGGCGGCGTTGGTCTGCAGCAGGTCGACCAGTGTGGGGTCGGCATGGCGCGGATGGCCTGCTGTAAAGGGGGGCGCCGGGTCATATTCCATGGAAAGCTGGGTGCGCTCCGCCCGCTCTTGCCCGAACAGCAGGCCGGCCAGATGCAGGGCGAAATCAATGCCGGAGGTGACGCCGGCCCCCGTCACGCGATTGCCATCCACCACCACCCGCTCGGCCACGGGGATGCAGCCGAACAGGGAAAGCTGGTCCAGCGACATCCAGTGGCAGGTGGCGCGGCACCCCGTCAGCAGGCCGGCCGCCGCCAGGACCAGGGAGCCCGTGCAGACCGAGGTGACATAGCGGGCGCCGGCGGCTTGTGTCTTCAGGAAATCCAGCGCTTCTGCATCCTCCATCAGCGCCAATTGCCCCGGCCCGCCGGGAACAAACAGGATGTCGGCCTGCGGGGCATCACCCAGGCGATGCGTGGGCAACAGGCGCAGGCCGCCGCTGTCCGTGACTGGCTCCAGATCCTTGGCGGCCAGGATGATCTTCACATCCGGAAGACGGGTGAACACTTCAAACGGGCCGGTCAGGTCCAACTGGGTCAGGCGGGGATAGAGCAGCATGACGATGTTCATGGTTCCCTCCAGCCCCGCCGGGGCCGTTCAGTTGCCCCGCCTGGCCAGTTGCGCCAGTTGGAAGAAGGCGCGGGCGCAGATTGTTTCGTCGGGCATGTGGGTGCGCTTGCAGTCGGCTTCCGCCTCCACCAGCCGGTCCAGGGCCGCCTGCAGCTTGGGCAGGGTCCACAGGCGGATCTGGGCCGTCAGGACGGGTTCCAGCTTGAAGAACACAGGCGGGCGCAGGGCCTTCACGGCGGCCTGCGGCGTCTGGCCCTTGGCGACATGGGCGACGGCCATGTGCAGGCGCTGGAAATAGCGCTGGGCGGCCCGCAATACCGCCACGGTGGCCGTGCCGTCGGCGAAAAGGCGGCGCAAGGACCGGTCCACCTCCACCATATCACCGCCGGCCGCGGCCTGGGCCGGTTCGTCCAGATCCAGGGCGGCGCTGTCGCCGATGACGGCACGCACATCGGCCAGGGTCACCTGCTTATGCCCCAGCATGTACAGCGCCAGCTTGTCGATCTCGCCTCGCGCCATGGATCGGTCGCCGACCAGATTGCCAGCCAGCCAGTCCCGCGCTTCCACATCGATCTGCAGCCCATGCTCGGCCATCATGCGGCCGATGGTGCCGGCCAGTTCGTCTTCGCCTTCCACATAGCAGGCGATGGCGCCAGCGATATCGCCGGCATCCTCCACCAGTTTGCGCAGCTTGGAGCGGGCGTCCAACTCCCCCGCCTCGATCACCAGCAACGTGTCGCCGCCGGGTAAGCCCTTCAACAGGGTCGTAACGGCGGGGGCCAGTTTGTCATCGGCGTCGCGGATGCGCACGACGCGCCGTCCACCCGTCAGGGCGATGGCCGCGATTTCATCGCCCAGGCGGGCCGGATCGGCCGTCACCTGATCGGCCTTCATCTCCGTCACGCGGAACGGGTCGGACAGGTCCGGACAGGCCGATTGCGCCGCCGCCTTGCCGCGTTCACGTACCAGACCCAGGTCGGGACCATAGAGCAGCACCAGCCGCGTGGCCGGCGGCGGGCGCTTGGCAAAGGCGTCGGCGTTTCTGGGCTGGACCTTCATCGCCTTCCCCGCCGCCTATTTCGCGTCGCGGGCGAAGAACAGGGACAGGCGCGTGCGGATATCGTCGGCCAGTTCCGTCAGGCCGCGATCATAGGCATCCTGGCGTGTGGCCAGTACGGCGAACTGACTGTCCACCAGATTGAAGCTGACGACGGCGCGGGAGAAGGTGCGATAGACCACCTGCCCGCTGGCAATATCCACCAGTTCGTAACTGGCCTGCAGGCGCAGGCGGGCGCGGGTGGCCGTGGCATCCTTCTGGATGCCCAGTGCTTCCTCCGCGGCGGCCAGCGACAGGGCCAGGCGGTATTTCGGGCTGCCTGGCCGGCCTTCGCTATAGAACCGGTCGATCAGGTTGTTGCGCAGGACCTGGCCGTTGCGTTCGGCGATCGGGTCGATCTGCACATTGGCCAGGGCGGCGCCGACATCCTGGCTATGCCCGGCATTGCCATAGACCGGCTTGAACCCGCAGGCGCCCAGGGCCACCGGCGACAGGGCCAGCAGCAGCAAGGCGGCAAGGCGGGAGGGACGGTGGGACATGGCGCGCCTGCGACTGTTTGGGGCTTGGCTCAAGAATTTTTGAGAAATCAGACCTGGATTTCCCGGACATAGCCCCGGATGGTTGAAGCAAGCCTCAACCATCCGGGGCTGATACTCACACAACAATATTCACAATGCGGTTCGGCACCACGATGACCTTGCGCGGTTCCTTGCCATCCATGGCCCGCTGGACATTGACATCGGACAGCGCCGCCGCCTTGGCATCGGCCTCTGCACAATCGTGGGGCAGCGTCAGGGTGGCGCGCAGCTTGCCATTGACCTGCACGGCCACGGTGACGCTGTCATCCACCACCAGCGACGGGTCGGAGACGGGCCAGGTCCGGTCGACCAGCAGGTCATCATGGCCCAGTTCCGCCCACATCTGCTGGGCCAGATGCGGCATCACCGGCTGTACGATCTGCGCCATGGTTTCCAGCGCCTCACGCGCGGCCCAGGCCTCGTCGGCCGGAACGTCACCCTTGGCGGCGATCTTGGCCAGGCCGTCGCCCAAGG
This sequence comes from Niveispirillum sp. FG148, assembly GCF_057809655.1. Taxonomy (NCBI): domain Bacteria; kingdom Pseudomonadati; phylum Pseudomonadota; class Alphaproteobacteria; order Rhodospirillales; family Azospirillaceae; genus Niveispirillum; species Niveispirillum sp. FG148. The sequence goes on from NZ_JBMDKJ010000004.1 coordinate 86,765, forward strand.
CATTGGTGAAGGTGCGCAGCTTGGCCACGGCGCTGTTGAAGCGGTAGCCCTCGATATCATCGCCCACGGCGGCTGCGGCCTTGTGTGCGGCACGGCGCAGGGCTGTGGCATCGGCGCCGAAGCTGGCCGGTGCGGCCGTGCCGGCGGCCGGCAGGGCAAAACCCGGCTCTGTCACCAGACGCCACAGGCGGTTGATATAGCGCCAGGCGCCGTCAATGCCGGCCTCGGTCCATTCCAGATCACGGTCGGGCGGGCTGTCGGACATCATGAACAGGCGGGCGGCATCGGCGCCATAGCTGTTGATGATGCCTTCCGGGTCCACGACATTCTTCTTGGACTTCGACATCTTGATGACGGCGCCGACCGTGACGGGCGAGCCGTCGCTGGTCTTTGTGGCCTTGGCCCCCTGGATGTCCACATCGGTCGGGAACAGCCACTTGCCGTCCGCGTCCTGGAACGTGGCATGGGTCACCATGCCCTGGGTGAACAGGCCGCCGAACGGTTCCGGCAGATCCAGATAGCCGCAGTGCGACAGGGCACGGGTCCAGAAACGTGAATAGAGCAGGTGCAGGACGGCATGCTCGATGCCGCCGATATAGTTATCGACGGGCAGCCAGTACTTCACCAGTTCCTTGTCAAAGGCCACCGTCTCGTTGCGCGGATCGGCGAAGCGCAGGAAATACCAGCTCGACTCGATGAAAGTGTCAAACGTGTCCGTCTCCCGTTCCGCATCCTTGCCGCAGCAGGGGCACTTCACCTGCTTCCAGGTGGCGTGGCGGGCCAGCGGGTTGCCCGGCGCGTCAAAGGTGACGTCGGGCGGCAGGGTGACGGGCAACTGGTCTTCCGGCACGGGCACGACGCCGCAATCCGGGCAATGGATGATGGGGATGGGGCAGCCCCAGTAACGCTGGCGCGACACGCCCCAGTCGCGCAGGCGGAACATGGTCGTCCCCTGCCCGCGGCCCAGTTCCTCGATCTTCGCGACGGCGGCCTTCTTGCCCTCTTCCACGCCCAGGCCGTCCAGGAAGTCGGAATTGCGCAGCAGGCCGGGGCCGGCATAGGCATCCTTGCCCACGGCGAAGGTCGCCGGGTCCTCGCCTTCCGGCACGACCACGGGCTTCACGGGCAGGTCATATTTGCGGGCAAAATCCAGGTCGCGCTGGTCATGCGCCGGGCAGCCGAAGATGGCGCCCGTGCCATATTCCATCAGCACGAAATTGGCGACATAGACCGGCAGGTTCCAACCCTTCACGAAGGGATGCTCCGCCGTCACCGGCGTGCGCCAGCCCTTCTTTTCCGCCTGTTCCAGCGTGGCTTCGCTGGTGCCCATGCGGTTGCATTCGGCGACGAACTCGGCCAGGCCTGCATCATTCTCGGCCAGCTTGGCGGCCAGCGGATGGTTGGGGCTGATGGCGACGAAGGAGGCACCGAACAGCGTGTCGGGGCGGGTGGTGAAGACCTCCAGATCCTCATGCCCACCCGAAAGCTGGAAGAAGAAGCGGCAGCCCGTGGACTTGCCGATCCAGTTCTCCTGCATGATGCGGACTTTTTCGGGCCAGCGGTCCAGCGTGGCGATGGCCGACAGCAGCTCGTCGGCGAAATGCGTGATCTTCAGGAACCACTGGCTGAGCTTGCGCTTTTCCACCAGCGCGCCCGTGCGCCAGCCACGGCCGTCGATGACCTGTTCGTTGGCCAGCACCGTGTTGTCCACGGGGTCCCAGTTGACCCAGCTTTCCTTGCGATAGGCCAGGCCCGCCTTCAGGAAATCCAGGAACATTTTCTGTTCGAACCGGTAATATTCCGGCCGGCAGGTGGCGATCTCGCGTTCCCAGTCGATGGCCAGACCCATCGTCTTCAGCTGGGCCCGCATGGCCTTGATGTTTTCATAGGTCCAGGTGCCGGGATGGGTATTGCGTTCCAGTGCCGCGTTTTCCGCCGGCAGGCCGAACGCGTCCCAGCCCATCGGATGCAGGACGTTGAACCCCTTGGACCGCTTGTAGCGGGCGATCACGTCGCCGATCGTGTAATTGCGCACATGGCCCATATGGATGCGCCCCGACGGATAGGGGAACATCTCCAGCACATAGGTCTTGGGCTTGGATGGATCGGCGGTGACGGCAAAGCTGCGGCGTTCGTCCCAGACGGACTGCCACTTGGCTTCGGTTTCGCGGACATTATAGCGGGACATGGGTCAAGGCCTGTCGAACGGGTGTCGCTTCGCCGGGCGTCACCCGTGACAGGGGCCGATGCCCGGCGGTTGGGAAAATCAGTTGCCGGCGCTGGCTGCCGACTGCTGGCGTAGCTGGCGGGCGCGGGTCAGGATGCTGTCTTCCATCTGCGTGCCGGTTTCGGCCGTCACCGGCGCGTCAACCCACAGACCACCCTTCAGTTCCTGACGGAACACGGTGGCGCGCACACCATCGGCGCGGAGCGCCGCGTCGACGATATACAGGTTCACCTTGAACCGCTCGTTCGGGGTGGCCGGCGGGCTGTACCAGTCGGTCAGGATGACGCCGCCATAGGGGTCGGCCTGGACCACCGGCATGAAGGTGACGGTATCCAGGGCCGCACGCCACAGGAAGGCGTTGACCGACACGGTGCCTGCCGGGCGGGCGGCGGCATTCATGCCGGCCTGACCGCTGGCGTTCTGGCGCAGCGTCTGGGTCGGGTTCTCCGGCTCATTGGAGCCGAGACCCAGCCAGGAACAGCCGGCAAGCCCCAGCACCAGGCTGCCCATCAGGGCGGAACGACCAATCACGGACAGGGCACGCAAGGACATGGGAGAACCACCTGGGTAACGCCAGCGGAGAAATCGAGCCATCCTTAGAGCAAAAAAGCCGGCGCTAGGCAAGGCCGGGCGCTTTGCATCGGAGGCGGTTGCGTTGCTTACACGTCAATCAAGGCGGGATTCAGGCGGTGAAAAGTGATGGAAGGGTGATCAGGCCATAGCCGGCTTGCGTGGACGGCCGCCTTTGCGCCCATTGGTACGGGCGGCTTCCGCCTTCACTGTGCTGCGGACCTCTCCCCCTTTGCGCCCCATTTGCGCCGCCATCCAGGCAGGGCTGCCAAACAGCCCCTGCAGAAGGGACGGCACATGCAGATCGGCATCCAGGGCTGGCCAATGCAGGCCCAGGCCGCTGGGGCTGATCTCGATCCGGGAAAGGTCGGCCGCACTGGCCCCGGCCAGACCTTCAGCCAGGGCCGGCGGGAATACCAGATCCATGCCCGTATCCAGACTGATGACCACCCGGCCGCTACTGGCGTCATAGCGCGCGGACACCACATGCCCTGCTTGGCGCGACGCCGCCATTCGCGCCTCGGCCGTCACGACATCCTGTTCAGTCATGGCCATGGATCGCCTCCCAATCAGCACACAGCGCCCGCAGCATTTCGTCCAGGGACCGTTCGATGCGTACCAACTGGCTGCGCCCGAAGCCCAGACTTTCCCTCACCCCCGGCGGCCCGAAAGGACAGTTCAACACGAAAACGGCTTCACACCCCTGCCCGATCACATGGATATGGGCGGGGCGGTGGTCGTTTGGGTAGATGACGACCCGCAGGCCGTCGATACGGGCGACGGTTGGCACAGGTGCCATCCTATCAAAACCGAAGCGGTTGGGATAGTGCCCTACAGCAGCTCCGCATACACCGCCAGCGTCGCCGCGCACATGCCGGCCTTGGTGAAGTTGCTGCGGACATGGCGCATGCCGTCCAGGCCCACGGCCTGGCGTTGCAGCGGGTCCAGGTCCAGCGCGGCGCGGATGGCGCCGGCCAGGGCCTCTGGATCATTTGGCGGCACCACCAGACCGGTTTCCCCGTTGATCACCGTTTCCTGCACTGCGCCCAGGTTGGACACGATGACGGGCCGGCCCATGGCCTGGGCTTCGGCAATGACGCGGCCGAACGCTTCGGGTTCGACCGAGGCGTTGACCACGATGTCGGACAGCATATAGGCGGCGGCCATGTCGTTGCAGTGGCCGGCGATGGTGACCTGCGTGCCCAGGTTCAGGCGGCGGATATGGTCTTCCAGTTCCTGCCGGTAATTGTCGCGGCCCTGGTCATCGCCCACCAGCACGGCGCGCACGTCACTGCGGCCCACCCGGGCGATGGCATCGATCAGCACCCCCTGCCCCTTCCAGCGGGTCAGGCGGCCGGGCAACAGCACGATGCGCTGATCCTCCGGCAGGCGCCATTGCTGGATCAACTGGGCCATGCGGGCCTGGGTCACCCGCTCGGGTGTCAGGATATCCACGTCCACGCCACGATGGATCAGGCGCAGCCGGTCGGCGCCCACGCCATACTGGCTTGCGACATGGTCATAGACGAAGCGGGAAACGGCGATGACCCGGTCGCCCTTGGCCATCACCGAATTGTACCATTTCTTCACGCGGCCCTTGAAATTGTAAGGCGCGTGGAAGGTGGTGACGAAGGGGATGCCGGCAGCCTTGGCCGCCCAATAGGCACTCCAGGCCGGGGCGCGGGAACGGGCATGGATCAGGTCCACACCATATTGCGCGATCAGCTTACCCAGACGCCTGGCATTGCGCCGCATGGTCAGCGGGTTCTTTGACTGCACCGGCATCTGGATGTGCTTGGCGCCATAACGGTCAAGCTCCCGCGCCATGGGGCCACCGGCGGAAACGACGATGGCCGTACCCCCTGCCCGCTGGATGGCGGCCGCCATGTCGATGCAGCCCCGTTCCGCCCCGCCCGTCACCAGGGTCGGGATCACCTGCAGGATCACGGGCTTGCCGCCGCCGAACAGGGTGGTGGCATCCGGACCGGGATTTACCGGGGCGGCATCGCCGGCTAGGGTGCGGGCGTCGTCAAGGGAAGACATGGGCGGATTTCGGTATGGAGACCGCAATGGTCGGGAAAAATGAACCGGCGATACATAGCCTGGAATGGGCTGGTACGACCATAGCCTATCGAAGCAGCCCAGGGGTGGGGCCGGGTCTGGTCTTCCTGACCGGCTTCCGGTCCGACATGGGCGGCATCAAGGCCGTGGCGCTGGAGCGCTGGGCGCGTGAACAGGGCCGCGCCTTCATCCGTTTCGATTACCACGCCCATGGGCAGAGCAGCGGTGACTGGGCCGACGGCTCCATCGGCCGCTGGCGCGATGATGCCTTGGCCGTGCTTGATCAACTGACGGAGGGACGGCAGATCCTGGTGGGATCGTCCATGGGCGGCTGGATCGCGCTGCTGCTGGCGCGGGCGCGGCCGGAAAGGGTGGCGGGGCTGATGGGCATCGCCCCGGCACCCGATTTCACCGAACGCATGATCCGTCCCCGCCTGACGGCGGCACAGCGCGACGCCCTGGAAAGCCAGGGGCGGTTCATCGCGCCGTCTTCCTATGATCCGGAAGGCTATCCCATCACCCGCCATCTGCTGGAGGAGGCGAAGGCGCATCTGCTGCTGCCCGGCCCCATCCCCATCCGCTGCCCCGTGCGCCTGCTGCACGGGCAGCGCGACCCGGATATTCCCTGGCGCACCAGTCTGGACCTGGCCGATGCGCTGGAAAGCCCGGACGTGCAGGTGACCCTGGTCAAGGATGGCGACCACCGCCTGTCGCGCGATGCCGATATCGCGCTGATGCTGCGGCTGGCGGAGGGGCTGGTCGCGGATATTGAACGGGATTAGCGCTGGTTCCGGTTGACCGGAAACAGCGCCGGCGGTGACTGCCGCCGCGCGGCACATGCCGCGTGAAGCCAAGCCGCCGGATGGCGGCGTCCGGCGATTGAGGAGAACGAAAAGCTAGATATCCAGATCGACCAGCACGGGGACATGGTCGCTGGGCTTGGGCTCCCAGCCGCGCGCCTCGCGCAGGATGGTCTGACCCTTCAGGGCGGGGGCCAGCGGCGGGGTCACCCAGACATGGTCCAGGCGCCGGCCCTTGTTGGACAGGTTCCAGTCGGCGGCGCGGTAGGACCACCAGCTATAAAGCTTCTGGTCAGCCGGTACGAAATGGCGCACGGCGTCGACCCAGTTCAGGCTGTTCTGCAGGGCCGTCAGCTTCTCCACCTCAATGGGGGTGTGGGAGACGACGTCCAGCAACTGCTTGTGTGACCAGACATCATGTTCCAGCGGTGCGATGTTCAGATCACCCACCAGGATCATCGGCTGATCGGCCGACCGCTTTTCCTGGAACCAGGCCTGCATTTCCTCCAGGAACTGCAGCTTGTGGGCAAACTTGTCATTCACGGCCGGGTCGGGGATGTCGCCACCGGCGGGGATGTAGAGATTGTGGATCTCCACCCCATTCTCCAGCGTCGCCAGGACGTGGCGGCAATCCTCCTTGCCGCAGGAATGGCGGATATCGCGGGAAGTGAAGGGCAGGCGCGACAGGATGGCGACGCCATTATAGCTTTTCATCCCGTGGATATGGATATGCTCATACCCGCGGGCCTTGAACTCGCCCCGGGGAAAGGCGTCGTCCACCACCTTGGTTTCCTGCAGGCACAGCACGTCGGGCCGATGTTCGTCCAGCAGCTTCATCACCAGATCGATGCGCAGGCGGACGGAATTGATGTTCCAGGTGGCGATACGCACGGGCGGGGCCTCAGGATCTGGGGATGGGCTGGCGACAGCTTTAGGCGGGCCGGGCGCGCCTGTCCAGACCGGTAATGGGCGTTGACCAGACCGGACACCGTTGTCAGTCCTGCCATACCCGTACCCGTCTTGTTCACACAACGCAGCCCGTGATATCGACAGTCGAGCGGCCCCGCCCCATCTGCCGAGATCATGATCCTTTCCCGCCCCCAAAGCCGTTTGCCGGCCACGCTGATCGGCATGGCGTTCCTGGCCTTTGTCAGCCTGGGCCTGCCCGATGGCTTGCCCGGCGTGACCTGGCCCTTCATCCGGGAGGCGTTCGACCGGCCGCTGGGCAATCTGGGCATCCTGCTGGGCTGTTCCACGGGCGGTTACCTGTTTGCCGGCCTTGCCGGCGGGTCGATCGTGCGCCGTACGTCGTTGGGCACCGTGCTGACGGTCAGCACGGTCGGCATGGTCATCACCCTGTCCATCTACGCGCTGGCCCCGTCCTTCTATCTTTTGATCCCGGCGGCCATCCTGGGCGGGTTCGCGTCAGGCGGGATCGACACGGGCATCAATCTTTATGGCGCACGGCGCTTTTCCGCCCGTGTCATGAACTGGCTGCACGGGTCCTGGGGCCTGGGTGCCACGGCCGGGCCGCTGCTGATGACGGGGTTCATCACGGTTGGGGCTGGCTGGCGCTGGGGGTATGGCTTCATTGCGCTGATCCTGGCTGCCATGGCGCTGCTGTTCTTCCTGACGCGCCGCCGCTGGGACGAGGCAAAGGTGGAAGGCGGCGGCGGACCGGTGGCAGCTGCCGCTGTCGCCCCCTTTGCCCAGGCGTTGCGCCACCCTGTGATCTGGATGAATTTCGGGCTGTTCATGATCTATTGCGGGGTGGAGATGGCGGCCGGCCAATGGCTGTTCACCCTGCTGACGCGGGCCCATGGGGTGGATGTCGGCTTGGCGGGCACCATCGCCGGGCTTTATTGGGGGGCGCTGACCTTCGGGCGGCTGGTCTTCGGGCAGGTGACGGCGCGGGTGCGGCCGCTGACGGCACTGCGCGCCGGTCTGGCCATCGCCCTGACGGCGGCCGGGCTGTTCCTGTGGTTTCCCACACCGGCCGTCGGCATGGGGGCGGCGCTGGCGCTGGGCTTCGGTCTGGCCCCCACCTTCCCCACCCTGGTGTCGCTGACCCCGCTGCGCGTGGGGGATGCCGTCGCCCCCCATGCTGTCGGTTTCCAGATGGCCGGGGCCGGCATCGGGTCCACGGTTGTGCCGGGCGTGCTGGGCTGGCTGGCCCAGCATCTGGGCATGGGCGTGCTGCCCGTCTGGCTGCTGCTGGGCATGGTGTTGCTGATCACGCTGCAGGAAGTGGCGGAGCGCACGGTGCGGCGGCGCGCGCGGACGGCGCGGACACAGCCGGCCACCAATCCCGCGGTGGCTTGAACCCATCCTATTCCAGGGCATATACGGGTTGCAGGAATGTTGGGTGCGCCGGAACGGCGGCATTCATATTATTCTGTCCGTCAGTGATGCGTTTTTGAAATCTTCGTACCCGACCCCCGAACCGGTTGAAGGAATATCCAAGTGCCGCAGCTTCGTTCCCGCAAAAGCACCCATGGCCGCAACATGGCCGGCGCCCGTGGCCTGTGGCGGGCCACCGGCATGAAGGACGAGGATTTCGGCAAGCCCATCGTGGCCATCGCCAATTCCTTCACCCAGTTCGTGCCCGGCCATGTGCATCTGAAGGATCTGGGCCAGCTGGTCGCGCGCGAAGTGGAAGCGGTGGGCGGTGTGGCCAAGGAGTTCAACACCATCGCGGTCGATGACGGCATCGCCATGGGCCATGACGGCATGCTGTATTCCCTGCCCTCGCGCGAGGTGATCGCCGATGCCGTGGAATATATGGTCAACGCCCATTGCGCCGACGCGCTGGTCTGCATTTCCAACTGCGACAAGATCACGCCGGGCATGCTGATGGCGGCGCTGCGCCTGAACATCCCCACCATCTTCGTGTCGGGCGGCCCGATGGAAGCCGGCAAGGCCAATGTCAAGGGCAAGGACATCGCCATCGACCTGATCGACGCCATGGTCGCTGCCGCCGATGACAAGTACAGCGACGAGGAAGTGACGGTCATCGAACGGTCGGCCTGCCCCACCTGCGGTTCCTGCTCCGGCATGTTCACGGCCAATTCCATGAACTGCCTGACGGAGGCGCTGGGCCTGTCGCTGCCCGGCAACGGCACCGTCGTCGCCACCCATGCCGACCGCCGCCGCCTGTTCGAAGAGGCCGGCCGCCGCATCGTCGGTCTGGCCAAGCGCTATTATGAACAGGATGATGACGGCGTGCTGCCGCGTTCCATCGCCACCTTCAAGGCGTTCGAAAACGCCATCGCCCTGGACATCGCCATGGGCGGGTCGACCAACACAGTGCTGCATCTGCTGGCTGCTGCGAATGAGGGCGAGGTGAATTTCACCATGGCCGACATCGACCGGCTGTCGCGCCGCGTGCCCAATATCTGCAAGGTGGCCCCGGCCGTCGCCGATGTGCATATCGAGGATGTGCACCGGGCCGGCGGCATCATGTCCATTCTGGGTGAATTGGCCCGCGGCGGGTTGCTGCACACCGATGTGAAACGCATCGATGCCGACAGTCTGGCAGATGCCCTGGCCCGCTGGGATGTGGCCCAGACCAATAATCCCGATGTGCAGCAATTCTTCAAGGCCGCCCCCGGCGGGGTGCGCACCACCATCGCCTTCAGCCAGTCCAGCCGGTATCACGAACTGGACCTGGACCGGACCAAGGGCGTCATCCGCTCCACGGAAAACGCCTTCAGCAAGGATGGCGGTCTGGCCGTGCTGTTCGGCAATCTGGCGGTCGATGGCTGCATCGTGAAGACGGCGGGCGTGGACCCGTCGGCCCTGGTCTTTGCCGGCCCCGCCCGCGTGTTCGAAAGCCAGGATGCTGCCGTGTCCGCCATCCTGGGCAACCGCGTCCAGGCCGGTGACGTGGTCCTGATCCGCTATGAAGGGCCGAAGGGCGGGCCGGGCATGCAGGAGATGCTGTATCCGACCAGCTATCTGAAGTCGAAGGGCCTGGGCAAGGTCTGCGCCCTGATCACCGATGGCCGCTTCTCCGGCGGCACGTCGGGCCTGTCCATCGGTCATGCCAGCCCGGAAGCCGCCGAAGGCGGCACCATCGGCCTGGTGGAGGAAGGCGACCGGATCGAGATCGACATCCCCAACCGCCGCATCCACCTGGCCGTGTCGGATGAGGAACTGGCCCGCCGCCGCGACGCGATGGAAGCCAAGGGCCTGGACGCCTGGCAGCCGGCTGCCCCGCGTGAGCGGGTTGTGTCGCAGGCGCTGAAGGCCTATGCGGCCCTGACCACCTCGGCCGCCAGGGGGGCTGTCCGCGATGTCAGCCAGCTGACCCGCCGCCGCTGATCCATGGCGTATTGACGATGGAAAGGCCGCGGGTGCAGCAGCGCCCGCGGCTTTTCTTTTTGCTCACGCCTGCTTGGCGTCGATGATCGACCGGCGGATGGCGCGGGTGCGGGTGAACAGCTTTTCCAGCGTCTCCCCCTCCCCCCAGCGGATGGCGCGCTGCAGGGCCGTCAGGTCTTCCGTGAAGCGCTGGATCACTTCCAGCACGGCCTCGCGGTTGTTCAGGAAGATGTCGCGCCACATCACCGGATCGCTGGCGGCGATGCGGGTGAAATCGCGGAAACCCGTGGCGCTGAACCGGATCACCTCGGATTGCAGATGTTCTTCCAGGTCGGTGGCCGTGCCCACGATCGTATAGGCGATCAGGTGCGGCAGGTGGCTGGTGATGGCCAGCACGCGGTCATGGTGGCCCGGTTCCATGAACTCGATCATCGACCCGCAGCCCGACCAGAAGGAAGCCAGCTTGTCCACCGCCGCCTGGTCGCTGCCCGGCACCGGCGTCAGGATGCACCAGCGGCCCTTGAACAGGGCGGCGAAGCCGGCATCGGGGCCGGAATGTTCGGTGCCGGCCAGCGGGTGGCCGGGGATGAAATGCACCCCCTCGGGCACATAGGGGGCGATGTCGCGCACCACCGATTGTTTCACCGACCCGACATCGGTCAGGATGGTGCCCGGCGTCAGGTGCGGGCCGATCAGGGCGCCCAGATCGGCAAAGGCCCCGATGGGGGTGGCCAGCACGACCAGATCGCATTGGGAGACCAGTGCCGGATCGGTGCCCGCCTGCTGTGCCAGCCCCAGTTCCAGGACGCGGTCGCAGACGGTCTGCGACCGGTCCACGCATACGACCCCGCCGGCCAAGCCCGGATATTCCGCCACGCACCGCGCGATCGAGGAACCGATCAGGCCGAAGCCGACGATGGCGACTTTCTGGAACAGCGGGGCGGTCATGGGATGAAACCTTCAGATCTGGGTCTTCGGAAAAAAAGAAAGACCGGGGTTCACTATCATGTGAACCCCGGTCCATCCAAGCAGCAGCATGTCGCTGTCCCGGCCGGGGTGACCCGACCGGAGTAGATTTCGCGTTCCCTCACGCGCCGGGCCGCCGGTCGGCGGCCACCCTTCAGCCGAAGCCCGAGCCTTCGGCTGAAGGGCCTTACATTCACATCTTGTAGGTCAGGCGCGCATAGCCGAACTGGCCGGGCGCGTCATAGGTGGTCGGATCGTAATTGTTCAAGCCGCAGCTATAGCAAGCCGGCGGATCCTTATCGAACAGGTTGTTGACGCCCAGGGTCAGGCCGACCTTGCCGTCCAGATATGTCGGGAACCAGCTGACCTGCAGGTCCGTGTACAGGCGGTTGTTCAGCTTGTTGGTGGCCTGTGTCTCCTCCACGCTCTTGATGAAGCGGTTGGTCAGCGAGCCGGAGAAATCGCCATTGGACCAGTCGATGATGGCCGTCGCCTTGTACTTGGGGAAGGCCTGGTCGGGGCTGCCCTTTTCCGTGCCTTCACGTTCGATTTCCGTGCTGCCATCCGTCGCCGGGACGGTTTCGGTATAGTTCAGCAGGAAAGTCTGGTTCAGGCTGAAGCGGAAGGTGCCCAGGCCGGTTTCCGGGCTCTGCCAGTTGAAGGTGACATCGATGCCGTCGGTGTCGATGGCGCCGATATTCTGCAACAGGCCGCTGATCTGGTTGATGGCACCCGATGCCGTGCGGGTGATGGAGGCGCAAGAGAAGGCGTCGTTCTTTTCCTCACACCGCCCCAGGATGGTCTCCGCCCCGATCGGCTGGATCGCGTCCTTCAGCTTGATCGTATAGTAATTGACCTCGATATCCAGACGATCGGCCCAGTCGGTATCCGACGCCCAGCCCGGGCTGTAGACGCCGCCGACCACCCAGCTTTTCGAGGTTTCGGGCTGCAGGGTCTTGTTGCCGCCGGTGATGACGGAAAGCTGCGGGTTGGCCTGGACATAGGACCCGCTGGCCGGTACGCCGTGGGCGATGCAGTTGGCGCGGACGGCGGCCGCCGCGGCCGTGCCGCCCGACAGACCCAGCATGTCGGAGCAGGGATCGACCAGTTCCTGGTCAAAGCGCGACGGGGTGCCGAACAGCTCGCCGATGCCCGGCGCCCGGAAGCCCTGGCCATGCGAACCGCGCAGCAGCACATCGTCGGTCACGCGCCAGTTCAGGCGCTGGCTGAAGGTCGTCTCGCTGCCGAAGGTGGAATAGTCGGAATAGCGGACGGCAGCAGAGACATCCACCAGCTTGGCTACCGGCAGGTCGGCCAGCAGCGGTACGCGCAATTCGCCATAGGCTTCGTTCACATCAAACCCGCCCGACGACGGCTGGGCCGGAATGTCGGAGCCCAGACCGGCGGCCACGACGGCGTCGGGCTGGAACTTGCCGCTCTGGTCACGATATTCGTAGCCCAGGGCCACGCCCACCGGGCCGGCCGGCAGGTCGATCAGGCTGCCCGACAGGTTGATGGAGGTATCGGCCAGGCGCTGGCTGCTGCTGTCCTGCTGGGTGAACAGGACATAATCCATCTGCGCCTTGCTGATGGAGCCCACACCGCCGAAGATGTTGAAGGGCACGCAAGAGCCGGTGCAGTTCGCCACCGGACCCAGGGCCTGGGCCAGACGCTGGGCGTTGACATTGCCCGTGAATTTCTGCGTCGCGCTGTTGCGGGAGAAGATGGTGTTGACGTCCCAGTACCACTTCTTGTCGCCCAGCATGACCGAGCCGTCCAGCGTGCCCGACACGTACCAGGTGTTCACTTCCTGCTCATAATGGCGGGGACCCGCTTCGATGAAGCGGCGGCCGATGAAGGCATAATTGGCCGGGCCATTGGCGCCGCCCGACGACAGGGTCACGCCGAACGGGTTGTAGGGATTGGTCTTGTCGATGCTGATCTGGTCCAGCAGGTTGCCGTTGCCGGCATCCGGACCCACGAACAGCGGGATGGGGGCGGCCTGGTTGGCGGACTTGCGGTTGTTATAGACACCCTTCAGGCGGAAATTGATGTCGGGCGTGATCTCCTGTGTCACCGTGAAGAAGGTGCCGATCCGCTCCGACGGGGCCTGGATATAGTTGTAGGGCTGGAAATTGAACCGGTCGGCCGTGGTGAAGTTCTTGAAGCTGCCGGCCGTGGGGTTGGCCGGATCGAAGATCGGCTTGCCGGTCAGGACCGGCGCCTTCAGCGTCAGGTTCATCCCGTCGCCCGTGACCGGGTTGTTGATGATGAAGCGGCCCAGCGGCGTGCCGGACGAGCAGGAGCTGTCGCAGGCCGTGACGCCCGGCGTGGGGAACATGGAGATGTCGCGGTCGCCCGACATCACGCTTTCCTGCTTCACATAGGTCAGGTCGGCCACGATGGTGGTGCCACCGGACGACGCACCCCAGGACAAGTCATATTCCTGCGTGACGCCGTCGCCTTCATCGAACGATCCGACCTGGGCCGAACCGGAGAAGCCGTCCTGCTTCTTCTTGGTGATGATGTTGACCACGCCGGAAATGGCGTCCGAACCATAGATGGGAGAGGCGCCTTCCTGCAGCACCTCGATCCGCTCGATGATGCCCTTGGGGATGGAATTCAGGTCGGTGGAGGACGGGATGCCCGAGGCCGACGCGCCATTGACCCAGCGCAGGCCGTCGACCAGCACCAGCGTGCGGCGCGAGCCCAGATAGCGCAGATCCACTTCGGCCGAACCGGCACCGACACCGCCGCCATCCGGCGGGTTGCCGAAATTACCGCTATTGTTGAACTTGCTGTTCAGGCCACCACCGGAGATGGGCAGGCGCTGCAGGATTTCGGCCGTGTTCGACAGACCCGTGCGCGCCATCGCCTCTTCATCCAGCTGGACGATGGGCTGGTTCTGGTTCAGCGGGCTTTGCCGGATACGCGAACCCGTGACCACAATTTCTTCAATCGCGTCTTGCGCGATGGCCGGCAGCGCGGGGGCCAAGCCGGCTGCCAGCAGGGCCAGTGCGGCCGTTCCGAACTTCAGATTGTATTTGGATTGCATGGGGTTACCCCTGTTCAGAGTCGCATGTTTTTATGGCGGACCGGGTCCGCACTATCAGCGTTAACAGAAGGTTAAGGGTCGCAGAAGTCATTTGATTGCAACAAATTCGCTTCATATGTGACTGTTTCTTTTCTGCATCTAAACGCTTTGTACCGGCCGTTGCGGCCTTGTCCCGATGGTGCCCATACTGCGACCATCCAACAAGGATGGGGGGGAACATGTACAGCGATGACGATCTGGACGCGGCCGTATCGGCCGGCGTCCTGTCCCGGGACAATGTGGAGGGCCTGCGCCATTTCGTGGCTGGACGGCGCAGCGATCAGACGGGTGGGGAACATGAACGGTTCCGTCTGCTGACCGGCTTCAACGATATTTTCGTTTCCATCGGCGCGGTCCTGATCCTGCTGGCGTCGGCCTTCCTGGGCGGGCAGGTGCATCCGGCACTGGCCGGGGCAGCCGTTGCCGTCGCCAGCTGGGGCCTGGCTGAATATTTCACCCGCCGCCTGCGTCTGTCGCTGACCAGCATCGTGCTGCTGCTGGGCTTTGCCGGCGGTACGCTCGCGACCGTGCTGATCGCCCTGCTGGCATTCCAGGGGCTGCTGCACGGATTGAACGATCCGATGGAGGCCACGGGTTCCGTTGCCACCGCGGCCCTGGTGGCCGGGTTGGCTGCCTATGCCCATTGGCGCCGCTTCATGGTGCCGATCACGGTGGCGGCCGGCACGGCCATCGGCCTGGCCGCCTTCCTGGCCCTGTTGCTGACCCTGGCGCCGGGCCTGAAATCGGCGATCCTGGTGCTGATCCTGGCTGGGGGGCTGACCATGTTCGCCGTGGCCATGCGCTGGGATGCCGCCGACCGGGAGCGCAGCACGCGCCGGTCCGACGTGGCCTTCTGGCTGCATCTGGCCGCCTCTCCCATGATCATCCATCCCGTGTTCAGCTGGGTGGGCGTCGGTGGCGCCGTGCAGGATGTCAGCCCGGCCCTGGCCCTGTTCACCTGCATCGGCACCTATCTGGCGCTGGCGCTGGTGTCGCTGGCCATCGACCGCCGGGCCATGCTGGTCTCGGCCCTGGCCTATGTTCTTTATGCCATGAGCAACCTGTTCTCCATGGCCGGCACCGCCAAGGAGATCAATTTCGCCCTGGCCGCCCTGGTCATCGGGTCGGGCCTGCTGCTGCTGTCGGCCCGCTGGGACGCTGCCCGCCGTCTGCTGGTGCCGCATCTGCCGGGCGGGCTGTCGGGGATGCTGCCGGTCGCCCGCTGATCACGGACCAGGATGGTTTCAAGGGTGGCGGGGTGGACAACACCCCGCCACCCTCATTTGTGAAACTTCCCTGACTCGGGCTGTGACGCCTGTGCTAGCACGGATGCCTGGACATTTTGTGCAATGGCCCGGTCTTCGGGGTCCGATCCCCCGCCAGGGCAGAGGAAGATGTGATGAACAAGCGACGTGACGGCGGCAACAATGCCGCCAAGGGCCCCAGCCAGCGCCAGCTGCGCGTGGGTGAGGAAATCCGCCACACCCTGGCCGACATTTTCCGCCGCGGGGAATTCCGCGATCCGGAACTGATGGATCTGAACGTGACCGTGTCGGAAGTGCGCATCAGCCCCGACCTGAAGAACGCCACTGCCTTCGTCATGCCCCTGGGCGGGTCGAAGCCGGAACTGGTGGCGGCGCTGAACCGCGCGTCGGCCTTTCTGCGCACCCAGGTCGCGCATGAAATCCGCCTGCCCTACGCCCCGCGCCTGTCCTTCCAGCTGGATACCAGCTTCGATTACGCCGAGAAGATCGACCGGCTTCTGCATGACCCGCATGTCGCCCGCGACATGGGGCCGGCCGTGGCCAAGCCCGGCGCGGTTGACGAAGAAGAAGAGGAAGGCGCCGGGGACGATCATGGCGCGTAAGCGCAAGGGCGTTCCGCGTCACGGCTGGCTGGTGCTGGACAAGCCCGGCACCATGACCAGCACGCAGGCGATGGCCAAGGTGCGCTGGCTGATGAAAGCGGAAAAGGCGGGCCATGGCGGCACGCTGGACCCCATCGCCACCGGCATCCTGCCCATTGCCTTTGGTGAGGCGACGAAGACCGTCCAATATGCCATGGACGGGCACAAGACCTACCGCTTCACCCTGAAATTCGGGGAGGCGACGGATACCGACGACCGTGCCGGACAGGTCATCGCCAGCAGCGATGCGCGCCCCACGGATGCGGATATCGAAAAGGCCCTGGAGGCGTTCCAGGGCCTGATCAGCCAGGTGCCGCCGCAATATTCCGCCATCAAGGTGGATGGTGAACGCGCCTATGATCTGGCCCGCGAAGGCGAGGCGGTGGAACTGGCCGCGCGCATCGTGCGTATCGACGGTTTCCGCCTTATCGGCCGCCCCGATATCGACCTGGCCGAATTCGAAGTGGAATGCGGCAAGGGCACCTATATGCGCTCGCTGGCCCGCGATCTGGCGGCCGCTGTCGGGACTGTCGGCCATATCACGGTGCTGCGCCGTCTGTCGGTCGGCCCCTTCAACCTGTCTCAGGCGGTGACGCTGGAACAGCTGGAAGCCATGGTGGCCAAGGGTGATCCGGACACGCTGCTGCAGCCCGTGGCCGCGCCGCTGGACCGGTTGCCGCAGATCGACCTGACCCCGGTGGAGGCCGACCGGCTGCGCCATGGCCAGGGCGTGTCGCTGCTGCGCCGCGGCGATCTGGACCGGCTGGAAGGGCTGCGCACCGGGATGGAGGGGGACGGGACCGCGCTGGCCCTGTGCGCCGGCCATCCCGTGGCCCTGGTCCGTCTGGACGGGGCGGAGATCAAGCCGGCGCGTGTGCTTAATCTTTGATCGTTTTCGGGGGTGAGGCTTATACCAAAACCGGATAGTTCCGACCTGTGGTCGGCACTTTCCGGCCCTGGTATTACAGCGCTTCGCCCTTCACCAGCCGCGGCAACTCGCCCACGATGCCCATGGCGTGGCGCATGAAGAATTTCTTGGCGGGATTCAGCGGGGGCAGGTTGTTGATGGCGGCCATGCCCAGGCGGCGGGCATGTTTCAGTGGCGCGATATCGTTGCTGAACAGCCGGACCAGCGCGTCGGTCGTGGCCAGCAGGGTCACCGTATCGGTGCGGCGCCAGCGCTGATAGCGCTCCAGCACATCGGGCGCGCCGGGGTCCAGGCCCACACGCATGGCATCCACCACCACTTCGGCCAGAGCCGCCAGATCGCGGATGCCGACATTCAGGCCCTGGCCGGCAATGGGATGCATGCCATGGGCGCTTTCGCTGACCAGGGCCAGGCGCGTGTCGATATAGCGTTCGGCATGGGCCAGGCCCAGCGGCCAGGCCCAGCGGCCGCCCACCGGTTCGACATTGCCCAGCCAGTCACCCACCCGCAGCTGCAATTCCTGCCGGAACCGGTCGGCGGGCAGGTTCATGTAGAAATCGACGCGATCCGACCGTTCGGTCCAGACAATGCTGGTATGGTGCCCACCGGCCAGCGGCAGCATGGCAAACGGACCGGCCGGCAGGAACTGTTCCACGGCCACGCCGCCATGTGGCCCGTCATGGCGGATGGTGCAGACGATGGCGTGCTGCTTGTAGGACCAGGAAATCTGGCGGATGCCGGCATGGTCGCGGCAGAAGCTTTTCTTGCCATCGGCGCCCACGGCCAGCCGGCCCGCCACTGTCCGCCCGTCGGACAGGGTGACGGACACGCCCGAGGCATTGCGCACCATGGACGTCACCGTGGCCGGGGCCAGATGCGTGACGCTGGGCAATTCCTTCAGGCGGCGATAGAGCGCGAAACGCATCACCCGGTTTTCCAGGATCCAGCCGAAGGGCCTGTCCCCCACCTCCCGGTGGTCATAATGCAGGAACAGCGGCGACGACTGATCGGTGACGCGGATATCCAGCATCGGCCCGACATTGCCATCCAGATGGTCCCAGACGCCGGCCCCCATCAGCACCGTGGCCGCGCCATAGGCGATGGCCGTGGTGCGACCGTCAAATTCCGCCTGCAACGTGTCTTCAACCGGTTCGCGGTCGATGACGATGGTCGACACGCCGGCCGTCCCCAGCGCGCAGGCCAGCGTCAGGCCGGAAAGACCCCCGCCGATGATGATGATATCGGCCTGATGGTGGACGCCGTGCACGGACATGATGCGATTTTCCCGAATTGTGCGGTTCATTTGGGCGGATTGCAGAGTGCGGCAAGGGGCAACGCCTGTCCAGACGGCGCGGCGTCGCAGCAATGCCTAATATTTAATCACGACCTGCCCATGTGCGCGCCGGAATCTGGGCAGCTTCCTATTTTTTCGCGCCAAACCGTGTGAAAATCCCGTCGGCACGGTTCTTGTAAGTTAAAATCCCGATGCGCCGCCATCCCCATCGGATCGGCGCGGGATTCTGAAGTCTGATCTGTTCCATGCACAGGAAGGGAGAGCGCAATGAAGCTCGTCGTGGCCATCATCAAGCCGTTCAAGCTGGACGAGGTGCGCGAGGCCCTGACGGGACTTGGCATCCAGGGCCTGACCGTCTCGGAAGTGAAGGGGTTCGGTCGTCAGAAGGGCCAGACCGAGATTTATCGCGGGGCTGAATATTCCGTCAGCTTCCTGCCCAAGGTGAAGGTTGAAGTGGCCGTCACCGACGAACTGGCCGACAGCGTCGTCGACGCCATCCAGAAGGCCGCCAATACCGGCCGCATCGGCGATGGCAAGATCTTCGTCCTGGATGTCGTGCAGACCGTGCGTATCCGTACCGGTGAACAAAACAGCGACGCGCTGTAAGGATTTACCGGTCGCGGCACGCCTGCGGCTGCCGCCTCTGCCTGTGGAAAACCCGTCCGCGGCCTGTCCGCGTGCGGGTTTTCCTGATTCGTTCACGGAAAATTTCCGATTCGCATCAAGTACTTACAAGAGTTTTCAACGCTTTTCTCAGCCTTTATCCACAAGTCCTTGTAACAAGGGGATTCTCCGGAGTTCCGTGGACATGACGGCCGGCTTGTGCCCCGTCGGGGCCGCCGCTACACTTCCGGCGCGCCGGACGGCCTTGCCGCCGCGACGACGCGCCTTGTTTCGCCAGCCGCTGGTCCGCCATGTCCGACGCCGTTTCTTCCGCGATTGCGCCTGCCTGCCGTAACGACCGGCTGTCGCGGCTGCCCGACTATCCGTTTCCGCGACTGGCGGCCCTGCTGGCCGATGTGTCGCCGTTGGCCAATGTCGCGCCCACCATCCTGACCATCGGTGAGCCGCAGAACGAGCCACCGGCGCTGCTGACCGGCACGCTGGCCGCGGCCAGGCCTGCGGCCTGGGCCAAATATCCGCCCACGGCCGGCACGCCCGAATTCCGCACCGCGGTCGCCGGCTGGCTGTCGCGCCGTTATGGCCTGCCGGCGGGTTTCATCGATGCCGACCGCTCGATCCTGCCCGTCTGCGGCACGCGTGAGGCGCTGTATCAGCTGGCCGAACTGGTGGTGCCGTCGGCCAAGGGCGGCGGCCGGCCCGTCGTGCTGATCCCCAACCCGTTCTATGCCGTCTATCAGGGGGCGGCCATCATGGCGGGGGCACAGCCCGTGCTGCTGGATGGCACGCCGGAAACGGGCTATCTGCCCGATCTGGACAGTGTCAGCGAAGAGGTGTGGGAGCGCACGGCCCTGTTCTATCTCTGCACGCCGGCCAATCCGCAGGGCGCCGTCGCCAGCCTGGATTATATGAAGCGTGCCCTGGAACGGGCCCGCCGCCATGGCTTCGTCCTGGCCGTCGATGAATGCTACAGCGAGCTGTGGCATCGTGCGCAGCCGGCGGGCGGCATGTCGGCCGCGCTGGCGCTGGGCGGCGACCGGCCGCTGGCCAACCTGCTGGTCTTCAATTCCCTGTCCAAGCGGTCCAGCGCTGCGGGGCTGCGCTCCGGCTTCATGGCCGGCGATCCCGACCTGATCGCCTCCTTCACCCGACTGCGTGCCTATTCGCTGGCGGGCATGCCGCTGCCCGTGCTGGCGGCGTCGGCGGCGCTGTGGTCGGATGATGCGCATGTCGCCGTCAACCGGACCTATTACACCGCCAATGTCGATGCGGCGCAGGCCGTGCTGGAAGGGCGGCTGGGCTTCTACCGGCCCGATGCCGGTTTCTTCCTGTGGCTGGATGTGGCCGGTGTCGCACCCAGCGGCGAAGAGGCGACGAAGCGCCTGTGGCGGGAGGGGGCGATCAAGGTTCTTCCCGGCGCCTATCTGACCCAGCCGCATGAAGATGGCTTTAATCCCGGTGACCGATATATCCGTGTCGCCCTGGTGCAGGACGCCGATACCATCGCCCGGTCGATGGAACGGCTGGCCCGCATCCTGTCCTGATCCTGTCCCGTTTGCCTTCCGTCCGGCGAGAACAGCCCATGCCCAGCCGCCTCTCCCCCCAGACCCCGCCCACCGGCCGTCCCGCGCCGCGCGGGCCCGTGCCGTCCGGCATGGGGGCCGGCACGGGCGAACGCCGCAAATCGCGGCTGCTGCCCGACGGGGCGCTGACATTCCTGCTGCGCCGGCTGGTGGAAGGTGCCGGGCTGGGGGTCGTGGCTCTGGGGCTGGCCCTGCTGCTGGCCTTCCTCACCTATGACAGCCGCGACCCGTCATGGAGCACGGCCGTGCCCGGCGCCGCCGTGCATGTTCAGAACGCGCTGGGCCGCACCGGGGCCTATACATCCGACCTGCTGCTGCAGACGCTGGGCTATGCCGCCTATCTGCTGCCTTTGTTCCTGCTGGGCTGGGGCGGTCGGCTGTTCCGCCACAACCCGGCCCGCAATTTCACCCTGCGCATTCCGCTGGCACTGGCTGCCGTGCTGATCACGGCCATGGCGCTGGTCTGCCTGTCGGCGGGCAATCTGGCCTGGGGCGGGCCGGCGGGTGCGCTGCTGGTGGGGCCGCTGCTGCGCATGGTCATGGCGCTGACGGGCAGCGTGTCCGGCCCCATCGTCGGTCTGGTGCTGCTGGTCCCGGCCATCCTTCTGGGTCTGTGGGCGCTGGATGTGCGGCTGTGGCAGGTGGCGGAAGGTGTCGCCTGGGCCCGGCGCAAGGCCAAGGGGCTGAAGGCCCCGGCCGGCACCGCCCTGCCCGACGAAGCGGCACCCGCCGCCCCGGCCGGTCGCTGGGGCGCGCCGGCCCGTGATGCCGCCACCGTTGAACCGACCGCTGACAAGGGCGACTGGAAACAGAAGGCAGCCGGACTGCTGTCGCGGCTGCGCAAGCCCAAGGCCGCCCCGGCGGGTACGACGCCACCGGCTGCCGGCAGCCGGTTCGAGCCCAGCCTGCCCGGTGCCGCCCCGGCCCCGACCGGCACGGGCGATCTGCCCTTTGACCCGCCGTCGACCCCGACCCAGGGAGAGGAGCGCCGGCGCCCCGGTCCCGTCGTCGCCCCGCCGCCCAAGCCGCTGCCCGAAGTGGCGCGCAAGGTGGAAAAGGCCCGGCAGGCCGCCTTGACCCTGGAACCGGAAGCGCGCGGCGATTATGAGCTGCCGCCCGTCGATATCATGCAGTTGCCGCCGCACGGCATGGGCCCGGCCATGGACGAGGCGGCGCTGCAAAGCAATGCCCAGATGCTGGAAAGCGTGCTGGCGGATTTCGGCGTGCGCGGGGAGATCGTCAAGGTCAGCCCCGGCCCCGTCGTCACCCTCTATGAACTGGAACCGGCGCCGGGCGTGAAATCCTCGCGCGTCATCGGTCTGGCCGATGATATTGCCCGGTCCATGTCGGCCGTGTCGGTGCGCGTGGCCGTGGTACCGGGCCGCAATGTCATCGGCATCGAAATGCCCAACCAGAAGCGCGAGACGGTGTATCTGCGCGAACTGCTGATGGCCGACGCCTATGAGAAAAGCCAGCAGAAGCTGGCCCTGGTGCTGGGCAAGGATATTGGCGGCGGCCCCGTCATCGCCGATCTGGCCCGCATGCCCCATTTGCTGGTGGCCGGCACCACCGGTTCGGGCAAGTCGGTGGCCATCAACACCATGATCCTGTCCATCCTGTACCGGATGCCGCCGGATAAATGCCGCTTCATCATGGTCGACCCCAAGATGCTGGAACTGTCGATCTATGAAGGCATCCCGCACCTGCTGGCCCCCGTCGTCACCGACCCCAAGAAGGCGGTCGTGGCGCTGAAATGGGCCGTGCGGGAGATGGAGGACCGCTATCGCAACATGTCCAAGCTGGGCGTGCGCAATATCGACGGCTACAACGCCCGCCTGAAGGAGGCGCGGCAGAATGCCGAGGTGCTGATGCGCCGCGTCCAGACCGGCTTCGACCCCGATACGGGCAAGCCGATCTATGAGGAACAGCCCATCGACCTGACGGAACTGCCCTATATCGTCGTCATCGTCGACGAGATGGCGGACCTGATGCTGGTCGCGGGCAAGGATATTGAAGCCGCCATCCAGCGTCTGGCCCAGATGGCGCGCGCCGCCGGCATCCATCTGATCATGGCCACGCAGCGCCCGTCGGTGGATGTCATCACCGGCACCATCAAGGCCAATTTCCCCACCCGCATCAGCTTCCAGGTCACCAGCAAGATCGACAGCCGCACCATCCTGGGCGAACAGGGGGCCGAACAGCTTCTGGGCCAGGGCGACATGCTGTACATGGCCGGCGGCGGCCGCATCACCCGTGTCCATGGCCCCTTCGTCCGCGACGAGGAGGTGGAGCAGGTGGTGAAATTCCTGAAGGCCCAGGGCGAGCCCGCCTATCTGGACGCCGTGACCGAGGAAGAGGAGGAATTCGATCCTTCCACGGCCGAGGGCGGTTCGGGCGGCGGCGGCAAGGGCGGCGGGGCCGTGGAAGCGTCGGGCGACGATCTGTACGATCAGGCCGTGGCCGTGGTCACGCGCGAGGGTAAGGCGTCCACCAGCTTCATCCAGCGCCATCTGCGCATCGGTTATAATTCCGCCGCCCGCCTGATCGAGCGCATGGAAAAGGAAGGCGTGGTCAGCAAGGCCAACCATGCCGGCAAGCGCGAGGTGCTGGCCCGCGATTCCGAGGACCGGGAAAGCTATAATTGACGGGCGGGTCCCCTGCCCTGCCCCTGTCGGGTTCGGACGGCAGCTCGGTGACGGATATCCGCTTTACGCCCGCGGCTTCGGGCGATTTCGAACGCCTGCTGGCCCTGCGCATCCTGGTGATGCGGGAGCATCTGGAACGGATCGGCCGGTTCGATCCCGACCGAGCCCGAGCCCGCTTTGCGGCGGGGTTCGCCCCCACCGACATGAAGCTGATCCAGATACAGGACCGTTTCGCCGGCTGCGTCAGCCTGGGAGCCGGCACGGGCGGGCTGGAACTGGCGCATTTCTACCTGCATCCCGATTTCCAGGGCCGGGGCCTGGGCAGTGCCGTGCTGGAGATGCTGCTGACCGGAACCGACGCGGCTTGTGTCACCATCCGGCTGTCCGTCCTGAAGCAGAGCCCGGCGCGGCGTTTCTATGAACGCCACGGCTTCGTGCTGGAACGCGAGGGTGAATGGGACGACTTCCTGGTGCGCCGTCCCGTCCAGCGCACGCTCACCCCGTAACCATCATCACCAGCCATTCGGCGGCCAGCGCCGGCTTGTCCGACCCTTCGACCTCGACACTGACGGCGTAGCGCATCAACTGCTGCCCGGGCCCTTTCGGCTCGATCGCCACCAGGGACAGGCGGCCGCGGATGCGGCGGCCGCTGCGCACGGGCGTCAGGAAGCGCAGCTTGTCGAAGCCGTAATTGATGATCATGGCTGCACCCGCCAGGGGCGGGATGATCTCCTGTCCCAGCGTGCCCAGCAGCGACAGGGTCAGAAAGCCATGCGCGACCGTGCCGCCCAGGGGCGTGGCGGCAGCGCGGTCAGGATCGACATGGATGAACTGATGATCGCCGGTCAGATCGGCAAAGCGCTGGATCATGTCCTGTTCGACCACCAGCCAGGAGGACACGCCCAGTTCCGTGCCAATCCGCGCCTGATAGGCGGCCAGATCCAGGGCCGTCTGCTTCATCTCATTATCCATGGCATTCCCTTCCCGATTCAAACGCTTGTTTCAGGCATTGTGGGGCCAGGGGGGGCCGATGGCAACAGGGAACGCGGCCCCGGGATCAATGCGGCGTCGTGGGCGGGATGGAACCAGGGCCGCGGGCGGCGTCCAACTCCTTTTGCAGCCGGTCGGCGCGGGCCTGGTGCTGGCGGCTGGACTTGCGGTGCCGGTGCTGACCGACCCAGACGGTGACGCCGCCGGCCAGGAAGCCGACGACCAATGTCACCAGGACCAGCGTGAAGGCGGGCACTTCCACGCTGCCGACCAGCGGCCACAGCGCCAATTGCACCGGCGTCAGGTTGGACACGGCGAAGGAGATGGCCAGCGCCGTCAGCGGCAGGGTGACGATCCAGGACAGATATCGCACGGTTGGGTTCCCGTCTGGTGGTGCGCGCAAAAGAAACGGCCCCCAGAAAATGTCTGGGGGCCGTGACAGGTTAGCAGAATTTTCACGGAACAGGGCAATCCAGGCCGGGGCGGCACGGAGAAACCGCCCCAACCCTCACATCATCGCCGCCCCTACCAACAGGGCCAGCGACAATCCCATCAGGGCCGTGGACACATATTCCAGCCGTTCCAGGCGTTCGCGTGCTTGACGCAGATTGCCGGCCATTTCGCTGTAGGCGCGTTGGGGTTGGATCATGTCGGCGGCCTCCCATCCAAAACACGCATCCATCAAGGGATGCGGGGGGTTAAAGGGGCCGGTCCGGCGATGAAGGGGCGGGGAATGCGCTGGGGGGCTGTACTGTCACCCATTCGCCGCCGAACCGTCATCAAAGACTGCACCCTTTCCGGGAGGGCGGCAAGCGAGAAAGTTCGTTTATAACCTTCTGTATGGTCTATACGAAATTTCCTTAGCTGCGATGCAGCAAAAAGACGCCCTGCACACCCAGCCAGTTGGCCCGGAAACTGTCGGCCGACGCCAGCACGGGACGATCGGCCGCCCCCAGGATCAGGCTGCGTTCAATGGTGATGCCCATGTCGCGGCACAGCATCGCCAGGTCGGCGATGGTGCAGAAATGGATATTGGGCGTCTCGTACCATTCATGTCCAAGCCGGTCGGTCACCGGCATGCGCCCGCGCAGCAGCAGGTCGACACGCACGCGCCAATAGCCAAAGTTGGGGACCGAAACGATGACGTGCCGCCCGATGCGGACCATATGTTCCAGCACGTCGCGGGGCGCGCGGGTAGCCTGGAGCGTCTGCGACAGGATGACATAGTCGAAACTGTCCGACGGATAATCCTTCAGATCGGCGTCGGCGTCGCCCTGGATCACGGCCAGCCCCTGGGCCACGCAATGCCGCACACCGTCCATGGACAGTTCCAGCCCGCGCCCGTCCACGCCCTTGCGATGGACCAGCGCGTGCAGCAGTTCCCCTTCGCCACAGCCCACATCCAGCACGCGGCTGCCGGGTTCCACCCAGTCGGCGATGCGTTCAAGGTCGCTGCGGATGGTGGTGGGGGGCAGGATGGAGGTCACGGCCATGATTTCACGCCCCCTTCACACCCAGCCCGTAGCGCTGGGCATTGCCATCAACGAAGCCGCGGACGACCTGATAGAATTCCGGTTCGTCCAGCAGGAAGGCGTCGTGGCCCTTGTCCGTCTCCACCTCGACAAAGCTGACATTGGCGGCGACGGCGTTCAGCGCATGGACAACGGCCCGGCTTTCGCTGGTCGGGAACAGCCAGTCGCTGGAAAAGCTGACAAAGCAGAAGCGCACGGGCGTCGGCGCCACCCGCCCATCGGCCGCCGTCACCCGGAAGGCATTCGCCAGCACGCCGCCATGGTCGGCGGCCAGGTCGAAATAATCCATGGCCCGGGTGATATAGAGATAGGAGTTGGCGTCGAACCGTTCGACGAAGCTGAACCCCTGGTAGCGCAGATAGCTTTCGACCTGGAAATCCGCGTCGAAGCCGAAGGTGATGGCCTTGCGGTCCTGCAGATTGCGGCCGAACTTCCGGTGCAGGGCCGCTTCGGACAGATAGGTGATGTGGGCCGC
Organism: Niveispirillum sp. FG148; assembly: GCF_057809655.1. Taxonomy (NCBI): domain Bacteria; kingdom Pseudomonadati; phylum Pseudomonadota; class Alphaproteobacteria; order Rhodospirillales; family Azospirillaceae; genus Niveispirillum; species Niveispirillum sp. FG148. The sequence goes on from NZ_JBMDKJ010000004.1 coordinate 112,780, forward strand.
CATGCGGGCCACCGACAATCCCTTGGTCGGGCGCGTGCCCTGGTTCAGATAATCGCCCCGGCACCATTCCGGGTCGGCCATGATGGCCTGGCGCCCCACCTCGTGGAAGGCGATGTTCTGGGCGCTGTGGCGGGCGGCGCTGGCGATGGGCAGGCAGCAATAGACCTTGTCCGGATAGCTGACGGCCCATTGCAGCACCTGCATGCCGCCCATGGACCCGCCGATCACGCAGAACAGTTTGTCGATGCCCAGATATTCGATCAGCCGGCGCTGGGCCTGCACCATGTCGGCGATGGTGATGACGGGAAAATCCAGGCCCCAGGGCTTGCCCGTGGCCGGGTTGGTCTCCTTCGGGCCCTCGCTGCCCATGCAGCCGCCGATGACGTTGGAACAGATGACGAAGAAACGATCGGTGTCGATGGGCCGGCCGGGGCCGACCATCAGGTCCCACCAGCCGGGCTTGCCGGTGACGGGATGGCGTTCCGCGACATAATGGTCGCCTGTCAACGCATGGCAGACCAGCACGGCGTTGGACCGGTCCGCATTCAGCGTGCCATAGGTCTGGTACGCCACCCGGAAGTTCGAAAGTTCCACGCCACTGTCCAGCAGCAGCGGCCGGTCGGTGCCCAGCAGCGCACAGCGCGCGGCGCTGGAACCGGCGGCTTCGCTGGATTCCTGGGAGGTGGAAATGGGTGCCGCGGTCATCATCGATCCTGGCCGGTCCGGTCTGTCGGGCCCGTCACGGGCCGCCTTGCAGGGGCGCCGGGTCGGGGGACTAGAGCTAGAAAGGGGGGCTGCGGGTGTCAATGTTTTCTTTGATTTCGGGGGGGCTTCCCGCCTAATACTATCCGCCCCGAAAGGACCCAATTTCCGGCCCTCCATGCCCGCCAAACCCACGTTGGACGATTTGCGCCGCGAGATCGACGAGATCGATGCGGACATCCACAAGCTTCTCATGCGCCGCGCTCAGGTGGTGGAGGAGGTGGCCAAGGTCAAGCCGCCCGGACGCCCCTATATCCGACCCGGCCGCGAGGCGGAGATCGTCCGCAACCTGGTGTCCCGTCACCAGGGCGCCTTCCCGCTGGCTGCCATTGTACGCATGTGGCGGGAAATGATCGCTGCCCTGACCCGCGTGCAGGGACCGCTGGCCGTTGCCGTGGTCTGCCCGGATGAAGGGCGCAGCCCGCTCTGGGACAATGCCCGCGACCATTTCGGCAGCACCACGCCGGCCATCGCCGTGAACACGCCGATGGCGGCGCTGCGCGCCGTGTCGGATGGCACGGCCACGCTGGCTGTCGTGCCCTGGCCGGAAGAGGATGACAACGACCCCTGGTGGCGCTTCATCCTGTCGCCCGACCCCAAGACCCCGCGCATCATCGCCCGGCTGCCGTTCCTGCGTACCGCGGGACAGAGCGTGGGGCGTGAAGGGGGCGATGCCCTGGTCCTGGCCGCCGTGCCATGGGAAGCCACGGGCGACGATCGCACCCTGCTGGCCGTGGAGGTGACGCAGGATGTCAGCCGCAGCCGGCTGAAGGACGGGCTGGAAGCCGCCGGCTTCGCCACCCTGCAACTGCGCACCCACCACCTGCCGGGCGGCATGGGGTCGGTGCATCTGGTGGAGGTGGAAGGCTTTGTGGCGGCGGAGGATCCGCGTCTGGCCACGGCCCGCAAGCGCCTGGGCGAAGGCGTCAGCCATGTGCTGACCATCGGCGCCTACGCCACCCCGGTCACCCTGCCGAAGGGCTGATCCCACCCCGCCATCCATTTCGTTCCCTAGAATTGAAGGTGCCGCCATGGCCGGTCCGATCCCCAATCCCGGTATTCTGGATATCGCCCCCTATGTGGGCGGGGAAGCGCATGCACCGGGGGCGCATCGGCTGATTCGGCTGGCATCCAACGAAGGGGCGATGGGCCCCAGCCCCAAGGCGGTTGCCGCCTATCAGACCCTGGCCGGCGAAATCCACCGCTATCCCGATGGATCGGCCAAGCTGCTGCGCGAGGCGATCGGCCGGCGCTATGGCTATGATCCCGCCCGCATCGTCTGCGGTGCCGGTTCGGACGAGCTGCTGCAGCTGCTGACCAAGTGCTATTCCGGGCCGGGGACGGAGGTGATCTATTCCCGCCATGGCTTCCTGATCTATCCCATCGCCGCCAAGGCGGCGGGCGCCATCCCCGTGGCCGCACCGGAGAAGGATCTGAAGGCCGATGTCGACGCCATCCTGGCGCGGGTGAATGACCGTACCCGTATCGTTTTCATCGCCAATCCCAACAACCCGACCGGTTCCTACCTGACCTCCCGGGAACTGGCGCGGCTGCATGCCGGGCTGCCCGACCATGTTCTGCTGGTCATCGACGCTGCCTATGCCGAATTCGCCCGCCTGAACGATTACAGTTCGGGTGCGGAATTCGTGGAAAGCTTCCCCAACGTCGTCATGACGCGCACCTTCTCCAAGATCTATGCCCTGGGCGGTCTGCGCCTGGGCTGGGCCTATTGTTCGGAGAATGTGGCGGATGTGCTGAACCGCGTGCGCGGGCCCTTCAACATCTCCTCCTCCGCCATCGCTGCCGGCATTGCTGCCATGGAAGATGTGGAGTTCGTGGAGAAGAGCCGCGAGCTGAACGAGGCCAACCGCGCCTGGTTCGTGGAACAGCTTCACGCCCTGGGCCTGAAGGTCTATCCCTCCATCGCCAATTTCGTGCTGGTGGATTTCAGCGACCAGCTGGGGCAGAAGGCCGATCCGGAGGGCGCACGGCAATTGCTGAAGTCCCGTGGCATCCTGGTCCGTCAGATGGGCTCCTACGGGCTGGGTAACTGCCTGCGCATCACCATCGGCCTGCGGGAAGAGATGGAGCAGGTGGTGAAGGCGCTTCACGACTGGGTGCATGGATGATGTCCGGTCCGTTCCCCACCAGGAACGGACCCCGTCCCCCCATCATGGACAGATCGCCTGATGACAAAACTGGATATGGCGGGTGATCTTCTATCCCTGGTCCGTTCGCACCCGGCGGATTCCTTCTTCTGGCGCAATCTCTCCACGGTGGTCAGGACGCTTGTCGGCACCGAGCGGGAGCAGGTCCGTCAGGCGATCGAGTCGTTGCCCGTCGATGGTGCCAGGGCCCAGTGGCTGAAATATTCGGCCCTGTTCGATGTGACACGCGATTGGGACTGGGCGACCCGCCAGGCGGCGCTGATCGACCGGGTGCAGACCGATGCCGTGATGGAATTCGCCTTGCTGGCGCATATGCGCGCCCTGACCATGGCGGACAGCCATGCGGAGTTCGGGGCGATGCTGGCCCGCGCCGGGGTCGGCAGGGCCATGACCATGCTGGCCGGGCGTTTCCCTGATGTCAGCGGACCCGGCGATGACGGCGACCGGGCCGGACGGCGCGTCGCCATCTATACGCCGCAGGCGGTGTCGGGCCGGCATGCGCCCACCGCCATGGCGCTGTCCATGGTGGAACTGGTTTGCGCGCTGGGCCACGAATGCCGGGTTTTTGCCGGCCAGGAAATGTCCATTCCCTTCATCAACGGGCTTTCCGGATCGAACGACATCCTGGTCGATCCCGGACTGGACATGGCATCGCTGAAGATACGCAGCACCATGCCCGTGCGTGTGACCATTGCCGACAGCACACGCATCCTGGAACGCCGGTTGCCAGATCTCTGCCTGGCCATCGATGCCTATCGGCCCGACCTGATCCTGTTCGTCGGGTTCTTTTCCCCGGTCATTGCCAAATTGCAGGGGAAATACCCCATCGTCGGGTTATCGACCCATGCGGTCGCTCCGCTGGTGCCGGTCGATATCTGGTTGTCGGCGGATGACCCGGCCGGCGACGATGCCGCCCTGTCTTTTCCCTACCGTTTCCAGTCCAAGGGCCCGGTGGCGGCCGATGCGCGGTTACGGGCCGGGCTGCCGGACGGGGCGATCCTGATCGCGACCACCGGTCACCGTCTGGACCGGGAGATGTCGCCTGCCTGGGTGGCGCAGATGCTGGCGCTGCTGGACCGGGAGCCCGACGTCCACTGGGTGCTGGTCGGTCTTCTTCCCGGGCAGAAGCTGACCGCGATCCCCGATCACCCGCGTATCCACCTGCATCCCCAGGTCGCGCACCTTGAACGGTGGCTGGCCGCGGCCGACATCTATGCCAATCCGCCGCGGCTGGGCGGGGGTGCATCGGTGGCCATGGCGATGGAGCAGGGGCTGGCCGTGGCCGCGCTGGCCGGCAACGATGGGGGCGACAAGCTGGGCCCCTTCGCAGCGGCTGACGAGGGTCATTATTTTGCGGCCTTGTCTGACTGGGTCCGCACCCCATCGGCCAGGGTCGCCATGGGGGCGGAGATGAAACGCCGGTTTGCGGGGCGGCTTGATATTTCCGGCGAAGCGGCCCGCAATGGTCTGGCGACGGCGCTGACCCTGGCGGCCGATCGCGCCGCCCGCCGCCTGAAAGGATGAAATCCGTGTCGGCATCAACCCGATCCACCGTGGACGACCGTCCTGTCGTCATCTTCGGCAATCTACGTTCGGCCAGTCTGGCGCGGTTCTGCCTGCAGCATGACAGCCCCTTCCGCGTCGCCGCCTTCACGGTTGACCGCGCCTACAGGGCCGGTGACAGCTATGACGGGCTGCCACTGGTCGCGTTCGAGGAGCTGGAGGCGCATTACCCGCCCGCGGATTGCCGCCTGCTGATCCCCATGGGCTATCAGCGCATCAACGGCATCCGGCGCGCGCGGTACGAGGAGGCGCGGCGGCGCGGCTATGATTTCATCTCCTATGTCTCCAGCCGGGCCAGCACCTGGCCCGATCTGGTGGTCGGGGACAATGTGCTGATCTATGAGCACGCCATCATCCAGCCCTTTGCCCGCATCGGGAACAATTGCATCATCCGCAGCGGCGCGCATATTTCCCACCATTGCACCGTGGAAGACCATGCCTTCGTCGCGGCAGAGGTGGCCATGGGTGGGGAAAGCACCATCGGGGAACAGGCGTTCGTGGGTGTCGGGTCCGTGGTCATCGACAATATCCGCGTCGGCGCGCGCGCCTTCATCGGGGCCGGCAGCGTGGTGACGCGGACGACCGATGCCGATGCCGTCTATGTCGGCAATCCGGCGCGCAAGCTGGACAAGACGCCGTTGCAGGTCACCGGGGGCTGATGGACATGCGCACGGGCGAACCGCTGATCATCAATCTGGCCTGCACCGGCGTCGTCCCCACGCGCGCCAGCAGCCCGCATGTGCCGCTGACCCAGGAAGAAATTCTGGCCGATGTCGCCACGGCCATCGGCCAGGGCGTGCAGATCGTGCATCTGCATGCGCGTGACGAAGCCGGCGTGCAGACCAGCGATCCCGAACCCTATGGAAGGCTGGTCAGCGCCATCCGCGCCCTGCCCGGCGGCCGCGACCTGATCGTGGGCGTCACCTGCAGCGGCCGGCTGGACAGCAGCTTCGCCACCCGGTCGCGGGTGCTGGATCTGGAAGGCGATGCCAGGCCCGACATGGGCAGCCTGACCCTCAGCTCGTTGAATTTCGTGCAGTCGGCCAGCGTCAATGAACCCGCCACCATCCGGGGACTGGCGGCCCGCATGCTGGAACGGGGCATCAAGCCGGAGCTGGAGGTGTTCGACCCCGGCATGGCCAATTTCGCCCGTGTCCTGCTGAATGAAGGGCTGGTGAAGCCACCGCTCTATGTCAACGTGCTGCTGGGCAATATCGCGGGATCGCAGGCCGATCTGCTTCAACTGGCCGCCATTCTGGCCGCCTTGCCACCGGACTGCATCGTCTGCGTGGCCGGCATCGGCCGGTTCCAACTGGCGGCCAATGGTCTGGGCCTGCTGGCGGCCGACGGGGTGCGTGTGGGGCTGGAGGATAATCTCTGGCTGGACCAGCAGCGCACGGTGCCCGCGCGCAACGGGGATCTGGTCGACCGGGTCATCCGCCAGGCCGCCCTGTTCGACCGCAAGCCGATGGCCCGGGCCGATGTGCGGGCCCGGCTGGGTATCACGTCATGACCGATCCGTTCCTGATCTTCGGCGCCCCCGACATAACCGAGGAGGATGTGGCGGAGGTTGTGACCGTGATGCGGTCGGGCTGGCTGGGCACGGGTCCGCGCGTCGCTGCCTTCGAACAGCGCTTTGCCAGCTTCAAGGGCGTGACGGCGGACCGGGTGGCGGCCGTCAATTCCTGCACGGCGGCGCTGCACCTGTCGCTGCTGGCCGCCGGGATCGGGCCGGGGGACGAGGTAGTGACCACGCCGCTGACCTTCTGCGCCACGGTGAACACCATCCTGCAGGTGGGCGCCACGCCCGTGCTGGCCGATGTCGATCCGGTGACGATGAATATCGATCCCGGCCGCATCCAGGCGGCCCTGACCCCGCGCACGCGCGCCATCATCCCCGTGCATCTGACGGGCCGGCCCTGTGAGATGGACGCCATTCTGGACCTCGCCGCCCGCCACGATCTGCGCGTCATCGAGGATTGCGCCCATGCGGTGGAGGCGGAATATAAGGGACGGCCGCTGGGCACGCTGGGCGATTTCGGCTGTTTCAGCTTCTATGTGACCAAGAATGTCACGACGGGGGAGGGCGGCATGGTCCTGACCCGCGACCCGGCCGCCCAGGACAGGATCAAGATCATGTCCCTGCACGGGATGAGCCGTGATGCCTGGAAGCGCTTCTCCCAGGACGGCAGGCGGCATTATCAGGTCGTGGCGCCGGGCTTCAAATACAACATGATGGACCTGCAGGCAGCCATCGGGCTGGGCCAGCTGGCGCGCGTCGAGGGGGCCTGGCAGCGGCGGTGGGAGCTGTGGCAGGCGTATCAGGAACGGCTGGCGCATCTGCCCGTCACCCGGCCGGCTGATCCCGCACCCGACACCCGCCATGGCCTGCATCTCTATACGCTGCGCATTGATGCGGACCGATGCGGGGTCACGCGCGACCAGTTCATGGACCGGATGGGCGCGGCCGGGATCGGGGTTGGCGTCCATTACCTGGCGCTGCCCGAACATCCCTATTACCAGGACCTGCTGGGCTGGCAGCCGGAGGGCACGCCCGTGGCCACCGCCATCGGACGGACAACGGTCAGCCTGCCGCTGGGGGCCGGCCTGACGCTGGCCAATATCGACTGCGTCATTGCCGCGGTCGAACGCAGCCTGGATGGCTGACGGACACCAGTGGTGCGGGATCAGCGGCGCATTTCCCCGTGGATCATCCGACATCCTTCATTGTATCTGTATCGTTATATCTGATTGGATATTTCGATCTGAAGGATGGCGCGCATGCGGATCGCCCTGGCTGCCGGTCTTTTCCTGGTGCTGCTGACCCCCGTTTCCGGTGTCGCGGTGGAAAAGCCTGATGAATGCGGGGGGCAGGTGGTCCCGCCGCCGGCCGACCTGTCGCCCTGGGCGGGCAACAGCCAGGGGGGCGTGGCCGCGGGCGGCACCCTGGACAGCGCGCCGGGTCTGACGCCGGGGCGGGTCGCTGAACTGGCCTTGCGACCCCAGGAGCAGGTGCGTTTCGTGGCACCCCCTGGCAAGGCCGGCACACCTGGCGGCTTTGCAGGCTTGTTTGTCTTTGACGTCGCCCATGCCGGCATCTGGCGGGTGGCGCTGGGCAGGGCGGCCTGGGTGGATGTGGTGAAGGATGGTGTTTCCGTGGCGTCGACCGGCCATGGCCATGGCCCGGCCTGCACCGGCATCCGCAAGATCGTCGAATTTCCGCTGACGCCGGGGCGCTACCTGCTGCAACTGGCAGTATCGCCCGGCGACCGCGTGACCGCGCTGATCCTGCCGCCAGCGTGATTTCAGGGCCGAAAGCCGCTATGGTGCGCGGCGTCGATCCCTGATGGCGAAGGATTTCCCATGTCCGATCAACTGCTTCTCTCCGGCGGCCTGGTTTTCGACGGGCTGTCGGCGCCGCGCCCCGGTCTGGGTGTGCTGGTCAGTGACGGGCGTATCGCCGCCGTGGCCCCGGTGGAGGAACTTGCCGGCTATGCCGGTCCGCGCCACGATACCAGCGGCGCCACGCTGATGCCGGGGCTGGTCGATGCCCATGTGCATCTGGCGCTGGAAGCGACAGGCGACGTGGTGTCGACGCTGCGGCAGCGGCCTGTCGGCGACCTGACTCTGCGCCTTCTGGAAAACGCCCAGGCCACGCTGGCGGGCGGGGTGACGTCCATCCGCGACCTGGGTGGGGTGGAATGGCTGGAGATGTCTGTGCGCGATGCCATCAAGGCCGGCCGGCACCAGGGGCCGACCCTGCGTTGTGCCGGCAAGGTGCTGACCATTACGGGCGGGCACGGCGCCTGGATCGGCATTGAATGCGACGGGCCCAATGACTGGTTGCGTGCCGTGCGCACCAACGTCAAGCATGGGGCCGACTGCATCAAGATGATCGCCACAGGCGGGGTGCTGACAGGCGGCGTCGACCCGCTGGCCCCGCACCCGGCAGAGGCGGAGATGGAAGCCGCCGTGGGCATGGCCCATGATTTCGGGCTGAAGGTCACGGCCCATGCGCAGGGTGCGCGCGGCATCGCCCGTGCCGTTGCGGCCGGGGTGGACAGTATCGAACATGGCTTTGAACTGACCGATGCGCAGATCGCCATCATGATCGACAAGGGCGTGCGGCTGGTGCCGACGCTGGCCGCCATGATGGCGCTGCTGGAGATGAAGGACCGGCTGCCACCCTTCGTGCGTGCCAAGGCGGAGAAGTTCGGCACCATGCATTTTGACAGTTTCCGCCGCTTCGTGGCGGCCGGCGGCGTGGTGGCGCTGGGCACCGATGCCGGCACGCCCGGCAACCGGCATGGGGAGAATGCGCAGGAACTGCGGCACATGGTGGCGCTGGGCATGGACCCGCTGGCCGCCTTGAAGGCTGGCACCAGCGTCGCGGCCGACCTGCTGGACCTGCCCGATCGGGGTCGCATCGCCAAGGGGGCGGCGGCCGACCTGCTGCTGGTGCCGGATGACCCCGTGGCCGATATCGAAGCGGCGGCCGATGCCGCCCGGCATCTGGCCCTGTGGAAAGACGGCGTGCCCGTGCCCCGCCGGGTGCCGGTGGCGACCCCGTCCTTCGCACCGGCGTCGGCGGCGGGGTTCTAAGCCGCCGATCCCGCCGCGGCCGCCGGTTCGGGCGGTGCGGTGGCGGCTGGCGGCTGGTCCAGCCCCTCGGCGATCATGCCGCGGGCCGTTTCGCGTTCGCCCATGACCACGATGCTGGCCCCATTCTGGGTCAGATAGGTCACTTCCTCGTCGGCATGGGCCCGCGCGATGATGCGCAGGCTGGGATTGGCTATGCGCGTCTGGCGGATGATCTGCCCCGCCTCGAACGAGCCGGGGATGGCGACGAACATCAGCCGCGCCCCGGCCAGGTTCATGGCGCCCAGCATCTCCGGCACCACGGCATTGCCCTGCAACACCTCCACACCTTGTTCGCGCAGGGTGTCGATGCGCTTCTGGCTGTCCTCCACCACCAGGAAGGGGATCCCGTCCGCCTTCAGCCGCGCCGTGATCAGGCTGCCGACGCGGCCATGGCCGATGACGATGGCATGGCCGGTCAGGCCGGTGGGGACCAGGGGCTCCCGCGTCGGTTCCGGCATGCTGGCGGTGCCGGTGTCAGGCGGGGCGTCCAGCTTGTGCCCGAACTTGTCGATCAGGGTGAACATGATGGGGTTCAGCAGGATCGACAGGATGGCGCCGACCAGCACCAGATCATGCCCTTCCTGCGGCAGCAGACCCAGCGACAGGCCAAGGGCGGCCAGGATGAAGGAGAATTCGCCGATCTGGGCCAGGCTGGCGGCGATGGTCAGCGCCGTGGAGCGCGGATGCCCGAAGGCCAGCACGATCAGATAGGCGGCCACCGACTTGCCCAGCACGATGATGGCCAGGGTGGCCAGCACGGGCAGGGGGCGTTCGATCAGGATGGCCGGATCGAACATCATGCCGACCGACACGAAGAACAGCACGGCGAAGGCGTCGCGCAGCGGCAGGGATTCCTCCGCCGCGCGATGGCTGAGCGGGGACCCCGACAGCACCATGCCGGCAAAGAAGGCGCCCAGCGCGAAGGACACACCGAACAAAGTCGCCGCCCCGTAGGCCACGCCCAGGGCGATGGCCAGCACCGCCAGCCGGAACAGCTCACGCGAACCGCTATGCGCCACCTCATGCAGCAGCCAGGGAATGACGCGCCGGCCCACCACCAGCATCAGCGCGACAAAGGCCGCGACCTTGCCCAGGGTGATGGCGATGACGGTGATCAGATCGCTACCCGACAGGGCCTGAGACGCCGCCGCCTCCTCGGCCCCGGCCTTGTCGCCCAGCAGCCCGGCCAATGCCGGCAGCAGCACCAGGGCCAGGACCATGGCCAGATCCTCCACCACCAGCCAGCCGATGGCGATGCGTCCGCGCTTGGCTTCCACCAGCCGGCGTTCCTGCAGCGCGCGCAGCAGCACGACGGTGGAGGCGACCGACAGGGCCAGACCGAACACAAGACCCGCCCCCAGGCTCCAGCCCAGCGCCCAGGACAGGCCCATGCCCATCAGGGTGGCAAGACCGATCTGGCCCAGCGCACCGGGGATGGCGATGGCCTTTACTGACAGCAGGTCCTTGATCGAGAAGTGCAGACCCACCCCGAACATCAGCAGGATGACACCGATTTCGGCCAGCTGCGGCGCCAGCTGCATGTCGGCCACATAACCGGGCGTCCCCGGCCCGATCATCACACCGGCCAGCAGATACCCGACCAGGGGCGAGATTTTCAGCCGATGCGCCACCGTCCCCAGAACGAAGGCCAGCGCCAGCGCGGCGACGATCATGGTGATCAGGGGCGTATCATGCATGCAGGGCCTGCCTTTCGTCCGGGCCAATGGCCGGCGTTGGCCTTGACCTCTCAACCTTTTTATCCAATATCAAGCAATATGGTTGAAATTGTCGGGATTACAACCGGTGCCCCTTGAACTTTCTGCCGCACAATTTTCGCCAGCACCCCTGTCGCCTGCACAGTGCCGGGCGGCGCGCGGGCTGCTGGACTGGAGCCAGGAACAGTTGGCCCTGGCCGCCGGCCTGTCGCGCAGCACCGTGCGTGATTTCGAAAGCGGCCGGCACGAGCCGCACCGGTCCAGCGTGACGCTGATCCTGCAGACCCTGGCAGGGCAGGGGGTGGAGCCCGTGCCGGCGGGTGACGGGGTGGGGGAGGGCGTGCGGTTCCGCGTGGGGTAGAAAACCGCCCGTGCGGCAAAGGAGGATGCTGGAAGGCCCGCGATCGGGACTATACTGTCACCCACGTTCCCGTAACCGGTCCGGTGAGACATGGCGACGTTCAAACTGATGGCGCAGCCGACCCCGTTCCTGTTCTTCACGGGGAAGGGGGGTGTCGGCAAAACCTCGCTCAGCTGCGCCTGCGCCATCGCGCTGGCTGATGCCGGCAAGCGGGTATTGCTGGTCAGTACCGATCCCGCCTCCAACCTGGACGAGATGCTGGGCGTCACCTTGACGGACCGGCCGACGCCGGTACCCGGCATTGATGGCCTGTCGGCCTTGAATATCGATCCGGAGGCGGCGGCCGAACAGTATCGCACCCGCGTCATCGCACAACTGGGCCCCGACGCGGACGAGGCGGAGAAGGCGACGGTGCGCGAACAGCTTTCCGGCGCCTGCACCACGGAAATCGCCGCCTTTGACGAATTTGTCGGCCTGCTGACAGGGGATGGTGCGGGTTTCGACCATGTCGTGTTCGATACCGCCCCCACGGGCCACACGCTGCGCCTGCTCAGCCTGCCGCGCGCCTGGACGGGGTTCCTGGCCGGCAATGACCGTGGCGCCTCATGCCTGGGGCCGCATTCGGGCCTGAAAATGCGGGAGGAACGGTTCCGCCGGGCCATGCTGGCCCTGGGCGATGCGGCGCGCACCACCATCGTGCTGGTCACCCGCGCCGACCCCGCCGCCATCCGGGAAGCCGGGCGCACGGCCGACGAATTGCGGGCGCTGGGCCTGTCGAACCAGATGCTGGCCGTGAATGGCCGGTTCCACACGACCCATCCCGACGATGGCGTGGCGCGGGCGCTGGAAGCCGATCAGGACGCGGCGCTGGCCGCCCTGCCGGGCAACCTGTCGGCCCTGCCGCGCGACGAATTCCCGTTGCTGTCCTTCGACATGGTGGGGCTGCCGGCCCTGCGCGCGCTGCTGTCGGGGACCGCCCCGCCGCCCGCGGCCGATCCCGGCCCGCTGCCCCCCGTCGACCTGCCTTCCCTGGACCGGCTGGTGGAGGATATCGCCGCCGGGGGCAAGGGGCTGGTCATGGTCATGGGCAAGGGCGGGGTGGGCAAGACCACGGTCGCCGCCGCCATCGCCGTGGGGCTGGCCGCGCGCGGCCATGGGGTGCATCTGACGACGACGGACCCGGCGGCGCACCTGTCCTTCGTCATCGACGGCACCCTGCCGGGCCTGACCGTGGACCGCATCGACCCGGTGGTGGAAACCAGGCGCTATATCGAAAAGATCATGGCCAGCCGGGGCCGCACCCTGGATGCCGACGCCCAGGCCCTGCTGCGGGAGGATCTGGCCTCCCCCTGCACAGAGGAGGTGGCGGTGTTCCACGCCTTCTCCCGCATCGTGGCCGAGGCGCGGGACAGTTTCGTCATCGTCGATACGGCGCCCACGGGCCATACGCTGCTGCTGCTGGACGCCACGGGCGCCTATCACCGGCAGATGACGCACCAGATGACGGGCATGGCCGGCCGCATGGTCACGCCGCTGATGCGTCTTCAGGACCCGGCCTATACCAAGATCATCCTGGTCGCCCTGCCCGAAGCCACGCCCGTGTCCGAGGCCGCATCGTTGCAGCACGATCTGGACCGGGCTGGCATTCGGCCGTTTGCCTGGGTGGTGAACCGGTCCATGGCGGCCAGCGGCACGCGCGACCCGGTCCTGGCGTCGCGTGTGGTGGGGGAAAAGGCGCAGATCGCGCGTGTGCGGCGGCGCTATTCCAACCACATCTTCGCCCTGGCCTATCAGCCCAAGGCGCCCGTCGGCCTGGACGCGCTGCGCCGGATCACCGACCCGGCACCCTGATCAATCCAGCGCGAAGACCATGGCCTTCAGATATTGCGTCTCTGGCAGCAGCGGATGCACCGGATGGTCGCAGCCGGCACCGGCAAAGCGCAGGATGCGGCCCTGGCGGCCGGCCTCGCCCAGCCCGCGGGCCACTTCCGTATGGAACAAAGGCGGTTCCATATTGTGGGAGCAGGACGCCACCAGCAGCATGCCGCCCGGCGCCACCAGACGGGCCGCGGCCTTGGTCATGCGGCGATAGGCGCGGCTGCCCACGGCCAGATCCTTCTTCGACTTCACGAAGGCCGGCGGGTCGGCGATCACCACCTCGAACGTGCGGCCTTCGGCCACCCACTGGTCCATCAGGTTGAAGGCATCGCCCTTTTCCGCCGTTACCCGGTCGGCCACGCCATTGGCTTCCGCCGCCTTCATGGCGATGGACAGCGACAGGGCAGAACGATCGACCAGCGTTACGTGCGACGCGCCACGCTTGGCGGCCAGCACGCCGAAGCCGCCGGCATAGGTATAGAAATCCACCACCGTGCGGCCCTTGCACAGGTCGGCGATGAAGGAACGGTTGTCGCGCTGGTCAAAGAACCAGCCCGTCTTCTGCCCTTCCGACAGGTCGGCGAAGAAAGTGGCGCCATTCTCCTCCAGCGGGATCAGGCCCTGGACAGTGCCCTTCACCACCTTCACCTCTTCCGGCAACCCTTCATAGGACCGGGCCGTGCTGTCATTGCGCAGCACGATGGCGGCGGGGTTCAGCACTTCTTCCAAGGCCGCCAGGATCATGGGGATGCGGCGGTCCATGGCCACATTGTTGGCCTGAACCACGATCGTATCGCCATAACGGTCGATGATCAGGGCCGGCAACCCGTCGCTTTCGGCATGGATCAGGCGATAGAAGGGCCGGTCATACAGCCGTTCACGGATTTCCAGGGCACGCCGGATGCGGCGCACGAAAAAGGCCGTGTCGATCACCTCCGCCGGGTCGCGCGTCAGGAAACGGGCGCAGATCAGGCTGTGGGGGTTGAAGGCAGCGATGCCCATCGTGGTCCCGCCCGCATCGGTGACGCGCACCACGGTGCCGGCCGGCAGCGCCTTGGCCGCCTTGTCCATGTCCACTTCGTTGGAATAGACCCAGGGATGGCCATGCTGCGCCCGCTTGTGCCGGCCCGCCTGGATGCGGATCACGGGCAGGGCGGCCGGCTTGGCGGCCGGGCTGGTCGGTTCGGTCATGGTGGGGGCGGGGGCCGTCGCGGCGGGAATGTCGTTCATGGCGCGGAAAATACCGCCGCCGCCGCGCAGGCTCAAGCGATGCCGCTGCCGGTCAGTCCAGCGGCCGGCACAGGCGCAGGTCTTCGCGGTAATGGCCGTGGTCCAGGGCGCGGGCCAGCGCGACCGACACCGACGCCCCGATGCCTTCGCGCTGCGGCAGGTGCAGATGCACGGCCTTGCATCCCAGCTTTGCGCCAATGACGTCCATGTCGGCCAGCAGCACGTCGATCGCCGCCTCCGGCTCGATCAGGTCCAGCGCCAGGAACATGTCGACCTGCAACACCTTGCCATGCTTGGGGCTGGGCAAGGCCTGGAAGGCGTAAAGGCCATGGATATAGCCATGTTCGCCTTCCACCGTCCGGATGCCGCCATCCGCCATGGCCAGCAAGGCCGCGGCATAGCTGCGCCAGGACTCGCGGTCATTGGCGGCACGCCCCGTCTGCACCAGAGGCCAGGCCTGGTCGACACGACGAAGGTCTAATGGCTTTACGGTGAAACGATCGGACATGATCACCCGTTCCGGCGAGATATGCACGGCGTCATCTCTTTTCTTCGTGGCCCTGGCCGCCAGCGGGGGTTTGATGGCGGCCTCTCAGCGTTAACCGATCGGGATGGGGTCGCGCTTTGATATGGATCAACGCGGCTTTGCTCAGGTCGGCCTAATCGTTCGGATATGTGTTCATCAGCCAACCATTATGGAATCCTTCAGTTGGCTGTCAGACATGACTGGGGCAATTTGCCCGCATTCTCGTCTGTTGCAGCAGCGTTCATGTTGGGCGCATGCTGCTTTCGGATTGAATGCCGCGGTTGTTGCTAAAGCGGGGGGCCTGATATGGCAGTGGCGGAACATGCATGCGCGCGCGAAAGCGCGGTCGCGGCAAAGATTGATATGTCGCCGTGCAATGGCTGTCCCGTCCGTACCATGTCCGTTTGTTCCGCCCTGGATTCAGATGAACTGAAGCGGCTGGCGGAAATACTGGTGTCGGTGAAGGTGGAAGCCGGGCACACGCTGTTTGCCGAAGGCGATGGCGCCGATATGCTGTTCAATGTCACCGCTGGCACCATGAAGCTGTACAAGCTGCTGCCCGATGGCCGGCGCCAGATCACGGGTTTCCTGCTGCCGGGTGATTTCCTGGGCCTGTCGATCAACGACACCTATGCCTATTCAGCCGAATCCGTGACGCAGGTAACCCTGTGCCGGTTCCCCCGCCGCCGGCTGGAAAACCTGCTGGACGAATATCCCAAGATGCAGCGCCGGCTGTTCGCCATGGCGTCGACCGAACTGGCGGCCGCACAGGATCAAATGCTGCTGCTGGGTCGCAAGAATGCCAAGGAACGCATCGCGTCGTTCCTGCTGATGCTGTCGGAACGGGCCAAGCGCCGTGGTTACAAGGAAAACCCCGTGCATGTGCCGATGAGCCGGTCGGACATCGCCGATTACCTGGGCCTGACCACGGAGACTGTTAGCCGCACCTTCACCCAGCTGAAGACCAGCCGCGCCATCTCCCTGATGGAAGGCGGCAAGGTCCGGCTGAATGATGTCGAAAAGCTGCAGGAACTGGCTGAAGGGGCGTGACGGCCACCTTTCTCCCCCGTCCTTCCCAAAACACATCATCCCGGCCCCCTGGCCGGGATTTTTGTTGGCGCAGGCGGTTGCGATCAACAGACCATCGGCAAATGCCACCCGGCAAAAAGCGCCGGGTCCTTGCGACTTGCGTCTATGTCTTGCGGACTGCAAGGGTCGCCGAAATATCTAACCCATTGAGATGAATTGTTTCTCCGTGCTGGCCCGGCGATTGCTTTGCTGTGGGCCGTACCAGAACGGGGACCATCATGGACGGCGGCGCGCATATTCGTTTCATCCAGCAGGGTGACAACCAGGGCGAGGCGGACGGCAGTTTTGCCCAGCTTTACCGGCAGGCCCATGCCAAGGTCGGCATGGCGCGTGCCGGTGTCGCCGGCATGTTGGACTGGCTGACGCGTCGTGGCGGTAATGCCGAAGGGTTCGATGCCCAGCTGGCGGAGGCCGGCCCCCTGACCTCCGACAATCATGACCGGGTGAAGGGCAATGTCTTCCTGGCCTTCCTGTTCCATGATCTGCGCCATCGGCTGCAGGTCTGCATGGATCAGGCGCGCGATGCCCGGACCGGCCCCTTTGCGCCGCTGCCCCCCTATCTGGGGCAGGAGCAGAAGCTGAACCTGCTGCGCTCCCAATGCTGTGTGCTGCTGAACCAGGTGCTGGACGAATGGGCGGCCGATCTGGCCGACCGGCCGCTGCCCGCCTGCCCCTTTGCGCGCATGGCCCGTTTTGCCAAGGGTTTTTTCAAGGGATCAGCCCTCTACGCCCGTGCCGACCATGACATGGTCTCCATCTCCAAGACGGGCAGCAACACGGCCCTGCATATGTGCTTCAGCCTGGTGGAAGGCTCGCTGCATCTGGGGCTGGACCTGCCGGCCGGCGACTGGCGCGACGCGATGTGGCGCAGCCGCAAGGAACTGAAGACCCTGGCCTCGGGCAGCCTGGGCATGATCGTCACCTTCCTGCACGCCTCCAAGCTGGAGCCGGAGGGGGAAAGTGCCGTCAATCCCACGACGGGGGAGGCGACGGCCTTCATGATCGAACAGGGGGTGGACGGGGTGCGCCTGCGCCTGGACCCGCGCCCCATCAAGCCCTTCACCACGGGACATGACCGGCTTTACACGGGCTGCCCGGCCTTCCATGTGTCGGGCATGATCGAGATGTATCTGGACTGGGTGCTGGATCTGGCCATCCATCACGGCCTGCACGCACCCGTGCGCCGTCCGGCCACCCCCGCCCTGCAGCCGGCCGCCCCGGCCGATTGGCAGCCGGTGATGTAAGCATGGGATGGTTGTCGGGCGCTCAGGCGCCCGGCACGCCCTTGCTGGTCGAATATTCGAAATGCAGCACCTGGTCGGGATGGACCAGGGCATGCACGGCATGGGCGGCCGTCGCCGCCTCGCTGAACCCGCACAGGATCAGCTTCAGCTTGCCCGGATAATGCGCGATGTCGCCGATGGCGAAGATGCCGGGCGCGCTGGTGGCCAGCGTGCGCTGATCGACCAGGATATGGCCCTTTTCCATGTCCAGGCCCCAATCGGCGATGGGCCCCAGATTCATGGCCAGCCCGAAGAAGGGCAGCAGCACATCGGCGTCCAGCACCTTCTCGTTATCGTCCAGGTCGGCGACGCGCACGCCCGTCAGCTTGCCATCCGTCCCTTCCAGGCCGGAAAGCTGATAGGGAACCACCATCTCCACCTTGCCCTCCTTCACCAGGGCATCCAGGCGGGAGACGCTTTCCGGTGCAGCGCGGAATTTCGGACGGCGATGGACCAGCATGACCTGGGCCGCCACTTCCGCCAGGCTGTTGGCCCAGTCGACGGCACTGTCGCCGCCGCCGGCGATGACGATGCGCTTGCCGGCGAAATCCTGGCGCCGCTTCACCAGATAGAAGATGCCCGTGCCTTCATAGGCTTCCAGACCGTCCAGCGGCGGCTTGTTGGGCCCGAAGGCGCCCACGCCGGCGGCGATGATGACGGCCTTGGCATTGATGACGGTGCCCTTGTCCGTGCCCACGCGCCAGCCATCGTCCGTCCAGGTCAGGGTGGTGACCTGCTGGCCCAGATGATAGGTCGGGTTGAAGGGGGCGGCCTGTTCGGCCAGTCGGTCGATCAGGTCGGCCCCATCGATGGCGGGATGGGCGGGAATGTCATAGATCGGCTTTTCCGGATACAGCGCCGCGCATTGCCCACCCACCATGTCGAGTGCGTCCACCACATGGGTGCGCAGCTTCAGCATGCCGCATTCGAACACGGCGAACAGGCCCACAGGGCCGGCGCCGATGATGACGACATCGGTGGAATAGGTGGTGACATTGGTCATGGGCGCAGGCTCCCGGATGCACAAAAGCTTTACGGCAGGTGTAGGTGCCGCGTTTCGGGGCCGATGGCAAGCACGGATACACGCATCATATCGGCGTCTTTCCTCATTTTGAGTAAGTTTATGCCGATTTAGTGAAATTCGATAAGATGGTGTAAATTTGCTTGAAATGAGTTATAGCGATCTTAGACTGATTTAGCAAAATCAGATAAACAGCCATAAGGTTCCTATAAATGGACCCGCGAACCAATCCCTATGCACCAGGTGCCGGATCGCCACCGCCTGAGCTGGCAGGCCGGGATGACATCATCGACCGCGCGGCGATTGCCCTGGATCGGATCCATGCCGGACGGTCGGCACGAGGGATGATTTTCTATGGTTTACGCGGGGTGGGCAAAACCGTCCTTTTGCATAAGGTCCGGTTGGATGCGGAGGCTCGCCAGATCGTTACGGTCTTGATTGAGGCACCGGAAGATAAGTCTTTACCGGCAATGCTGCTACCGGCGCTGAGGTCCGCACTGGTGAAAATGAGCCGGACCGAGGCGATCAAGGCGGGTGCCGGAACCTTGATGAAGCGACTGGCCGGCTTTGCCAGAGCCCTTAAGTTCAAATACGAGGACATCGAGTTTGGTCTGGATGGTGGTGATGGCCTCGACGGAAGCGGTGATCTTGAAACGGATTTGACAGATCTGTTCACTGAGGTCGGAGAAGTCGCGAAAGCCAACAAGACGGCCGTTGCCCTGCTGGTCGATGAATTGCAGTATATTCCGGAAGATCAGTTGGGGGCCTTGATCGCTGCCCTTCACCGCGCCAACCAGAACCAACTGCCGGTCATGCTGTTCGCAGCCGGTCTGCCGCAGTTGCTGGGCTTGGCGGGTCGCGCGAAATCCTATTCAGAGCGGCTGTTCGAATTCGTTCCTGTGGATCAACTGGACGCTGACGCAGCCCAGGCTGCGCTTTGTCGGCCCGCGGAACGGGAGAATGTGCGTTTCACCAACGAGGCCATCCACGAAATTCTTTCCCAGACCCATGGCTATCCCTACTTCCTGCAGGAATGGGGAAAACACAGTTGGGATATGGCTGTAGCCAGTCCCATCACCCAGGACGATGCGGGAAGGGCCACGGCTGCTGCCTTGGCTGAGTTGGATGCCAGTTTTTTCCGGGTACGGTTCGACCGGCTTACACCGGCGGAGAAAAAATACCTGCGTGCTATGGCAGAGTTGGGGCCTGGCCCCCACCGGTCGGGCGATATCGCCGACAAACTGGGGAAGAAGGTCACGACAGTGGCGCCAACCCGAAATTCTTTGATCTCAAAGGGTATGCTTTACAGCCGTTCACATGGTGACACGGCCTTCACAGTCCCGCTTTTCGATGGCTTCATGAAGCGGATCATGTCGCTTTGACGGAGATCGCCTTTGCCAGCCCTTACCCTGCCCGACGAGGCCGCGACCGTGGCGCTGGCCGGGCGCCTTGCGCCGCTGTTGCGCGCCGGCGACGTGGTCACGCTGCGCGGTGACTTGGGCGCCGGCAAGACCGCCCTGGCCCGCGCCATCATCCGCCATCTGGCCGGCGACCCGGCGGAGGAGGTGCCCAGCCCCACCTTCACCCTGGTCCAGACCTATGAGCATCTGTCGCCGCCCGTCTGGCATTTCGACCTGTACCGGCTGACCGATCCGGGCGAGGTGGTGGAACTGGGCTGGGAGGAGGCACGGGAGGCCTGTGCCCTGGTCGAATGGCCGGAACGGCTGGGCCCGCTGCTGCCGCGTGACCGGCTGGAGGTGGAAATGACCCTGGCCGGGGCCGACGCGCGCCGTGCCGTGCTGACCGGCCATGGCGCCTGGGCGGCCCGGCTGGAGGGGTTCTGAACCATGCGTGAGGATGTGATCCGGGAATTCCTGGCCCAGGCTGGCTGGGCCGATGCCGCCCGCCATCCCATGGGCGCCGACTGGTCAACCCGCCGCTATGAACGGTTGACCCGGCCCGACGGGGCGAAGGCCATCCTGATGGATGCGGCCGGCGACGGGGCGGGACAGGTGCCGCCCTTCCTCCGCCTCTGCGGTCTGCTGCGCGACGTGGACCTGTCGGCGCCCGTCATCTTCGCCGAAAACCCGGGGCAGGGGCTGCTGCTGCTGGAAGATTTCGGCGATGACAGTTTCGCTGCATTGCTGGAAGGCGGACACGATCCCGAACCGCTTTATGCCGTCGCCACCGACGTGCTGTCGCATCTGCATGACCGGTTCGACAATGCCGTCGCGCCGGATGTGCAGCGTTACGACCTGTCGCTGTTCACGCGGCAGGTGGCGCTGTTCGGCGATGCCTATCTGGATGCAGCCGCCTGCCCCCTGACCCCGGCCGGACGGCGGGCGCTTGACCAGGCTTGGGTCGCGGTGCTGGGGCAGGTGCTGGGCATCGTGCCGGACAGTCTGCTGTTGCGCGATTACCATCCCGGCAACCTGATGAAGCTGCCTGATCGGCCAGGGGTGAAGGCCTGCGGATTACTGGATGTGCAGGATGGCGGTATCGGCCCCGTCAGCTATGACCTGCTGTCCCTGCTGCAGGATGCCAGGCGCGATGTGCCCGACGCCATCCAGGCGGGCATGATCGACCGCTATCTGGATGCGCGGCCCGGCCTGTCGCGTGAGGCGTTCCTGGCCAGTTATGCCGTGATGGGCGCCATGCGCCATGCCCGCATCCTGGGCCGCGTGGCCCAATTGGCGGCCGGCGGGGGCAAAGCGAAGCAACTGGCCTTCCTGGCCCGCGTCTGGGGACAGTTCCGCACGTCCATCGCCCACCCGCTTCTGGCCCCGTTACAAAGTTTCACGGATCAGCATTTGCCCCGCGACGGGGCCGTGCCCCATATTCTGGGGTGTTGAGTAAAATTGGAGAGAAGTTCGATGTCCTTCATGCCCAAGCGGGCGATGGTGCTGGCGGCCGGTCTGGGTCTGCGCATGCGTCCGCTGACCTTGGACCTGCCCAAGCCGCTGATCAGCGTGGGCGGCCGCACCCTGCTGGATCACGCCCTGGACCGGCTGGAAGCTGCCGGCGTGGAAGAGGCTGTGGTCAATGCCCATTGGCTGGCCGACAAGATCGAGGCGCATCTGGCCGCCAACCCGCGCGCGAAGCTGAAAATCACCTTGTCACGGGAAGATACCCAGCTTGAAACCGGCGGTGGGGTGAAGAACGCCCTGCCCCTGCTGGGGGACGAGCCGTTCTTTGTTGTCAATGCCGATATCGTCTGGCTGGACGGGCCGTCGCCGACCCTGAAGCGGCTGGCCGATGCCTGGAATCCGGCCATCATGGACAGTCTGCTGCTGGTCACGCCGACGCCGCGCGCCGTCGGCTATGACGGGCGCGGGGACTACCAGATGGACCCGGATGGCCGCCTGTCGCAGCGCCCCGACCTGGAAGTGTCCCCTTTCGTCATGGCCGGATTGTCGATCATGACGGCAGCCCAGTTCGCCGACACGCCCGACGGCGCCTTTTCCAACCTGCTGCTGTGGCAGCGGGCGGAGGCGCTGGGCCGGCTCTATGGCGTCCGGCATGAAGGCAACTGGTATCATGTCGGCACGCCCGCCGCCGTGCCCCTGGTCGATGCCCATCTGCGCGCGCCCGCCACACGCGAAGTCGTGCCGTGACCATGACCGCCGCCTCCCTTCCCCCCGGCGTCTATACCCTGGCTCCTGACATCCCGTTCGTGGATGCGCTGGCGGCCGGGCTGTGGGCGCAGGCGGGCGGGGATGCGCTGGCGCTGAACCGTTTTACCGTCCTGTTGCCCACGGCGCGTGCCGTGCGGTCGCTGCGGGAGGCGTTCTTGCGCCTGTCGGGCGGGCGGCCCATCCTGTTGCCGCGCATGGCGCCGCTGGGCGATGTGGATGGGGATGAGATTTCCTTGATGATGGACGGGGTGACGGGCAAGGCCGGCGGCCTGGATCTGCCCCCCGCCATCGGCCCGTTGCGCCGGCAATTGCTGCTGGCCCGTGCCATTGCCGCGGCCGGCGACCGTTTTGCCAAGACCCGCGCGCAGGCGGCGCGGCTGGCCCGCGAACTGGCCAAGCTGCTGGACCAGACGCAGACGGAAATGGTCGGGTTCGACCGGCTGCACAGCCTGGTCCCGGCCGACTATGCCGAACATTGGCAGGTCACCCTGTCGTTTTTGTCCATCATCGTCGACCAATGGCCCACCATCCTGTCGGCCGAAGGGGCGGTGGACCCGGCGCAGGAACGCAATAACCGCCTGCTGGCCTATGCCGAGGCATTGAAGGCGGCCCCGCCGGCCCATCCCATCATCGCCGCCGGCTCCACCGGATCCATCCCGGCCACGGCCGAATTGCTGGCCACCATCGCGCGCCTGCCCACGGGGTCCGTTGTCCTGCCCGGCCTGGACCGGGATTGCGACGATGCCACCTGGGCGGCGCTGGATGATGCCCATCCGCAATTCGGCCTGAAGCAATTGATCGACCGCATCGGCGTGACGCGGGCGGATGTGGTCGACTGGCCGCTGGCGCCCGGCATCGCGCCGTCCTGCCCCCCCGCCCGCATCGCCCTGATGAAAGAGGCGCTGCGCCCGGCCGGCACGACGGAGGCCTGGCGCGACCTGGATGGCTTGGACCCGTCGGTGCTGGACGGCGTCACCCGCATCGACGCCACCAGCCCGCAGGAGGAGGCGGGCATCATCGCCCTGATCCTGCGCCAGGCGCTGGAAACACCGGGACAGACAGCGGCCCTGGTCACGCCCGACCGCAATCTGGCCCGGCGCGTGGCCACCGAACTGCGGCGCTGGGATGTGCGGGTGGATGACAGCGCGGGCCGCCCCCTGGCCCAGACGCCGGTCGGGTCCTATCTGCGCCTGATCATGGATACGGCCGTGCAGGGCGCCCCCATTCCGCTGCTGTCGCTGCTGAAGCATCCCATGGCGGGCGGCGGCTGGCCGGCGGGGCAGATGCGACGGCAGGCGCGTCTGCTGGAAACCGCCGTGCTGCGCGGCCCGCGCCCGCCCGCGGGGCTGGAGGGGCTGCGCCAGACCATCCGCTTCCATGCGTCCGATGCCGCGGAAAAGCGCCGCCGCATCACCAACCCTGCCATCCGCGACGACCTGCTGGCCCTGGTCGACCGGGTGGACACGGCCATGGGCGAGTTGTGCCGGGCCGTGGCCGATGGCGAGGAACGCCCCCTGTCCGACTGGCTGCGCCTGCATGTGGGGGCGGCGGAGGCCCTGGCGGTCCTGGAAGGCGAATCGGGGTCGGACCGGCTGTGGCGGGAGAAGGATGGAGAGGCGGCGGCCGGCTTCATCGATGAGCTGCGGGAGGCGGCGGACGGCTATCCGCCGCTGGGCGGCAAGGATTATGCGGGCCTGATGGAGGTGTTGATCGCCGGCCGCGCCGTGCGCCCCGCCTTTGGCCTGCATCCGCGCCTGCATGTGCTGGGCCTGATGGAAGCACGCCTGCAGCAGTTCGACGTGATGGTGCTGGCAGGCTTGAATGAGGGGACCTGGCCCCCGGCCCCGCCGCCCGATCCCTGGATGTCCCGGCCCATGCGCCGGGATTTCGGCCTGCCGGCGCCCGAACGCATGGTCGGGCAGGCGGCCCATGATTTCGCCACTGCCTGCGGGGCAAAGACCCTGTACCTGACCCGGTCGGAACGGGTGGAAGGCACACCGACGGTGCCTTCACGCTGGCTGCTGCGCCTGGATACCGTGCTGGACAAGGCTGGCCTGCGCGGCCGGATCGAAGCGGGCAGCGCCTATTGGCGGGCCCTGTGGCAGGCGCTGGACCGGCCGGCCCGCGTGCGCCCCTGCCCGGCCCCGGCGCCAAAGCCCCCCGTGTCGGCCCGCCCGCGCCGCCTGTCGGTCACCCAGATCGAAACCTGGATGCGCGACCCCTACGCCATCTATGCGGCCAAGGTGCTGGACCTGTCGGCGCTGGACCCGATCGATGCCGATCCCGGGGCGGCCGAACGCGGGGAGATCATCCACAAGGCGCTGGACCTGTTCGTGCAACGCTACCCCGACGCGCTGCCGCCCGATCCGGCGGCCGAATTGCTGTCCATCGGGCGTGGGGTGTTCGGCGACCTGCTGGACCAGCCGGGCGTCGCTGCCTTCTGGTGGCCGCGCTTTGAAAAGGTGGCCGACTGGTTCGTAACGCAGGAGATGGAGCGCCGCCGCACCATCAAGCCGCTGGCCACAGAGGTGACGGGCCGCGTCACCCTGCAAGGCCCCGGCGGCCCCTTCATCCTGACGGCCAAGGCCGACCGCATCGACCGCACGCCGACAGGCGGGGTGATGCTGGTCGATTACAAGACGGGCACGCCGCCGACGGGCAAGGAAGTGCGTCTGGGCAAGGCCCCGCAATTGCCGCTGGAAGCCCTGATCGCGGCCGAAGGCGGGTTCGAGGGGGTGAAGGCGGCCAAGGTCGACGGGCTGGAATATTGGCGCCTGTCGGGCGGCGACCCGGCCGGCACCATCCAGACCCTGAAGGAGGAGCCGGCTGCGCTGGCAGTGGAGGCGCGGGAAGGGGTGCTGGATCTTATCCATCAGTTCGATGATCCAGACATGCCCTATCACAGCCAGCCACGCCCGGCCTGGGCACCCAAATATACCGACTATGCCCACCTGGCCCGCATCAAGGAATGGTCGGCCGGCGGTGGGGGTGAGGCGGAGGGGTAGGGTTTGTCTGTTTGATCTTCCCCCACGGACCGGCAACCTTCACCCCGCCACTACGGCTGCATAGAGATCGAGAATCCCCTTCCAGCCGCCATCGGAGTCGAGCGCCCCGCGCGTCGCCTCGGCCGCTTCCCCGAACCGTTCCAGGTTGCGGTGTTCAAGGCGGACCCGGGTCTTGCCGTCGGCGTCGGGGGTGAAGGTCACCTCCACCTCCGTCACCAGGGCGGGGTTGAAGGTCCAGGTCCCGTCCAGCTGCCAGGCCAGCAGCAGCCGGCCTGGTGGGTTCCAGTCGATGACATGGCCCCAGGGGCATTCGCTGCCATCGGCCCCGCGTTCATACCAGCGGCCGCCGCATTTCGGTTCGACCACGACATCGGCCTGCGGGCTTTGGCCCACGGAATGGCTTTTCGGCCACCAAGCCCCCATGCGGGACGTGAAGATGGCAAAAGCCCGCGCCGGTTCGGCGGCGACCACCACTTCACGGCGGACGGGGGCGGGGCTGATCCGCTGGGTCATCTCATTCACCTTTCGCTTGGTTATCCCGTTCAACCTCCGCCTGGAAGGCGGTCAGGGCGTCGTCCCAGAACCGGTCCAGCCATTGGCGCAGCACGCCCAGCCCGGCCGGATCGATCTGATAGATGCGGCGCGTGCCCTCGCTATGGTCGCTGACCAACCCCGCCTCCTTCAGCACCTTCAGATGCTGCGACACGGCCGGGCGGCTGACGGGCAGCCCATCCGACAGGCGGCCCACGGATGCCGGCCCCGCTGACAGACGTTCAAAGATGCGGCGGCGCGTGGGGTCGGACAGGGCGGTGAGGGCGCGATCTATGTAAGTCATAACTTACGGTAAGTTTCTGCTTACGGATAGTCAAGCCCCCTTTTGCCGGCGAATTCCGATATGCTGAAGGCGCTGCTTCCCCTATGGACCCGTGCCCCATGTCGCTTTCCATTCCCCGTCTGATCGGTCATCGCGGTGCCGCCCGCCACGCGCCGGAGAACACCCTGGCCGGCATGCGCACCGCCGCCCTACAGGGCGCGCGCTGGGTGGAACTGGATGTGAAGATCACGCGCGACGGCGTGCCCATCATCCTGCATGACGATGATGTCGACCGGACCACCAACGGTCATGGCCTGGTGGCAGATATGGATTTTGCCGACATCCGCCGCCTGGATGCCGGCTCCTGGTTCGGCCCCGATTTCCGCGGGGAAAAGGTGCCGACCCTGGCGGAGGTAATCCAGGCGGCCCTGTTCCTGGAGATCGGCCTGAACCTGGAGATCAAGCCCTGTCCCGGCCGGGATGAACAGACGGCGGGGATCGCCCTGTCCATGGCCCTGACCCTGTGGCCGGCCGACCGGCCGCCGCCGCTGGTTTCCAGCTTTTCCGTGGAGTCGCTGGACATGGCCAAGGTCGTCGCCCCGCACTGGCCGCGCGGCTATCTGATGGAGGAGGAGCCGGCGGATTGGGCCGCCATCGCCGACCGGCTGGGGGCTGCGACCATCAATATCGACGCCAGGCGCCAGACGGCAGACAGCATCGCCGCCTTCCGCGCCACGGGCCGGCCCGTCCTGGCCTATACGGTGAACGAGACCGAGCAGGCGCGACGTTTATTTCAATGGGGAGTGGCTGGTGTGTTCACCGACACACCCAAAGGGCTGTTCGATGGACTAACAGGAAGGGCATAGGCTTTCTTCGCACCTGCGGAATTGACCTGCCGCAATGCCGGTGACCCATCCACATGATACGGTCGCCGCATCATCGCGAAGTCTTTGCGGAGCGGATAGAGATGCGCGCGCCCCCTTTGTTCGCCCTGGCGGCCATTTGCATCATCGGTGGCGGCTTCGGCCTTTACTGGTGGAATGCCCAGGCCAGGCAATTGCCGCCGGGTCTGGCCACCGCCAATGGGCGGATGGAGGTTGAACGCATCGACATCGCCACCAAGCTGCCGGGCCGGCTGGTGCGCATGGATGTGCGCGAGGGCGACCAGGTGGCGCCCGGTGCCATCGTCGCGCAGCTGGACAAGGCCGAACTGCTGGCACAGCGCGCCGCCGCCGCCGCCGCCGTGCGCCGGGCCGAACAGGCCATCATGCAGGCGGACGCACAGGTTTCCGTGCGCATGGCCGAATATAAGCTGTCGGGCGTGGAACTGAAGCGCGGCATCGAACTGTCGCGGACCAGCGCCGTGCCGGCCAGCGAGGTTGACCGCCGCAAGGCCCAGAACGATGTCGACGCCGCCACTTTGCAGGCCGCCCGCGCCGCTGTGGATGATGCCAAGGCCGCATTGGAGGCGGCACAGGCGCAGTTGCTGGTGGTCGAGGCCAACCTGAAGGAAACCGACCTGTACAGCCCCGTGGCCGGCCGCATCGAATATCGCCTGGCCCATCTGGGCGAGGTGATGGGCGCGGGCGGGCGCGTGGCGACGCTGCTGGACCTGTCGGATGTGTTCATGACCGTGTTCCTGCCCACGGGCCAGACGGGCCGGGTGGCCAACGGATCGGATGCGCGCATCATTCTGGACGCAGCCCCCGACTATGTTATCCCGGCCAAGGTCAGCTTTGTCGCCGCCGAGGCGCAGTTCACGCCCAAGGCCGTGGAAACGGCGGATGAGCGGGAAAAGCTGATGTACCGGGTGAAACTGTCCATCGACCCGTCCCTGCTGACCACCTACCGCGATTATGTGCGCGCCGGGCTGACGGGTCAGGCCTATGTGCAGCTGGACCCGGCCGCCAAATGGCCGGACCGGCTGGCCCCGAAACTGCCGCCGGCGCCCAGCCATGCCGCCAAATGAACCCGACAGCCTGCCCGCGATCCGGCTGGACGGGGTGCGTCACCTTTATGGGGACAAGGCTGCCCTGGCCGATGTCGCGCTGACCATCCCGGCTGGCGCCACCGTGGCCGTCATCGGGCCGGACGGGGTGGGCAAGTCCACCCTGCTGGGCCTGATCGCCGGGGTGAAGAAGCTGCAAAAAGGCCAGGTGCAGGTGCTGGGCGGCGACATGGGCGATGCGGCCCACCGCGACCGCATCGCACCGCGCATCGCCTATATGCCCCAGGGGCTGGGCCGCAACCTGTACCCCACCCTGTCGGTGGCGGAAAATATCGACTTTTTCGGCCGGCTGTTCGGGCAGTCGGCGGCCGAGCGTCAGGCCCGCATTGACCGGTTGCTGAAGGCCACGGGCCTGGACCCGTTCCCCGACCGGCCGGCGGGCAAGTTGTCGGGCGGCATGAAACAGAAGCTTTCGCTCTGCTGTTCCCTGATCCATGACCCCGACCTGCTGATCCTGGATGAACCGACGACGGGCGTGGACCCGCTGTCGCGGCGGCAATTCTGGTCCCTGATCGATGCCATCCGGGCCGAACGCCCGTCCATGACCCTGCTGGTCGCCACCGCCTATATGGAGGAGGCGGCGCGGTTCGGCCATCTGGTGGCCATGGATGATGGCCGCATCCTGGCCGCCGGCACGCGCGAACAGGTGCTGGCCCAGGCCCATGCCAGCAATCCGGAAGAAGCCTATGCCAAGTTGCAGGCAGGCGACGGGGACAGTGCGGAACCGCTGGTCATGCCGCCCTTCGTTGACCGGGACGGGCCTGATGCCATTGTGGCAGACGGGCTGACCCGTCGCTTCGGTGCCTTCACGGCCGTGGACAATGTCAGCTTCCGCATCAAGCGCGGGGAGATTTTCGGCTTCCTGGGCTCCAATGGCTGCGGCAAGACGACAACCATGAAGATGCTGACGGGTCTGCTGCCCGCCACATCGGGCACGGCCACGCTGCTGGGCAGGCCGGTCGGGGGCGCGGATGTGGAGACGCGGCTGCGTGTCGGCTACATGTCGCAGAGCTTCTCGCTGTACGAGGAGCTGACGGTCCGCGCCAATCTGGAACTGCATGCCCGGCTCTACCGCATTCCGTCGGCCGAGGTGGCGGCGCGGACCAGGCAGTCCATGGATGATTTCGGTCTGGCGGAGGTGGCGGACATGCTGCCATCGGCCCTGCCGCTGGGCATCCGCCAGCGGTTGCAATTGGCCGCCGCCTGTCTGCACAAGCCGGAAATGCTGATCCTGGACGAGCCGACATCGGGCGTGGACCCCGGTGCGCGCGACCTGTTCTGGCGGCATCTGGCCGACCTGTCGCGCCGCGACGGCGTGACCATCTTCGTCTCCACCCATTTCATGAACGAGGCGGAACGCTGCGACCGCATCTCCCTGATGCATGCGGGCCGCGTGCTGGCCGTGGGCACGCCCGAGCGCTTGCGCACCGAACGCGGGGCCGACACGCTGGAAGACGCCTTCATCGATGTGCTGAAACAGGCCAGCGGCATCAGCGAGGAAGCGCCGCCCGCGCCAGCGGTCGCGGCGGGAATGGCGGAACGGCCAGAGAGCGGCGGCCTTGCCACCTCGCTGGGCCGCATCTGGGCCTTTGCCCGGCGGGAGATGGTGGAGATCCTGCGCGACCCCGTGCGCCTGACCTTCGCCCTGCTGGGCCCGCTGGTCCTGCTGCTGACCTTCGGCTATGGCATCACCTTCGATGTGGAGGATCTGCCGTTTGCCGTCTATGACCGGGATCAGACCCTGGAAAGCCGGCAGCTGGTAGAGAACCTGACGGGGTCACGCTATTTCCATGAACGCGCACCCGTGCGCACCGATGCCGAGATTGAACGCCGGCTGAAATCGGGTGAACTGCGTCTGGTCCTGTCCATTCCACCCAGCTTCGGGCGCGACCTGCTGCAGGGACGCCGTCCGGAACTGGCGGTCTATCTGGATGGCGCCATGCCGTTCCGGGCGGAAACGGCCAAGGGCTATGTCCAGGGCATTGCGCTGGCCTATGTCCAGGATCTGGTCCGCCGGTCGCGCGCGGCCGATGTCACCACGGCCAGCGTCAATATCGAACCCCGCTTCCGCTATAACCAGCAATTCCGCAGCGCGCCCGCCATCCTGCCGGGTGTGATCATGGTGCTGCTGATCATGATCCCGCCAATGCTGACCTCCATCGGCGTGGTGCGGGAGCGGGAGATCGGCTCCATCGCCAATCTCTACGCCTCGCCCGCCACGGTGGGGGAATTCCTGATCGGCAAGCAGGCGCCCTATGTGCTGGTGGGGTTCCTCAGCTTCCTGATCATGCTGGGCTTCGCCAATTTCCTGTTCGGCGTGCCGGTGAAGGGATCGCTGCTCGCGCTGTGTTTCGGCACCGTGCTCTATATCTTCGCCGGCACGGGGCTGGGCCTGCTGGTCTCCTCCTTCGTGAAGACGCAAGTGGCGGCCATCGCGGTGACCGCCATCCTCTGTACCGTGCCGGCCGTGAATTTCTCCGGATTCCTCTACCCCGCCGCCACGCTGGAAGGCGGGGCCAGGGCCTTCGGCCTGGCTTTCCCGGCCTTGTGGTTCCAGGCCATCAGCCTGGGCAGCTTCGCCAAGGCGCGGCCCTTCTCCGCCTTCCATCTGGAATTTGTCATGCTGGCGCTATTCGCGCTGGGCTTCCTGGCGGCGGCCTGCCTGCTGCTGAAGAAGCAGGAGAAATAGATGGGAAGCTGGATCGCCAATGTCTGGTATCTGGGGCGCAAGGAACTGGCGTCGCTGCTGGCCGACCGGGTGCTGCTGGCCCTGATCATCTACAGCTTCACCATCTCCGTCTATACGGTGGCGACGGGGGTGAAGACGGATGTCAACAATGCCCGCGTCGCCATTGTCGATGGCGACCAGTCGGCCCTGTCGCAGCGCATCGGCGATGCCTTGCTGCCCCCCTATTTCCGCCCGCCGGACCGGTTGGACCGGTCGGCCGTGGATCAGGCCATGGACCAGGGCGACTACACCTTCGTGCTGGACCTGCCGCACAAGCTGGAAAGCGACCTGCGCGGCGGCCATTCCCCCACGATCCAGCTGAATATCGATGCCACGGCCATGACCCAGGCCGGCCTGGGCAGCGCCTATATTCAGCAGATCGTGGCGCAGGAGGTGCAGGAAGCGCTGGACCCGCAGGGGGAAACAGCCGCCCCCGTCAGTCTGGTGGCCCGCACCTTCTTCAACCCCAACCTAGAAGGCATGTGGTTCCAGGCCGTGATGGCGGTGATCCAGTTCGTCACCATCCTGTCCATCCTGCTGGTCGGTGCGGCTGTCATCCGCGAACGTGAACATGGCACGATCGAACATCTGCTGGTCATGCCGCTGGGCGCGTCGGAGGTGGCGGCGGCCAAGATCTGGGCCAATGGGCTGGTCATCCTGGTGGCGACGGGCCTGTCCTTGCGGTTCGTCGTCGGCGCCTGGCTGGGCGTGCCGATCGAAGGGTCCATTACCCTGTTCCTGGCCGGGGCGGCACTGTACCTGTTCGCCACCACCTCGCTGGGCATCTTGCTGGCCACCGTCACCCGCTCCATGCCGCAATTCGCACTCATCGCCATTCCGGTGTTCATGGTGCTGAACATGCTGTCGGGTGCCACCTCACCGCTGGAAAGCATGCCACAGTTCATGCAGTGGCTGATTCAGGTCTCTCCCACCATGCATTTCGTGAAGCTGGCCCAGGCCATCCTTTATCGCGGCGCCGGCTTCGATCTGGTCTGGCCGCAGATGCTGGTGCTGGCTGGATTGGGGGCCGTGTTCCTGTCCATCGCCCTGCCGCAGTTCCGGGCCATGCTGGCGCGCAGCCAGTAGGAGCGCAAAAAAGGGGGCGGTGCCTTCGCCCCGCCCCCTCTCAACGACATCAACCGTCCGATCAGATCGTCACGACGACCCGGCCATCCACCTGACCGTCGCGCAGGCGGCCCAGAACGGCATTGATATTGTCCAGATGATCCACGGTGACGGTGGCCTTCACCTTGCCTTCGCCCGCGAACATCAGCGCCTCGGCCAGATCGGCGCGCGTGCCGACGATGGAACCGCGGATGGTGATGCGGTTCAGCACCACGTCGAAGATGGGCACGGGGAAGTCGCCCGGCGGCAGGCCGACCAGGGCGACCGTGCCATGGCGGCGGGCCATGCCGATGGCCTGGGCGAAGGCCGGACGGCTGACGGCGGTAACCAGCACGCCATGGGCACCGCCGACGGTGCTGTGGATTTCCTTCACCGGGTCGGTCTTCATGGCATTGATGGTCAGGTCAGCACCCAGCTGTCTGGCCAGTTCCAGCTTGCTGTCGGCCACATCGACGGCGGCGACATGCAGGCCCATGGCCTTGGCATATTGCACGGCCACATGACCCAGCCCGCCGATGCCGCTGATCACCACCCATTGGCCGGGACGGGTATCCGTCTCCTTCAGGCCCTTATAGACGGTGACGCCCGCGCACAGGATGGGGGCGATCTCCTCGAACCCGATATTGGCGGGCAGGTGACCGACGAAATTGGGGTCGGCCAGCACATATTCGGCATAGCCGCCATTGACCGAATAGCCCGTGTTCTGCTGGGCCGTACACAGCGTCTCCCAGCCGGTCAGGCAATGTTCGCAATGGCCGCAGGCGGTATAGAGCCAGGGCACGCCCACGCGGTCGCCCTCGCGCACGGCAGTGACGCCGGCGCCGGCGGCCACGACGGTGCCCACGCCCTCATGTCCCGGAATGAAGGGCAAAGGCGGCTTCACGGGCCAGTCGCCATCGGCGGCGTGCAGATCGGTATGGCAGACGCCCGAGGCCGCGATCTTCACCAGGATCTGGCCGGGGCCGGGGCGGGGTACCGCCACCTCCTCCAGGCGCAGGGGCGCGCCATAGGCATGGACGACAGCGGCTTTCATCTTCTGCGGCAGCATGGGATGGGGTTCCTTCCGTTGCGGCGGACAGATCTCCGCCTCTGCTTGCCGGCGGACGGTGCGGCAACGATTGGAAACCCGCCATGATTCAGGTCAAGCTACCCCTTATGCGCTCTCCCCCCATGCCATGTGGCGCGCATGGCTGGCGATATCGGGCGGCCAGGGCGCGCTGTGCTGCCCGAAACCGTCGCGGTCATCGGCGAACAGGGCGCGCGACGCCTCCTCGAATCCCGGCAGGTCGCCGGCCATGGCTGACATGAAGCGATAGGCGGCATCGCGCGCAGACCTTGCCCGTTCCTTGCCGCCATCGGCGCGCATCGCGTCCTCCACCAGCCGGCGCAGGGCGTTGGACGCCCCGCCGGGCCGGGTGGCCAGCCATTCCCAATGCCGGGGCAGCAGGGTCACCTCCCGCGCCACCACGCCCAGCTTGGGCCGCCCCCGCCCCTGTGCCGATTCGTCGGCGGGTGCGGCGGGTGTCAGCCGGGCCCGCACCTCCGCCTCGCTGCCGCGCAGATCCAGGTCCACCACCTTGCCCGTGACATCGTCGAAGACCAGCACGGGGGCATGCGGGTCGCGAAAGGCCAGGGCGTCGGCCAGCGGGTCCCGCTCCATGGCCGCCTTCACGGCCAGGGCCACATCAGGCAGCGCGCCCGCCGCCAGCCGCCGGGACCCGATAAAGGCCGTAAAATGGTCGTGCTGCGTCATCTCGTCCTCCTGGTTGTCAGGCTATTTACCCGGATGAAAATCATTGTGTCAATATTACCCGGATGATATTTAGGCATCAGCAACAGAGGATGCTGACAAAATGAAGGGTGAAAGCCGCAAGGCGGTACTGGCCGCGTGGCGTGAACGCAAGGTGCGGGCGGGGATCTATGCCGTGCGCTGTCTGGTGACGGGGGAGAACTGGGTCGGCCAGGCCGGCGATCTTGACGCCATCGCCAATCGGCTGTGGTTCACGCTGCGCCAGGGTGGCTGTCTGGACCGGGGGCTGCAGGCGGCCTGGAACAATCACGGCGCCGATGGCTTCCAACTGGACATTCTGGAGGTGCTGGACAGCGAGGAACCCGCCACCACCCGCACCAGTATCCTGTCGGACCGGTTGACATACTGGCAGGCGGAACTGTCGGCGCGGGTGATTTAGGATTGGCGCAGCAATGTCCGGCAACGGCCGCCGTACCAAGGGCCATAATTTATGACCCTTGGTACGGCGGCGACTACCGCCACTGGTATCAAATGGCAGCCGAAGCGGGGGTATCGATATGCAAGGTCAGCCTTGCAGGCTCCTCAGCATCGGGGTGCGCCGTATCCGGCGACCGGAGGCGGCGAAGATCGCGTTGGCAAGGGCGGGTGCCAAGGGCGGCACGCCTGGTTCCCCCAATCCGGTTGGCGGCTCGTCATTCTCGATGAAATGCACATCGATGCGTCGGGCTGCCCGGTCGATCCGCATCATGTCGTAGGTGTCGAAATTCGACTGCTCGACTTGCCCGTCCATGATGGTGATGGCCTGTCCCAATGAAGCCGACAGCGCATCCTGGATGCTGCCTTCGATCTGGGCGCGGGCACCGTTGGGATTGATGATCCGCCCCGCATCGACCACGGCCGTCACGCGTTCGACAACAAACTTGCCGTCGGCCCAGGCCACCTCGACGATTTCGGCGGCGTAGGTCTCGAACGTGAAGTTGGCGGCGATGCCGCGTCCACGCCCTTTGGGCAATGGCTGGCCCCAGCCGCTTTTCTCCGCTGCCAGCCGGATGACATTGGCCATGCGGGCGGTATCGAAGACCCGCGGCGGCAGGCTCGGCAGATAGAAATAGTCGAGCCTGCGCCCCGGCCCGATGAGGTCGAGCCGGTATTCGACCGGATCGCGGCCCAGTGCCTGGGCAATCTCGTCCAGGAAACACTCGATCGCAAAGCAGTTCACATTATGGCCCGGCGCACGCCAGGAACCACGCGGGGCGGCAGAGGGAAGGGGATAATAATCCACCCTGAAATGGGGGACATGATGGGCGGGAAAGCCATCGGGATAATATTCGACAAGATGCGGCGGCACGCCCTTGGAGAAGGCCGTGCGCGAATGTGTGGCGAGCTTGTGCCGCCAGCCTGAAAGCTTGCCGTCACGATCGATTGCGGCCTGCATCAGATGGCAGGCACCCGGCCGGTAGAGATCGTGGCGGATATCATCCTCGCGGGTCCATACCAGCCTGATGGGCTGGCGCAGCGCCTTGGCGATCAGTGCCGCCTCCGCGACCATGTCCTGATCGAACTTCCGTCCGAAGCCGCCGCCAACACGGGCAAGCTTCACGTCGATCTGGAGCGGATCGACCCCCGTGATGCGCGAGATGACGGATGCCGCCAGGTCCGGCGCCTGGGTGGTCACGATTGCGCTGGCCCGCGTGCCATCCGCCGACACCGCGACAAGCGCATTGGGCGGTTCCATGCAGGCGTGCGCCACCATCGCGGATTCATAGCGCGCCTCGATGACGCGGTCGGCATTGGCCAGGGCCAGACCGAAGTCACCATCCTCTTTTACCTTGGTGCCCTCATCCTGCTCCATCTTGGCCCAGGTTTGGCGATAGGCGGCGGCGCTGTCTTCGGTGGCGGCCTCGCCAGGTCCGCGGTGCCATTCGATGGCAAGCGCCTGCCGGCCTTTGATCGCCGCCCAAAGACTGTCGGCGACCACCGCTATGCCGTCGGCAAGCGGTATCGACACGGGCTGGACCGGTGGCAGCGCCAAGTCGGGCCGCAGGCCGTGGATCGGTACGATCTCCCGCACGCCGGGCACCATGCGGGCGGCCGTATCATCGACTGTCGCCACCGTTCCGAAAAGATAGGGCGAGCGCGCGATCACGGCGTGGAGCATGCCCGGCATTTCGGCATCGATCCCGAACAGGGGCTCGCCACGCACGATGCGGTCGGCGTCGCGATGGCGCTGGGGCTTTCCGATGATGGTGAAGTCCTTCGGGTCCTTGAGCGCCAGATCGCCCTGGGGCTCGGGCCGCCGGGAAGCAGCCGATGCCAGCGCGCCATAGGTCGATTGCCGGCCGGAAGCGGCGTGGAAGACCATGCCGTCCCTGGTCGTCAGCGTATCGACGGGCACCGCCCACCGGTCGGCCGCGGCTTCCAGGATCATGCGGCGTGCCCGGGCACCGGCCTTGCGCAACTGCATATAGCCCACGCGCACGCTGTTCGATCCACCGGCCGTCGACTGGCCGGCACCAAGATAGGAGCGTGCCTGTCCCTTCTCGTTCCGGGCCAGCAGCAGCGGCATGGGCTCGACGGTGACGCGTGCAAAGGCGACGTCAAGCTCCTCGGCGATCAGCATGGGGAGCGAGGTGAACGTTCCCTGGCCCATGTCGGGCACATGGGCGCCGATGACGACGCTGTTGTCGGCGTTCACAACGACGAAGGGGCCGATGTCGCCCTTGAAGCCTCCGCGCCGGGAAGCGGGGGCCAGGGACGCCGGTCGTGCGAACACGACGAGTGCTCCCGCCGAAGCGGCCGCCTTCAGGAAGGACCGTCTTGAGGCGATGGTGCGCTGCATGGAATTAACCGGCATCGCGAATATCCTGTGCTGCGCGGTGGATGGCGGCACGCAGCCGGGTATAGGTTCCGCAGCGGCAGAGATTGGTGATGCCGGCGTCGATATCCGCGTCCGAGGGGTTGGGGTTTGCCTTCAGCAGGGCGGCGGCGGCCATGATCTGGCCGGCCTGGCAATAGCCGCACTGGGCGACATCCTCCGCGATCCAGGCTTCCTGAAGCGGATGAAGATTGCCGTCCTTCGCCAATCCCTCGATCGTGGTGATCCTGGCGGCGCCGACGGCACCGACGGGGGTCACGCAAGACCGGGCAGCCTCGCCATCCAGAAGAATCGTGCAGGCGCCGCAGGAACCGATGCCGCACCCGAATTTCGGACCCTTGATGCCCAATTTTTCCCTTAACACCCACAATAGCGGCATGTCCTCGGGCGCATCGACCAGATGTTTGCGCGCATTCACATGCAGGCGGAAAGCCATGACCTTGTACTCCACCGTAATTTCAGGCAGCTAGGCCCGATCGGCTGTCGCCTCGACAAGGGTGCAATTCGCCAATAGATTCCGGTTTTTCGTGAACGGCTGGACCATGCATCTCGCGAAGCGTGAACGGAAGATTCCCGACCTGGTGCAACGGCTGGCGCTCGTGCTTTTATTTGGCGCCATCATGGGTCTGGCCGGCCCGTTCGGAACCTACCCGGCGCTCGACCGCCCGGTGCGTTATGCTTTCTGGATCGGGCTTGTTCTGGCCGGCTTTGCCTTTGGCGTTGGCGCCACGCGGCTCTGCGAACGGTTTCCCGGCCTGGCCCGCACCGGCCGTTGGACGCTGAGCGGCCTTGTCGCGCTGGTGTCCGCGGTTCCCATGACCTTCGTGGTGGCTTGGACGCTCTCGCTTGTGCAGCCGGGGCGCGTGGTTCCCCCGACGCAGCTTCCCGTTCTTTTTGTCTGCGTGGCGGCGGTGCAAATCGCCATCGTTGCCGCCTTGATCAGGCCGGCCTTGGCACCGCTTCAGCCCCTCCAGCCATCGCAGCCGGTCCAGGCCGCCCCGGAAGGGCCTTCTTCGGAAGCCGCAATGCAGTTGGCCATTCAGCACAAGCCGGAGATCCGGGAGACAGGCGCCCCGGCCTCCCCCGCCGGGACCGTCACCGGCGCCCGCGCGTTTCAGGTGCCGCCCGATGCGACGCCAGCCTTTCCGGCGGTGCTTCTCACGCGGATGCCCGGCGAGCTTGGGCCGGAAATCGTTGCGCTGGAGGCGGAGGACCATTATGTCCGGGTCCACACGTCCAAGGGCTCTGCGCTTGTACTGATGCGCCTGTCGGACGCAGTGGAACTCCTCGACGAGACCCTCGGCATGCGTGTCCACCGCAGCTGGTGGGTCGCGAGGCGGGCCATTGCAAGCGTCGAGCGCCAGGGCCAGCGGATGATCCTACGGCTCAGCAATGGCGCTCAGGTCCCCGTCGGGCGCGTCTATGTCGCGACCGTCCGCAGCGCGCTTGCGCGAAAGCTGAGGAACGCGCGGCAGCCGCCCGGGCCTTGATGAAGGCCGCTTGATGCCGAAATCTGGGGATAGTCCGGGCAGTTTGACATGCCCATCGGAACCAGACATCTGGCTGGTCCAAAATTCCAACAATCTCGGAAAGTTGGCTGGCGCGCCCGAAAGGATTCGAACCTCTGACCCCCAGATTCGTAGTCTGGTGCTCTATCCAGCTGAGCTACGGGCGCGCTGTATTCCGATTTCCGATACCTTTGGAGAGGCACCAGCCGGTGAGGTGCGGCTTTTATCCGATGATTGCGGGGAATGCAACGGGATTCTGTGCTGCCTTGTCCGCAATGCGGATCAGCGGCAATTGAAGGACGGACCGCCTTCGGCTATTCCTGCACCATACCGCATGAAGGCAGGCCCATCTTGAGCAACAAAATCCAGAATCCCGAAAAGCACTTCCCCGTCACCTGGGAAGAGCTGCACCGCAATGCCAAGGCGCTGGCCTGGCGTCTGGCCGATACCTGCCAGTGGAAGGGCATCATCGCCATCACCCGTGGCGGTCTGGTCCCGGCGGCCATCATCGCCCGCGAACTGAACATCCGCGTGGTCGAAACCATCTCGGTCAAGAGCTATGACGACCAGACCCAGGGCGAGATCCGCGTGCTGAAGGCCGCCGCCGCCGTGACGGATGGCGGCAAGGACTGGCTGCTGATCGACGATCTGGTGGATACGGGCAAGACGGCCGCCTATGTGCGCAAGCTGCTGCCCGAGGCGCATTTCGCCACCATCTATGCCAAGCCGGCGGGCCGGCCCCTGGTTGACACGTTCGTCACCGAGGTGAGCCAGGATACCTGGATCTATTTCCCGTGGGACCTGCTGCCCGTGTCTTATCTGCAGATCGAACGCTGATCGCCGATACAGGCCGGAAATGGAACGGGCGCCCTTCCGACGGGAGGGGCGCCCGTTTTCTTTCTTGTGACGTGCAGCGGGTCAATTGCCGTTCACGGTGTCGCGCAGGCGCGGGGCGCTGTCGATCATGCTGCGCGCATCGGCACCCGTGGCCGGTACGCCCGAGCGCATGGTGGCGTCGCCACGCGGCTCCGCCCGGGGCGGCTTGCCGAACATGGCGTTCAGCCGCTTATATTCCTGATCGTGATATTCCTGCGCCGACTGGAAATCCGGCTCGCCGTTGCGGGGGGCGGTGACGATCACCTCGTCCATCACCTCGGCCTTGGGCGGGGTCTGCTGTGCCGACGCCACGGGCACCAGCAACAGGGCGCCGGCGATCAGGATGAATGGACGGAACAACATGGCGGGCCTCTTCAATGACAACCCATCATAGCAGAGATGGGGTTTCATTGTTGTTATTCCCAGGTGCGGATGCGCCCTGGACATTTCCAGCTTCCATCCGTGCCCGGCGCTGCCGGCCCCGCAAGGTGCCAGAAATTCAGGGCCCGGCATCAATCGTCAGTGCCCGTTGCAGGGCGTGCCGATACCAGTAGAGCTTCATGCCATCCTCCCCTGTCTGCGTGTCACCGCAGGGACGACGATGGCATGCCGGAAAAGCGCGGGGAAGACCCGGTCAGGCCCGTGCCGCCAGTTCCACCCCCAGCGAGCGCAACGCATCCCAGTAGCCCGGATAGGTCTTGGCCACGCAGCCAGGGTCCCGGATGGTGATGCCGTGAATCTTCAGTCCGGCCAGTGCAAAGGACATGGCGATGCGGTGATCGGCATAGGTGTGGATGTCGGTCGGCAGCGTCTGGCCGGCCAGGGCGGGGTCGGCGGCGACGATCAGATCGTCCCCTTCCTCCCAGGCCAGGCCCGGCCGGATCTTCGACAGTTCGGTCGACAGCGCCCGGGTGCGGTCGCATTCCTTCACGCGCAGATTGGCAATGCCGGTGAAGCGCACGGGATTGTTGTTGAAGGCGGCCAGCACGGCCAGCGTCGGCACGGCGTCCTGCATCTGCGACCCGTCAATGACGGACGGCATGTCCGGGAATTGGGCGATGACGGCCTGGGCACAGGCATCGGGCTGGGTGAAAGCGTCGGACGGCACGCCCAGGTCGATGCGCCCGCCGGTCAGCGCTTCCGCTGCCCACAGATATGTGGCAGCCGACGCGTCCGGCTCGATCACGTAATCGGCGGCCTTGTATCCCGTGGGCAGGACGCGCCAGGTGGCGGCGTCCTTCTGTTCCACCTCGGCCCCGAAGGCGCGCATGGCGGCGACCGTCAGGTCGATATAGCCGCGAGCCCCGATCTCGCTGCCCGTCAGCGCGATATCGACAGGGCCGGAGAAGCAGGCGGCGGCCATCTGGATGGCGCTGACATACTGGCTGGACAGGCCGGCATCAATCTCCACCCGACCACCGGCCAGGGCGCCATGGCCGCGTACGGTGACGGGCGGGCACCCCGTGGGCGCCTGCAGATCCACACCCAGCGCCGTCAGCGCCGTGACCAGGGGGGCGATGGGCCGCTTGCGCATATGCTCGTCGCCATCGACGATGATTGTGCCATCCACCGTGGCGGCCACGGCGGCCGTCAGGAAGCGCGTGGCGGTCCCGGCATTGCCCAGGAACAGCGGCGCGTCGGGGGCGGTCAGGGTGCCCGTGCCAGTGACGATGAAGGTGGTGGCGTCCGGCTCCTCCACCGTCACGCCCATCTGGCGCAGGGCGTTGGCCATGTGGCGCGTGTCATCGCTTTTCAAGGCACCGGTCAGGCGGCTGGTCCCTTTGGCCAGGGCTGCCAGCAGCAGGGCGCGGTTGGTAATGGATTTCGATCCCGGCGGCACGACGCGGCCCGTCAGGGGACCCTTCGGCGGAATGACCGTGATTGCCGTCAGACCCGTTGCCGTCGCCATCGCTATCCCCCTTCGCCCGCACGCGTAAAAGCCGGCGCGACCCTATCGCGCCGCCCATCGTGCGGGAAACGGGATTTGCCACAGGGGCGGATTGTGCGGGCCGCAGGTCGGAAGGGGCGGCCACACGAATGGCCGCCCCTTCTGCCGTCGGTCAGCCCTTCACGGCGCCGGAGGACGCGGCCTTGGCATAGGCATTGGTGACGGCGGCGGGCTGGGCACCCCCGCCACGGTCATTGTCATTATCGCGGTCGCTGTCGCTGTTCAGCGTCAGGACATTGGCGGCGGCGGCACTGCCATTGGTGCCGGACAAGGGTGGGGCGCTGGCCACGCTCTTGCCTGCATCATGATCGGGATCGCCCTGGGCGGCGTCACGGTCACCGCCGGTCGATGGGGCACTGGAAGCACGCAACGCGGCGGTACTGCCGGCATTGGAAGCCTGGATGCTGGATATCATTTGATGGACTCCGGGCAATGGATTGCCGGTCGATGCCTCTTTGCACAACCGGAAGGCCGCGCCCGCCTTCTGCGGTGCGCCCCTCCTCCTGTCGACGTCACGCCGGGGCCCGCACCACATGTCCGTTCCGGGGGATTTTTCACAACAATGTGGGTGGTGTCCGGTACCGAAACACCAAACAAAAAAGCCGGCCCATCAGAAATGGCCGGCACGCAAACAGATCAGGATGGTCGAAATTTGGAGCGGGTGAAGGGAATCGAACCCTCGTCGTAAGCTTGGGAAGCTTCTGCTCTACCATTGAGCTACACCCGCGCCGGGACCGTCCTTATAGGGGGTTCCGGGTGTTGGATCAAGGGGCTAAACGCCCCCATCACCGCTATCAGGATCAGCGCGCCGCGCGCCGCAGACGGCGTCGTGTCACCGGCGCATCGGTTCCGGCAACGGGGGTGGGCGTGTCCGTCCCGGTGGGGACCGGCTGCCGCAGGGTCGTGATCTTGGCGGCGGGCCGGCTGCTCGGCGTGGCGGCGGTCCGGACCTTGGCCGGGGTGGCGCGACCCACCATGCCGGTGACGCCAGAGAGCGCACCCTCCACCAGCTCCAGACCCTGGAACCGGGTCGGATCGACCGGGCCGGGCAGGGACAGGCCGGACACAAGGTCCTGCTGGAAGCCAAAGCGCACATAATAGGGGGCGTCACCCACCAGGATGACGATGCGATGACCCAGGGCCTTGGCCGCTTCCAGGCTGTGCCGGATCAGCTTGCCGCCCAGGCCTTCGCTGCGATGGGCCTCGTCAATGGCGATGGGCCCCAGCATCAGGGCCTGGACATTGTTGCCCAGCTTCACCGGCCAATAGCGGATGGTGCCCAGCAGCACGTCGTTGCCGGCTTCATCCGTGTCGGTCGCCACAAAGCATAGGTCGGCCACGGGGGCGACATTCTTGCGCAGGCGATAAACGGTCTTGGTGTGGCGCTTGGGGCCGAAGGAACGGTCGAGGAGCTTTTCGATGGCGGCGGCGTGAACCGGCTGCTCAAGCGTGATGTTCATACGATTGGGGTTTCCCGGCAAAATGAAATGTGGGGGAGACACTGAAGAAGCGTCTGGCCGGGACCCCCACGCGTGATGGCGTCAGGTCCCGTGCACAAGAACCGGCCGCCCAAAGGTGGGGACCGAGATCTTTCGTCGTCGCAAGGGCGTGAAGCGCAACATCGCGCAGCTCATAAGCAGTTGAACACCATCGCTATATGAGGCCATCGCCCCCCCAACGCAAGCGGCGTTTTCATGACCAAACGCAGTACCGCGCGTGACAAAGGCCACCCCGTCGGCATTGTCGTGCGGCCTCTGGCGCCTATAATGGCGGAATGCGGGGATTTGCTTCCTGCGGCCATGATGAAATCCGGGATCAGATCATCAAACAGATCATCGGATCGCAAAGGAGAGGGGCCTTGTACAGCGACACGACACGCCAGATCCGGGTGACGGTGGAACCCCGCTATCTGCCGGACCAGTCGCAGCCGGCCGAAGGCCATTATGTCTGGGCCTATCATGTCGTGATCGAGAATCTGGGGCGGGAGACGGTGCGGCTGCGCACCCGCCATTGGAAGATCACCGACGCCCTGGGCCGGCTGACGGAGGTGCGGGGGCCAGGCGTGGTGGGTGAACAGCCGCTGCTGCATCCCGGCGACAGTTTCTCCTATACCAGCGGCACGCCGCTGCCGACACCGTCGGGTATCATGGCCGGTTCCTATGGCATGGAGGGGGAGAACGGAGAGAAGTTCGACATCGCCATTCCCGCCTTCTCCCTGGACAGTCCGCATCAGGATCGGCGGCTGAACTGATCCGCCCCTGGATCAATCGCGCAGCCGATATTGCAAATGGGCGCTTGAAACATCCGGCGATCACGCCAATTGCTTGTCTGGTGCGGCTACCTCTTCCGGGGGGCCGTTGGGCCGGATCGGGGGAGCCGGCCCTGGCATCCCACCGGGGATGCGACCACAGACAAGAATCGATCAGAGGAGTGGATCCCCATGTCCGTGCCGAAGAACAGCGGTGACAAAGTGGTGCCCGGCCCCGTCCATGGCCGCCGCGCCGGCCCTGCCGCCACCAATCCCAATCTGGTCCGCCCCAGCAAGGCGGAGGCGGAAGCCGCCGTGCGTACGCTGATCCGCTGGGCCGGTGATGACCCCGATCGTGAAGGGCTGGTCGGCACGCCCGACCGTGTCGCGCGCTCCTATGAAGAGTTCTTCGCCGGTTATGCGGTGGACCCCGTCGATCTGCTGGCCCGCACCTTCGAGGAGACGGACGGCTATGACGAGATGGTGGTCCTGAAGAATATCCGCCTGGAAAGCTATTGCGAGCACCACATGGTGCCGATCATCGGCAAGGCGCATATCGCCTATCTGCCGCGCAACCGCGTCGTCGGCATTTCCAAGCTGGCGCGCGTGGCCGAGGTGTATGCCAAGCGCCTGCAGATCCAGGAAAAGATGACAGCGCAGATCGCCAACACCATCGACGAGGTGCTGGAGCCCCTGGGTGTGGCCGTCGTTATCGAGGCGACGCACCAGTGCATGACGACGCGCGGCATCCACAAGCCCGGCGTCACCATGGTGACCAGCCGCATGCTGGGCGCCTTCCGCGAGGATGAGAAGACCCGGCGCGAGTTCCTGGCCATGATCGGCAATCCGACCAGCAGCGGCGAGGGTTGATCCCGACGCTGCTGAACGGTCGCGAGCGTGACGGGGGCGGTTCCAGCCAGGACCGCCCCCTTTGTCATTCCGGCCCGCCCTGATCGTCGCCCCGCCATTGGAACACCGCTTCCAGCGGGACCTGGAACACCTGTGCGATACGGAAGGCTGCCTCCAGGCTGGGCGAGTATCGGCCCTGTTCGATGGCGGCCACGGTCTGACGCGTCATGCCGATGCGCTCGGCCAGATCCTGCTGGGTCATTTCATTGGCGTCAAAACGCAGGCGCCGCACCTGATTGGTGAAAGGCAGCATGGATCACCAGCCCCGGCGATACATGAAGACCTGCGTGGCCAGGCGGGACAGTTCCGCCAGCAGCAGGGCGAAGAACATGAAATTCACCAGCAGAATGGCACCCGCCCCCAGATGCAGGGTCAGCATTGCGGCGATGATGCCGAGAACCAGCACATAAAAGCCCGTGCGTGTTCCCAGCAACCCGATCTGCCGGTCCCGTTCATCCCTGGGGCTGCGGGCGTCGCGCGGGCTGCGCAGGGCGGTCAACACGGCGATGATTGCCGCCACCACCGATTGCCCGACGATCAGACCCAGGATGCACAGAACCAGCCAGAAGAACTGCCCGCCCGGTACCGGGCTTCCGCCCAGATAGGAACCGAAGACAGGCAGGAAATAGGCGCCGCCAAAGGCCAGCAGCGCCAGCATCTGCGCCCAGGCCAGTTTTTCCCGAAACGACATCGCGCATCCTCCGCTGTGATATTAGGTTTATTTAACATTATGTCTAATGAAGATATCGTAATGTCAAATATTTTTTACATTTCAGATCGGTGTCGGCTCTACCCGTCTGTGCTGCGATGCAACATACTGGTCGTTGAACGGACCGAAGGAGACGACCCAAATGGCAGAGGCAGCGACCGGCACCACCAGCCCCATCAGTTATGATGAGTTCCAGAAGGTCGATATCCGTGCCGGGACCATCGTGAAGGCAGAGCCCTTTCCCGAGGCTCGGCGACCGGCCATCAAACTGTGGGTCGATTTCGGCG
Source organism: Niveispirillum sp. FG148 (assembly GCF_057809655.1). Lineage (NCBI taxonomy): Bacteria > Pseudomonadati > Pseudomonadota > Alphaproteobacteria > Rhodospirillales > Azospirillaceae > Niveispirillum > Niveispirillum sp. FG148. The sequence continues at coordinate 157,442 of NZ_JBMDKJ010000004.1, forward strand.
ATCCCATCGGCGTCCGCAAATCATCGGCCCAGATTACCGCCTATTATCAACCGGAGACGCTGATCGGGCGGCAGGTGGTGGCCGTGGTCAATTTCCCGCCGCGCCAGATCGGCAAATTCATGTCGGAAATCCTGGTCCTGGGCGTCCCCAGCGCTGAGGGGGAGGTGGTGCTGCTGTCACCAGACCAAAGGGTGCCGGACGGCGGGCGCATGTATTGAGGTTGATGACGCCCTGACCCCGTCGACCCCTCGGCATTCCCATGGGCGCCCCGCGGATTGACGGCCTGTTAACCATATCATAGGCTGAAAAAAACATTCCAGGGGGAGGGGCACTGTGACGAAGCGCGCGATCGGGCGTCTTGTATTGTTAGCGCTAACAGTTTGCCAGCCAGCGCTGGGCAATGCCGCGCCGGGGGGCGTACCAGGATCAAATCCCATCATCCGTGATGTGTTCACCGCCGACCCGGCGCCGCTGGTGGTGGGTGACCGCCTCTATCTTTACGTCGGGCATGACGAGGCGCAGCGGGACGAGATGTTCAACATGCGCGAATGGCTGGTCTATTCCACGACCGACATGCGTCACTGGACCGGCCATGGCCCGATCATGCAGGTGGCTGATTTCAAATGGGCGAAGAAGGATGCCTGGGCATCACAGGTCATCGCCAAGAACGGCAAGTTCTGGTTCTACGCGGCCGTTGAACATGACGATACGCATCCGGGAAAGGCCATTGCCGTGGCCGTATCGGACAGTCCGACGGGACCGTTCGTCGATGCGAAGGGCTCTGCCCTCATCATCAACCAGATGACGCCGAAGGGCACCCATAGCTGGGAAGATATCGACCCTACCGTTTTCACCGACGATGACGGCACGACCTGGATCGCCTGGGGCAACCGCCAATGCTACATCGCTCGCCTGACGCCGGACATGGTGGGGATCGACGGTCCCATTACGGAGATTACACCGCCGCATTTCGAGGAAGGGCCCTGGCTGCACCGGCGGGGTGACCTTTATTACCTGACCTATGCCTCGCTGGACCGGGCCAAGCACAGGGATGAAAAGGTGTCCTATGCTACGGCCCCCTCGATTCAGGGCCCCTGGACCTATCGGGGTGAGCTGACCGGGTCGGGCAAATACAGCTTCACGATCCACCCCGGTATCGTCCAGTTCAAGGGCGCCTGGTACCTGTTCCTGCACAATGCCACGCTGGCCATCGGTGATCTGAACGGGGCCCTGGGCCGGCGTGCCGTCACGGTCGAACATCTTCACTATGATGATGACGGCACCATGCTGCCGGTGGTGCAGACCGATGCCGGCGTGACCGCCCCGCCGCCGCGATAGGCGCAAAACAACAGACAAGACCGGAAGGAAACGCCATGTGTCCCAAGGCTTTGATCAACCTCATCCTGCGTCCCGCGGCACGATACGCCCTGCGCTGGCCCGCCATGACGGTGGTTATCCTCTCGGCATTGATCGCCCCGGCCCATGCCCAGGCCGACAGGATGACGCCGATGGCCATTCCGGCACAGCCGGACGCCATCGCGCTGGGCACGGGCCTGCTGCCGGGCGCCGCGGCGCCGGAAACCTGGCACAGCCAGTATGGCAGTGTGTTCGCCCGCAATGTCACGGTCGCCACGTTGACCCCGTTCCTGCCCGATGCCGGCAAGGCCACGGGGGCTGCCATCATCGTCGCCCCCGGCGGCGGCTTCCGCACCCTGTCGATGAGCAATGAGGGCTGGGATGTGGCCAAGGCCCTGGCCGCAAGGGGCGTGGCCGCCTTCGTGCTGAAATACCGTCTGAACCAGACACCGCCCGACATGGCGGCCTTCGAACAATCGATGCGGGAGATGCTTTCGGGTGCCGCCCGCGCCCCCCGGCCGACACCAGACGCAATGATGGCCAATATCGCGCCACAGATCGCCGACGCGCAGGCCGCCTTTGCGCTGATCCGCCGGCGCCCGGCTGAATGGCGTGTCGATCCTGACCGCATCGGCATGGTCGGCTTTTCCGCCGGCGCCATGCTGACCATGGCAACCACACTCGCCGGGCAGGATGCCAGGCCCGCCTTCATCGGCACTATCTACGGACCTCTGACCCCGGTGACCGTTCCCGCCGATGCGCCGCCCCTGTTCGTGGCATTGGCGGCCGATGATCCTTTGTTCGGCAATACGGGGTTCGGCCTGATTGAAAGCTGGCGGGCGGCCAGGCGGCCCGTGGAGTTCCACCTTTACGAACAAGGCGGTCACGGCTTCGGCATGTATCAGAAGGAAACCACCAGCACCGGCTGGTTCGACGCCTTCGCGCGCTGGCTGGGCATGCATGGTTTCCTGAAGCCGAAATGATCCCGCCTTCACGCCGGCGGCAGCGGCACCGGTTCCGGATCGCCAGCCAGATCCGGGGCAGGCCCGGCCGGCTTCATGGCGGCCAGACGCTGAATGATGGCGGCCTTGGGGCTGGAGACCTCGCCCTGTTCGAAGGCCACAACCTGCAACCCGTGCCCGGCGGCAAGGGCCAGCAGTTCCCCGTCCCGCAGCAGGAAGGCCGGGCTGGACGGACGCCCATGGCGCTGGTTGCCATTGGCGAAGGTTTCATAAAGCAGCAATCCACCCGGCTTCAGCGCGGCGACCAGAGCGGGCAGCAGCGGTCGGTGCAGATAGTTGGTGACGATGACGGCATCGAACCCGGAAAGGGACGGCGGCCAGCCATCGGGACCTTCCAGATCGGCCTGGGCAAGGGTGACGCCGGGAACGGCACGCAGATCCTCCACCCCCCGCAGGTCGATATCCACCCCCGTGACCTGACTGCCCCGGTCCAGGAAGTGGCGCAGATGCCGCCCGCCGCCGCAGGCGACATCCAGCACACGCGAACCGGCCGGCAGCAAGGCGCCGAACCGGACAATCCAGGGGGAGGGCGGGGCGAAGGGAAGGCAGTGGGTCATGGCGGCCGATGCGGAAGGGGGTTCGCTATGCAAAGCGTAACATTTGAAGCATGCATGACACGCCGAATCAAAGGCTTGTACCGAGGTCCTGCAATCTTGACCGCTCTACCCACCCCGTCCGCGCACGCCCCCCCCTGTCCTGTCCTGGACGCAATTCAGGCCCCCGGCGGCAGGGGAATGGGTGCGCCCAGCATGTCGCGAATGATCTTCAGCATCTGGTCGCGGTTGGGCAGGGCGTCGAAACCGGCCGCCACCTGTCCGCCGCCCGGCGCATGCAGGCGCAGAACATATTTCGCGTTGGCCCCTTCCATGCCCATGGCATTGGCCAGACCCGGCGCGCATTCCAGGGCGACGCCGGCATCGCCCAGCGGGGCCAGCCAGCCCAGGGCCTTGCCCGCCGCATCCTGGCGCCGGAACAGAAGGAAGGGCCGGCGCTCCGCCCTGCCTTCCGCCTCGATGCAGACATCGCCCGCGGCTTCCGGCGGCCAGGACCAGACATGGCCTTCCGGGCCCAACGTGGCGGCCTCCACAATCGTGCTGCCCATGTCCAGCGGCATCTGTGCCGCTTCGGGGCCTTGCTGGGGGGCGGCGCAGGCCTTTGGCCGCAGATCGGGGGGCAGCACAGGGGTCAGCTTCGTGCCCGGATCGACGCGCAGGCCAGCCAGTGCGGCCTGGGTGATCCGTTCCACGCTGGCGCGGTCGGGCCCGCTGACCTGCAGCTTCACGACCCATCCGCCGCCGCTGAGCGCGACCAATGTACTGGCGCGCCCCACCTCCTCCTGCCAGAGCAGTTGGCGCAGCACGGGCGTATCGTCCCCGCCGGGCAGCGGCCCCGCATTATCCAGTGCCAGTTGCCGCCCAGGGGCCGACAGGATGGCGGCGGACTGGGTGCTGGTCAGCACCGTCAGATCGGCATCGAAGGCGCTGGCGTTGTAGATGAAGATGGTGGCCCAACTGTCCTGGCCGGAGATGCCATACTGGACGATGCCATCCACATCATGTCCCGGGCTTTGCCGCCGGCCGGAGACGGTCATGCCCGCCACCTGTCGCGGGATCAGGAATGGGGCGGTACCATAGCGCAGGCCGGCGGCGTCTGCCCGGTCGACCCACCCGACTGCGGCCTCCGTTTCCGTTCTGGTCGATGCCCCGGATGGGGACAGGGTGACGTTGGTGGTGGGTTTCGACGGCGTGGTGGTCTGGCAGGCGGTCAGCAGCAGGGACAACGCCAGCACGGGGAAAAGATGGCGGTTCATGGCACCTCCGACAGAAGGGAATGATCGGAACAGCGCGCGCCATCCGATGATGGTGAGTTGAAAATGGATAAACCCTTAATAAAACCGGCTGTATGGATATTATACATTATTTCGTGAATTGTTACCGGTTTCCACACCCGTTGCGCCGCGGCATGGCACCCTGCATCGCAACAGGCTTGCCCGCAGGGCCGCAACAGGCCATCTATCTGTCATAGAGACATCATCTGACGTCCCATGATCCTGTTCGACCTGAAATGCAGCCAGGACCACCGGTTCGAGGGCTGGTTCCGAAACGGTGCCGCGTATGAGGCGCAGGCCGCCGCGCACGCCATCACCTGCCCGATCTGCGGGGATGCCAAGGTGATCAAGGCGCCCATGGCGCCGGCCATCGCCCGGGGCGGCCGGTCCCGCGACCGGGAGGCACCTCCCGTCCCGGCGGTGGACACGTCATCGGCAGAACCGGTTCCCGCGGCCCCCGTTCCCGATGCAGTACGGGAAGCACAGGCCGAAATCCTGCGCCATCTGCGCGAACTGCGCACGCAGGTGGAAAAGAACGCCGATTATGTCGGCGACCGCTTTGCCGAAGAAGCCCGCCGGATTCATTATGGCGAGGTGGAAAGCCGCGCCATCTATGGCGAAACCTCTCCCGAACAGGCCGAGGCCCTGCGCGAGGAAGGGGTGCCCGTGGCCAGCATCCCCTGGCTGCCGGTGGAGAACTGAGCCACCCCCTCCCAGGGATACAGCCATGCCCGGACAAGCGCGGAAATCCACGGAATCCGCTTGACCAGGGCCGGGCTTTGGCGCATCAACCCACGCATATCGACGCCCGCCTGCGCGGGACCGTGCTGGACGACATCCCGGCCCGGCCCCGATCGCTGTTGCGGGCGCGTGCCCGTTCCGGTCCGCCGGAGCCCCGTCGATGGGATGCCTTGCATCCGGGTGCGTTCGTCCTCAATCATCTTAATATGGAGACATCCGATGTCGATCACGGCTGAGCGCAAGACTGCGCTGATCGAAGAGTACAAGACCAAGGAAGGCGATACCGGTTCGCCGGAAGTGCAGGTCGCCATCCTGACCGAGCGCATCAACAACCTGACCGAACACCTGAAGACCCACTCGAAGGATTTCCATTCGCGTCGTGGTCTGCTGGTGATGGTCGGTCAGCGCCGCCGTCTGCTGGATTACACCAAGGGCAAGGACAAGGCTCGCTACGACAGCCTGATCCAGCGCTTGGGCCTGCGCCGCTAAGGCGTGGGGCGGCCGGACCGGTTCCATCCGAACTGCTGACAAGGTGACCATCGACGTGAGCTTTGCCAAGCCCGTGACCCCGACCACCGATCGGACCTGCGCCTGCGGGTACGGGTGGCGTGTCGGCGGCAAGGGCGGCGGAACCACGGGGAAGCGCCGGTCGGGCCGGATAAAGAGTTGAGGTGTGGACGGCCAGCCGGGACCCCTTCCGGCTGGCCGTTTTCCCATGTGCGCTATCCTTTCGCGCGCGAAAATAGGGTACTGAAGGGGCAAGAAACAGGCGGGGCCGTCCGAACGGGCCCCGGCCCGGCCGCCCAATCCGGGGTGCTGCGGGTTTCGGATGGAAGGATCGATACAATGTTCAAGGTGTTCCGCAAGGAAATGGAATGGGGCGGTCGCAAACTGGTCATCGAGACCGGCAAGATCGCCCGTCAGGCCGATGGCGCCGTCATGGTGAGCTATGGCGACACGGTGGTGCTCTGCACCGCCGTCGGCGCCAAGTCGCCGAAGCCGGGCGTGGATTTCTTCCCGCTGACGGTGAATTACCAGGAAAAGGCCTTCGCCGCGGGCAAGATCCCCGGCGGCTTCTTCAAGCGTGAAGGCCGTCCCACGGAAAAGGAAGTGCTGGTCAGCCGCCTGATCGACCGCCCGATCCGTCCGCTGTTCGTCGATGGCTATCGCTGCGAGACGCAGGTCGTCTGCACGGTGCTGAGCCACGATCTTGAGAATGATCCCGACATCGTCGCCATGATCGGTGCGTCCGCCGCGCTGACCATTTCCGGCCTGCCCTTCCTGGGCCCCATCGGTGCCGCCCGCGTCGGTTACGAAAATGGTCAGTTCATCCTGAACCCGACCGCCGACCAGGTGGAAAACGCCACCCTGGATCTGGTTGTTGCCGGTACGCAAGAAGGCGTGCTGATGGTCGAATCCGAGGCCAAGGAGCTGTCGGAAGAGATCATGCTGGGCGCCGTCATGTTCGGCCATGCCCAGTTCCAGCCGGTGATCGACCTGATCATCGCCCTGGCCGAGGATGCCGCCAAGGAACCCCGCGACATCGCCCCGCCGGCCTTCGACAAGGAAGCCGTCAAGGCCCGCATCCTGGAAGTGGCCGGCGCGGACGTGAAGGCCGCCTATTCGATCCTGGTCAAGCAGGAGCGTTATGCCGCCGTCGGTGCCGCCAAGGACAAGGCCAAGGCCGAACTGAAGGACGAGTTCGCGCCGGAAGCCATTTCCGAGATGTTCAAGGAAGTGGAAGCCGACGTGCTGCGCGGCGCTGTGCTGGAGACCGGCAAGCGCATCGACGGCCGCACCACCGTGGATATCCGTCCCATCGTGGCCGAAGTGGGCATCCTGCCCCGCGCCCATGGTTCGGCCCTGTTCACCCGCGGTGAGACGCAGGCGCTGGTGGTCGCCACCCTGGGCACGAACCAGGACGAGCAGATCATCGACGCCCTGGAAGGCGAATACCGCGAAAGCTTCATGCTGCATTACAACTTCCCCCCCTACAGCGTGGGTGAAGCCGGCCGCATGGGCAGCCCGGGCCGTCGTGAGATCGGCCATGGCAAGCTGGCCTGGCGCGCCATCCACCCGCTGCTGCCGACCAAGGAAGAATTCCCCTACACGCTGCGCGTCGTGTCGGAGATCACGGAATCGAACGGTTCCTCCTCCATGGCCACGGTCTGCGGCACGTCCCTGTCGCTGATGGATGCCGGCGCCCCGCTGGCCCGCCCCATCGCCGGCATCGCCATGGGCCTGATCAAGGAAGGCGAGAAGTTCGCCGTCCTGTCCGACATCCTGGGTGACGAAGATCACCTGGGCGACATGGACTTCAAGGTCGCCGGTACCGAAGCGGGCGTCACCGCCCTGCAGATGGACATCAAGATCACTTCCATCACGGAAGAGATCATGAAGGTCGCCCTGGCCCAGGCCCAGAAGGGCCGCATCCACATCCTGGGTGAGATGAACAAGGCGCTGAATACCGCGCGCGGCGAAGTGTCGGGCAATGCCCCGCGCATCACCGTCATCAACATCCCCAAGGAGAAGATCCGCGACGTCATCGGGTCGGGCGGCAAGGTCATCCGCGAGATCGTGGAACAGACCGGCGCCAAGATCGACATCGAAGATGATGGCACCGTCAAGGTGTCGGCCGTCGACAGCAAGTGCTCCGACGCCGCCATCAAGTGGATCAAGGGCATCGTGGCCGAGCCGGAAGTGGGCGAAGTCTATGACGGCAAGGTCGTCAAGGTCATGGATTTCGGCGCCTTCGTGAACTTCCTGGGCAGCCGCGACGGTCTGGTCCACATCTCCGAACTGAAGAACGAGCGCGTGGCCAAGGTCACCGACGTCGTGAAGCAGGGCGACGCCGTCAAGGTGAAGGTCCTGGGCTTCGACGATCGCGGCAAGGTCAAGCTGTCGATGAAGGTCGTCGATCAGGTGACCGGCGAAGACCTGTCCAAGAAGGCCGAAGCCGCCGAGGGCTGATGCCCGACGCGGTGTCCCGGCTTTCGGGATGCGTTTTGAGTAAGGAAAAGGCCGTCGGGGCGACCCGGCGGCCTTTTTCGTTGTGGGCAGGAATGAAAGAGCGTACGCTTTTCTGTACAGATGGAGGTTCCCCATGTCCCATGTCAGCGCGACGCAGTTCCGGCAGAACCTGGCCCATTATCTGGACGAGGTGGAGGCCAGCCGCGCGCCGCTGGTCGTCACGCGACAGAACGCGGAGCCCGTGGTCGTCATCGCGGAAAGTGAATGGAGCAGCCTGCAGGAGACGCTGCATCTGTTGAGTTCGCCTGCCAATGCGCGTCGATTGATGGAAGCGGTTGCACAGGCGGACGCGGGACAAGGCACGGAACGAGACTTGATTGAGTAGCGGGCGATGCGCCTGATCTGGATGGATAGAGCGTGGGAAGACTACCTCTATTGGCAGGCACAGGACCGCGACATCCTGATAAAAATCAACACCCTCATCAAAGACGCAACCCGCACCCCGTTCAGCGGCTTAGGCAAGCCGGAGCCTTTGGGGAGCAATTTGAAGGGGTGGTGGTCGCGCCGGATCACCTCTGAGCACCGACTTGTCTATCGCGTCACCGGCAAAGCCCCCGACCAGCAGTTGGAGATTTCGCAGTGCCGCTGGCATTATGAATAGGCTGGCTGATCCCCACCCGTTCCACCTGTCCCCCAAACAGTTTTTGCAATCCGCCCGGCACTGTCATAGCCTCCCGCTCCAAGCCGGCCCTCTTGCCGGCGGGTGACGGAGCCTTGGAGCCATGTTCGAGACCCTGCCGCTTTATCTGGCCTTTGTCGGTGCCTCTGTGGCGCTGCTGGCCGCCGCTTTGCTGATCTATACGCTGATCACGCCCTATCGCGAATGGACCCTGATCCGGCAGGGCAATCCCGCTGCTGCCACCAGCCTGGGCGGGACCGCCATCGGCATGGCCATCGCTCTGTCCTCGGTGGCGTCGGGCACCTATTCGCTGCTGGACCTGCTGGTCTGGGGCGGGGTGGCGCTTGTCTGCCAGCTGATGGTGTTCTTCATTGTCCGCCTGCTGCTGCCCGGTCTGCGCCAGGGGATTGAGGAAGGGCGTATCGGCTACGGCATCACGCTGGGCGCCCTGTCCATCGCCATGGGCATTCTGAATGCCGGGGCGCTTTCGGTTTGATGGCAGGCACCCCATCTAGGGGTCGGTGCCTTTCAAGGAGTAATCCGCATGATGCAGTTCTTCCGCACGCTGCTGGGCGTGAAGGGTGAGAAGGTTGGCCGTCAGGTCGTGGATGCGCTGGTCGCCATGGACCCTAAAAGCGCGTCGGTCGCACAGCTGCGCGTCATGGAAGCCGACCTGGACAAGGCCGGCAAGCTGCTGTCCAGCCTGCGCGTCGATTTACAGCGTGAGCGCAATGAGGCCATCCAGGCGCGTCAGGATTATGACCGCCGTCTGGCCGCGGCCGAGCATCTGAACAACCAGCTTGCCGTCGCTGACGCGGAACGCCGCACCGCCCTGGAAGCCAGCCTGACCAAGCTCCTGTCGCAGTTGGAGGAGCTGGAAGGCGAGGTGGTGGTGGAGGAGCGTGAGGCCGAGGAGGCCGAGGCCCTGGTTGCCGAAGCTGAAAACGCCTATCGCGAGAAGGCCAAGGCCCTGGCCGATGCCAAGTCCGCCCTGACCAAGGCCGAGCGCGACATGCAACGCGCCAGCATCCAGGAAGAACGCGAGCGGGAACGCGCCGACCGCGCCGCCGCCGTGGCCGGCCTGCGTGTTGATGGCGGTTCCAAGCTGAATGTCGCCATCGACGCCATGAACCGCCGCGCCAATGAGGCCCGCAGCAGCGCGGAGGCTGCCCGCCTGAAGGCCAGGGTGCTGACCGACCTGTCGCAGAAAAGCACCGAAAGCATGGGCGACGCCAATATCGCCGCCGCCCTGGCCGCCGTCGGCCCCGGCGGTGCGCCCGCACTGTCCGTACAGGAACGGCTGGCGCGGCTGAAGGGCCCGTCCGGGTCGCCCGTGGCGCTGCCTTCGCCGGACAAGTCCGCCTGAACCCATCGGGGTTGCCATGACCGAGACCACGCGCAAGCGCCGCCGTTCCGCCTATATCTCCACCCTGCTGGTCGGCAGTGCGGCGGCGCTGGCGCTGTCCGGCTGCGGCGATGACGACGCGGCCCAGACCGATGCCCGCATCTTCCCCAGCGTGGAAGCATGTCAGGCTGAGTTCACCGCCACCGAATGCAGTGCCGCCTTTGAACAGGCCCGTCAGCTGCAATTGCAGACGGCCCCGCGTTTCGATGATCAGACATCGTGCGAGGCGCAGATGGGCAATGGCAATTGCCAGACGCTGGTGCTGCAACAGCCCAACGGATCGCTGGGCAATGTCTTCGTGCCGGCCCTGATGGGCTTCATGATGGCCCGGGCCCTGCAACCGCCACCGCCGCAGATGTATGGCGGATACGTCACCGGCGGCGGCGGCTATTACTACCCGCGGCCCATCTTCATCGACCGCGACGGCTTCATGCATAGCGGCCGCAATGACCTGGGCCGCCTGCCCAATGGCGACCGCGATGGCTTCCGCAATGGCCGCACCGGCTATCAGATGAAAACAACGGTCAGCAAGTCGGGCCAGGTTGGTGCCGCCCCCAGCCGCAGCACGACGCGCGGCGGCTTCGGCAAATCCTCCTCCCGCTTCGGCGGCGGCGGGTCCTGATCGTCCGCCGCCGTTCTTTCCCCGCACCCTCCGGGCAGGTTTCTCCATGCATCGCCAATCCATCCGTCCGCGTCCCGACTGGAAAGCCCGCATGGAAGCGCTGGGCTTTGATTTCCATACGATCCCGACCGAGGAGGACCCGAGCGGCCTTTACTGGGACGAAAGCGCCTGCTGGGTGTTCAGCGAGGCGGAGATCGACCAGCTGGAAGAGGCCGGCAACGAGTTGCACAAGATGTGCATGGCCGCCGCCCGCCGCATTGTCGATGAGCGGCTCTATCCCCTGCTGAACATCCCCGACAGCGCCATTCCCGCCATCGAGGCATCGTGGCAGCGCCACCTGAAGGGAGAGGAATTCTCCCTCTATGGAAGGTTCGATCTGGCCTATGGCGGGGCGGATTACGGCGACGGCATGCCCAAGCTGCTGGAATATAACGCCGACACGCCGACGGGCCTGTACGAGGCATCGGTGGCGCAATGGGCTTGGCTGGAAGATGTGTTTCCCGACGGGGACCAGTTCAATTCCATCCATGAAGGGCTGGTCGATCGCTGGAAGGCCCTGCTGCGCGCCGACCGGCTGCTGGCCGATGACAGCCAGCGCCGCGACGTGTGGGAGGCGGGTCGCGCCCTGCACCTGACCTGCGCCATGCCGCATGCCGAGGATGAGGGCACCCTGCGCTACCTGCAGGACACGGCGATCGAGGCGGGGCTGGCTACCAAATCCATCGCGCTCTCCGATATCGGCTGGACGGTGGAGGAGGATGGGCGGACCAGCCGCGGCTTCTTCACCGATCTGGAAGATCAGGAAATCACCAGCCTGTTCAAGCTGACGCCCTGGGAATGGCTGGTGGCCGATGATTTCGGGACCAGCCTGCTGGACCTGACACGCCGCAACGCCATCCGCACCGTCGAGCCGGCCTGGAAGATGCTGCTGTCCAACAAGGGGCTGCTGGCCGTGCTGTGGGAGATGTATCCCCATCACCCCTATCTGGTGGAAGCGCATTTCGACCGCCGTGCCTTCGCCACCGGCGCCCGTGTTGTCGCCAAGCCGCTGCTGGGCCGGGAAGGAGCCAATATCTCCGTGGCCACGCTGGGGGCGGATGGCAAGCCGGCGCGGGCGGAGATGGAGGTCGCCGGCCCCTATGGGGCGGAAGGCTATGTCTATCAGGCCTGGTCGCCCGTGGTGTCGGCCAAGGGGCCGGATGCGCGCGGGGTCATGCGCGACCATCATGCCGTCATCGGCGCCTGGATGATCGGCGATGAATGCCGCGGCATCGGCATCCGCGAGGACAGCACGGCCGTCACCCGCGACACCTCCCGCTTCGTGCCGCACCGGTTCGAATAGGTAAAGGAAAACAGGCGGTCCGGCGTATCAGGGAAAGCAGCCCTGAAGGAGCCGTCATGCTCAGCCGCCGCCTGATCCTGTCCGGCCTTGCCGCGGGCCTGCTGCTGCCGGCCCTTCCCGCCTGGGCGGCGGCGACGGTCGACCCCACCTCCCCTGACCTGCCGGCGGTGACGGCCCTGATCCAGGCGGCGATGAAGAAGCATCGGCTGGATGGGGTGGCCGCCATCGCCCATCACCGGGGCCATGTGCTCTATCGCGGCTATTTCGGCGATATCGGGCCGGGCACGGTCATTCCCGTGGCGTCCGCCAGCAAATGGGTGGCGGGGCTGGTCATCATGGCCCTGGTCGAACAGGGCAAGCTGCGGCTGGACCTGACTCTGGCGCAGGCCGGTCTGGCCCCGGACGGTCTGGCATCAACCATCACCCTGGCTCAGTTGATGAGCCACACCGCGGCCATGCCGGTGCTGGGCCCCTGGCGCCAGGACCGGCGCTATCCCACGCCCGAAGCGGCAGCCCGCGACGTGCGTACCATGGACCTGATCGGCCAGCCCGGCAAAGTCTTCGCCTATGGCGGCACCTCCATGCAGGTGGCGGCCTTCTTGGCTGAACAGGCGGGCGGGGCGGACTGGAACAGCCTGTTCCGTCGCCTGATCGGCGACCCGCTGGGCCTGTCGCCCGCCTGCCGCTGGGGCGAGAAATGGGGCGTGGCCGGCGGGCTGTGGGCCAGCCCCGACGATTATGAACGCATCCTGCGCCTGATCGCCAGGCGCGGGCTGGCTGGCGACGGCGCCCGCATCCTGCCCGACAGCCTGTTCACGCATATGGAACAGGACCAGATGCGTGGTGCCGAACGGCGGGAACTGCCCGACGCGGCAGAGGCCATGAAGGGTTATGGCATCGGTTTCTGGTGTGAAGCCGTCGATGCAGACGGGGCCTGCCCCATCCTTTCCAGCCCCGGCGCCTTTGGCACCTATCCGCGCATTGACCGCGCGCGCGATCTGTCCATCCTGCTGATGGTGAAATCCCGCCTGCCCAAGGTGGCCGACGACTGGCGGGGCATCATCCGCGCCCTGGTGACGGCGGCCGATGCGCAAGGGTGACGCTGCGTACGATTTGACGTTCCTCCATGCACATCGCCCATGAAGAATAGCAATTGGAAATGAGCCCGTTCTCATTGCTTTGGGACCGTGGCGAGACCTGAAAAGATGATGCATTGGCGGCTGGATGCGGGAGGCGGCATAAGGGGACGCGCTGGTTTTGATGGAAAATAATGGATTTCCTTGATATTCCTTAGATGTCTCATGGTTTTCCGGTCGTGGTGCTATGAAAGCCATTTTTACAAGCAAAATTGAGCCGACATACGACGACCTTCCGGAGTTCAGATACCATTTTCCACGCACATACTTGAATGTGGCGCGCGAGGTGGTTGGGGACTGGGTTATTTATTATGAACCACGAAGATCAACTGCTGACGTGCTGAGTCGCGGTGGACGGCAGGCCTATTTTGCCACTGCTCGTGTAACAGATATTGTACCGGATCCGACGCTTCCGGATCACTTTTATGCATTTATCGCAGACTACCTTCCATTTCCCCGACCAGTGCCTTTCAAGGAGGGGGGGCAGTTTTATGAGTCTGGGTTGCGACGTGCTGATGGGCAAACAAGCAAGGGTGCTTTTGGCCGCTCTGTTCGACCTATATCGGAGTGGGAATACTCCAACATATTACAAGCAGGCATGGCTCAAATATTGGGTGGGTTTGAAAAGCCTATAGATCATATCTCGCAAGTTTCCAACTTTCAGTTTGCTGAAGAGCCGACAACTTTCGAGCGGCCAATTGTGGAGCGCCTTGTCGCACGCCCGATTCGTGATGAAGTTTTTGCAGAAACTGTAAAATCAGCATACCAGCAAACATGCGCTGTTACTGGACTACGGCTAATCAACGGTGGTGGGCGATCTGAGGTGCAAGCTGCTCACATTCGACCTGTTGCCGCGGCAGGACCGGACAGTCCGCGAAATGGAATAGCGCTTTCGGCTACCGTGCATTGGATGTTTGACCGTGGCTTGATTTCCATAAAGGACGATTATTCGCTCCTTATAGCGGAGAAACATGTGCCAGAAAGCGCGAGGCGTATGTTTGTCGAATCAAGAAAATTATTGATTCCAGAAAGAAGTGACTTGTGTCCACATCCTCAATTTCTAAGCTGGCACCGCGATCATATTTTTAAAGGATGACCTACGCCATCTGCTATTTAGCGAATTGCCTGCCTTCCTCAAAAACAAAACCCCCGACGGATCGCTCCGCCGGGGGTTTCTTCATTCAAGCCTGTTCGGCCGAACGACCGGGACTTAGAAGTCCATGTCGCCCATGCCGCCCATGCCGCCCGGGCCACCGGCCGGAGCGGACTTCGGCGCCGGCTTTTCGGCGATCATGGCTTCGGTCGTGATCAGCAGGCCGGCGATCGAGGCGGCGTCCTGCAGGGCGGCGCGCACCACCTTGGTCGGGTCGATGACGCCGAACTTGAACATGTCGCCATATTCGCCGGTCTGGGCGTTGAAGCCGTGGTTGGTGTCACCCTGCTCCAGCAGCTTGCCGACGATCACCGAGCCGTCGAAGCCGGCATTCTGGGCGATCTGACGGACCGGGGCCTGCAGGGCCTTGCGGACGATGTCGACACCGAACTTCTGGTCGGCATCGGTCGTCGCCAGGGCTTCCAGGGCCTTGGTGGCGTACAGCAGGGCCACGCCGCCGCCGGCGACGATGCCTTCCTCGACCGCGGCGCGGGTGGCATGCATCGCGTCGTCAACGCGATCCTTGCGCTCCTTCACCTCGACCTCGGTAGCGCCGCCGACGCGCAGGACCGCAACGCCGCCGGCCAGCTTGGCCAGACGTTCCTGCAGCTTCTCGCGGTCATAGTCGCTGGTGGTCTCTTCGATCTGGGCCTTGATCTGGGCGATACGGGCCGTGATGTCTTCCTTGGAACCCTCACCATCAACGATGGTGGTGTTGTCCTTGGAGATCGTCACCTTCTTGGCGCGGCCCAGCATGTCCAGGGTCACGTTCTCCAGCTTGATGCCCAGATCTTCGCTGATGACCTGGCCGCCCGTCAGGATGGCCATGTCTTCCAGCATCGCCTTGCGACGGTCACCGAAGCCCGGGGCCTTCACGGCGGCGATCTTCAGGCCGCCGCGCAGCTTGTTGACGACCAGCGTGGCCAGGGCCTCGCCTTCCACATCCTCGGCCACGATGACCAGCGGACGCGACGACTGAACGACGGCTTCCAGCACCGGCAGCATGGCCTGCAGGCCCGACAGCTTCTTGTCGAACAGCAGGATGTAGGGGCTTTCCAGGTCCGCAACCATCTTGTCGGCGTTGGTCACGAAATAGGGCGACAGGTAGCCGCGGTCGAACTGCATGCCCTCGACGACGTCCAGCTCGGTCTCCAGGCTCTTGGATTCCTCGACCGTGATGACGCCTTCATTGCCGACGCGGGCCATGGCTTCGGCGATCTTGGCGCCGATAAAGGCCTCGCCGTTGGCGGAGATGGTGCCGACCTGGGCGATCTCGTCGTTGGTCGTGACCTTGCGGCTACGGGCCTGGATGTCGGCCACGACGGTGGCGACGGCCAGATCGACGCCGCGCTTCACATCCATCGGGTTCATGCCGGCGGCGATGGCCTTGGCGCCCTCACGGACGATGGCCTGGGCCAGCACGGTGGCGGTGGTGGTGCCGTCGCCGGCCAGATCGGCCGTCTTCTGCGCCACTTCCTTCACCATCTGGGCGCCCATGTTCTCGAACTTGTCAGCCAGTTCGATTTCCTTGGCGACCGAGACACCGTCCTTGGTGATGCGGGGAGCGCCGAAGCTCTTCTCGATCACGACGTTGCGGCCCTTCGGACCCAGGGTCACCTTCACGGCGTCGGCCAGAATGTCCACGCCGCGCAGCATCTTGGCGCGGGCGTCGGAGCCGAACTTAACTTCCTTGGCAGCCATTGCTCTAATCCTTTGAAATCTATGGGTCAGGCGGGATCAGGTGATCCGACTCAGGCGTTCAGAACGCCCATGATGTCGCTTTCCTTCATGATCAGGTATTCGACACCGTCGATCTTCACCTCGGTGCCCGACCACTTGCCGAACAGGACGCGATCGCCGGCCTTGACGTCCAGCGCGATCAGCTTGCCGGCCTCGTCACGGGCACCCGAACCCACGGCGACCACCTCGCCCTCCTGGGGCTTTTCCTTGGCGGTGTCGGGGATGATGATGCCGCCGGCGGTCTTCTGCTCGGACTCAACGCGCTTGACCACGACGCGGTCGTGCAGCGGACGGAACTTCATAGGATCTCTCCCTGAAAAGGCAAAAGGGTTTGGCGTGAGCCTGTTGTTAGCACTCACGCTCGGTGAGTGCCAATGAGCTAATCACCCCAGCCCCGACTGTCAAGAAGTGCTCTGTCATATTTCCATGAAAGTGCCATGACGTGTCGGCAGGTCGATCGTTCCGGCGGTTGCGGCGGGGGCCGGACCGGGGTATGGCAGAGACCATGAGCGACAACGACACCATGTTCCTGTTCGACCGCCCCCTGGTCCGCCGCCATCGCGACCGGGCCGCGGCCGGTTTCGGGCAGTTCGACTTTCTGCTGCGCGACGTGGCCGAACGGCTGGGCGAGCGGCTGGAGATGATCCGCCGCGACTTCCCGCGCGTGCTGAACCTGGGCTGCCATGGCGGCGAAGTGGAGGCGGCCTTGAAGGGCCGCAACGGCATCGCCCATCTGGTGCATGCCGACCTGTCACCGGCCATGGCCGCCCTCGCCGGCGCCCAAACAGGCAGCCCGGCCCTGGCGATGGATGAGGAGGCGCTGTCCTTCGCCCCCGGCAGCTTCGACATGGTCGTGTCCAACCTGTCGCTGCATTGGGTGAACGACCTGCCGGGCGCCCTGATCCAGGCGCGTCAGGTGTTGCGGCCCGACGGGCTGTTCATCGCCGCCATGCTGGGCGGCGACAGCCTGTTCGAACTGCGCCGCGCCCTGATGGAGGCGGAGACGGAGGTGACGGGTGGCGTGTCGGCCCGGATCAGTCCCATGGCCGGATTGCGCGATGCCGCCGGCCTGTTGCAGCGGGCGGGTTTCGCCCTGCCCGTGGCCGACATGGACACGCTGACCGTCAGCTATCCCGACCCGTTCCGGCTGATGCGCGACCTGCGCGGCATGGGGGAAACCAACGCCGCCTTCAGCCGGCTGAAGCAGCCGACGCGGCGCGCGGTCATCCTCCGGGCGGCCGAACGCTATATGGAGCTGTTCCGGGAAGCGGACGGCACCGTGCCTGCCACGTTCGAGGTGATCTTCCTGGCCGGCTGGTCGCCCGATGCATCGCAGCAGCAACCGGCCAAGCGCGGCAGCGCCACCCACCGGCTGGCCGACGCATTGAACAGCATCGAGCAGACGGTGCCGGGCGCCAAACCGCATTGACTAAGCAAGGCTGCGGACTGTTCAGGGGATCAGCGTCACCGTTTCCCCATGCATCGGTTCGGCCCGGACCACAGTGACCTTGCCGACCGGCGGAATGAACAGTGTATAGGTCGTCCCGCCCGCCAGATAGGCAAAGCAGGCCAAATGCACGCCACCATCGGCGGCCGTGTCCGCCTGCCGGATCAGGGGACAATCATGCCCGCCGATATTGATGGCCTTGGTTTGCGCGGCTGCGGTGGCGGGCATGGTAACGTCGATCCGATGCGCGCCTTCACGACCGACCGTATAGTCGCATCGTCCATTGGCGGCGGGTGAGCACATCTCCGGTTCCGCCGACGCCGCCACTGCCGCACCGGGAAGGGTAAGCGTCATCGCGCCGGCGGCCACAGCCCGGCACAATATGACGCGCCATATCGAAAACATGTTGGAAACCCCCTTTGGGATCTAGGAGTGAGGCCGCCCCTAGCTCAGGAAATAAGACAGTGGCTGACACGAAATCAACCACGAATGTGTAAAGCAAATGCCATACTCCCAAAGGACGGGGCGGGCGTGACTGCTCAAAGGAAAGGGATGACGCGGCCGGACGGGCATGCTTAAAGCTGTGCCGGAGCAGTGATCCGAACGGGAAGGGCCCATGTCCAACGAGGAAGATATCGTCGAGCGGTTGCGCCGCCGCGCCGCCCGTGCCCGGGACCGCTATCCGGATGAATCATCCGATCCGGCGACGCTGGTCGGTGGCCTGATCCAGGATTACGAGGCCGCCGCCGACGAAATTCAGCGGATGCGGGATGCCTTGAAGGATTTGTCGCGTCAGGCCCTGCGGGCCATGCTGGGCTGATATCCTGTCCCGGCCAAGGGACGCTGACCGAGAAGGCGTATGGCCGCGCGATTGTGGCCTTTGATCGGCCCCGATCACCGGGACACCGTATCAGCGGCCAGGACCGGCCTTTTCCCTGCCCACCGGTTTCCGCCATTCTTTCCGTCAGGAAGCAATTGCACCCACCGAAATGATGCGCTATGGTCCGCGCCGCTCGGGGGAAGACCCCGGCCGGCATGGACCCGTAGCTCAGCTGGATAGAGCGCTGCCCTCCGAAGGCAGAGGCCGATGGTTCGAATCCATTCGGGTCCGCCAATTTTTTCCAAATGAAATCAGTGACTTAGCCATATTACAGGCATGGACCGATCCCAATCACGGATCGAGGTTGGAAATGGGGATGCAGTCCAACTCCCATTTGACGGATCTGCCAGCCACTACATGGAAGAATTTCCATTCCCCATCTATCTGCGTAGCGGCGAGGAAGATGTGATCCGGGCGGTCATCCCGACCAGTTAGGGCTGCTTCAAGCGCCTCTGCGACCAGGACATGGTTGGTGAGCGCAATGTCGGAGTATTCCAGGATCAGGATCGTGCAGTCTCCATCCCTTCGGCAGTCCGTCAGCTTCGGCAGTTTCTTGTCGAGCGCCGTCCTGATGCGGTCCCGACGCAAATCCTCGATGGTGTTGTCATCACCAACGAACCGGGCGAGGGCGAATCTGCCGTCATGACGGCCGTCTGCCCCGGTCCAATGAATGAAGCGGGTGAGCGTCAGGGGAATGCCATCGATCTCGGTGGTGTTGGTGCTTCGGTGCCCGAATGGAGCGTGGTCGCGATCTAGGTGCCGTGGAGATTCGGCATGAAGCTCGGCGCCGGCCCTGAGAATCCAGGCGATGATATGCTGGCGTAGCGCCGGATGCGTCCTACGATGCCTACCGTCCGTCGGATTTTCCGGGAAGATGATCTCGTAGTAACCAGGAAACGGGAGCTTGCCACGCAATTCCTCTTCGATATCTGCGACGAAGTTGGCGAAATCCTTTTCCATGGCAATCGCCCCGGAGAACGGCTCGATCACAGTATGCTCGATGGCATACCTGCGCTCACCCAGGCGGAAGCGGATTTCGACCGGAGGCCCCGAGGCGTCATCTTCCGGAATGGTCACGTCATACCTTTTTAGCCCGAGCTTGCCCTCCAGAAGACGGACCATGGCTTCGCACAGAAGCTGCTCATTCTTCTTCATCTTATGCCGCCCCCGCCTCTTGCCCGGGATACCATATTCGAACACATACTGGTCGGTATGACGGCGGACATAGTGTGGAACCGCAGCAGCCTGTCGGGAACGTTCAACCGCCCGCGGCGCTTCGACGTTTCGGTGTGGCCCGCGCGGCGGAACTCGATAACGCCGGTGTCAAGATCGACATGGCCGTTATTGGGTTTTGTTTCTATTCCGAGCTCAAGATAACACTTTGGCGCCAGGGCAAGCGAATAAAGCGTGCCCGTCCATTACCCTCAGGCTTTACGGGGTAATATGACTCGCATGACATTACGGACCCGCGACGATTGTGCCGTCATGTGCGCTGCTGCCACTGGCGTGGGTCGCGGCGGTCATGGAAACAGGCGACGATCTCCACCTCGCCCGGGAGGATGCGGAAAACCAGCCCATAGGGAAAGCGGCGAAACCCGACACGGCGGATGTCCCGCCGTATGCAGGGAAACTGGTGCGGATTGTCGCGCAGGCGCTCCAGCAGACGCTCGAACTCGTCGAGGAAGCGGGCGGCCAGCCCCTCGCGGATGCCGCCGTACCACGCCAGCGCGTCGTCCAGTTCGGCCTCGGCGGCAGACGTCAGGCGGACGCGCATCACGCGTGGCGGCGGCGAAGATCGGCCAGCGCCTCGAAGGCGTCGCGGCCTTCGCCCGGCTCGGCATCCAACATGGCCAATCGCCGGTCCAACTCAGCGGCCTGGGCGTTGGTGAGCGGCACCGCGTCATGGTCGATGCTGTCGCAGAGGTCCGCAATCAGGTCGAGCCGCTGCTCGGTGGTAAGATGGCTGAAATCCAGTGTCGACATGCTTGGCACTCCAACTCATTCTACGTTTGTACCACGGCACGCCGTCACGTCAGAGGTCATGATTTGGGTCCGCACGGTCGTTTCCCCAATGTCCATGTCAGCCGATCAGCATCAAGCGCGATGGCGATTGTCAGCTGCTTCGAATCCATTCGGGTCCGCCACTTTACTTCCCAACATCGCAGATAAAGAAGCTTGCCTGTCTTGCATGGCATCGGGCGGCGTAGAGTCGTTTCCGGCTGACCGGAACCATCCCCGGCGATAGGCTACCGCCGGGGATGTCACATGTCGCGTCAGACCAGCGTGTCCAGCCCGCGCCGCAGGTCAGCGATCAGATCGTCGGCATCCTCCAGCCCCACGGACAGGCGGATGGTGCCGGGGCCGATGCCGACGATGGCGCGTTCGGCGTCCGTCAGGCGCTGGTGCGTCGTCGTGGCCGGGTGGGTGGCCAGCGACTTTGAATCGCCCAGATTATTGGAGATCTTGGCCACGCGCAGCCCGTTCAGCACGGCAAAGGCCGCGGCCTTGGCGTCGCCCTTGTACGGCTTCAGATGGAAGCAGATCAGGTTGCTGCCGGACTTCATCTGCCGCTTCAGCAGGGCGCGCTGCGGGTGGCTGTCCAATCCGGCATAGAGCACACGCTCCACGGCCGGATGGCCTTCCAGGAAGGTGGCGACCTTCAGGGCGCTGGCGGACGCCGCATTGACGCGCAGTTCCAGCGTCTCCAGACCCTTCAGCAGGTTCCAGGCGTTGAAGGGGCTGAGCGCCGGGCCTGTATGGCGCAGGAACGGAGCGATCAGGGCCGCCACATCGTCTTCGCACAGGATGGCGCCGCCCAGACAGCGGCCCTGACCGTCAATATGCTTGGTCGCGGAATAGACGACGACATCGACGCCGAAGCTGCGCGGCTTTTGCAGGACGGGCGTGGCGAAGACATTATCCACCACCACCTTGGCCCCGGCCTTGTGGGCCAGCGGCACGACATGGGCCAGGTCGACCACTTCCAGACAGGGATTGCTGGGCGTTTCCAGGAACACCAGATTGGTCGGCACCGACAGCGCCTGTTCCCATTCCTCCGGCTTGGTGCCGTCGATGATGACGCTTTCGATGCCGAAGCGCTTGGCCAGATCGCTGACGATATAAAGGCAGGACCCGAACAGGGCGCGCGACGCCACGATCCGGTCGCCGGCCTTCAGCAGGCCGAAGACGGCGGCATGCACGGCGGCCATGCCCGACGCGGTCGCAAAGCAGCGGGGGAAGCCCTCATACTTTGCCAGCCGATCCTCGAACATGGCGACGGTCGGGTTGCGGAAGCGGGAATAGACGAAACGCGAACCGTCATTGATGAAGGCCGCTTCCGCCGCTTCCGCACTGGTATAGGTGAAACCCGACGTCAGGAAGATGGCCTCGCTCGTCTCCTCGAACTGGCTGCGGCGGGTACCGCCATGCACCAGCAGGGTCGCGGGGTTCACATCTTCGGGCAGATCGCTCATCGCCATGTTCCTTCCAGAAGTCTTAGGGCCGCTTTGTTCAAGCATAAAGACGGCCCCGACCGTTCGATCGAGGCCCGTACCCGCCTTTGCCGGCTTCTGGTCCATGGCTTCGACCTTTTAGCAGTTTCTTTAACGTGGTCTGCAATCCGGTCACCAAATCACCACGTCCTGTCGTTAAATCCCGGCGGCGTGGGCTTGTCAAGCGGTCCGCCGCCGGTTGTCCGTCAATAGCAGGGTTGCGACAGCCCTTCCTTTTCGAAGGCCGCCTTGACGGGAGGCAGGGCCAGCGTGCGGGCGGCGTGCGCGCCCAGGTTGGGCAGGGTGCGCGGCGGGCGGGTCGCGAAATTGCGGCCCCAGCGCACCATCATCAGCAGCATGAAGTCGACCATGGTCGGCCGGTCGCCCACCAGCCATTCCCGTCCGTCCAGGGCCTTTTCAATCGTGTCGAACAGGGCGTTCACGCGGGCTTCGGCCGCCTGCCTGACGCTGTCGGCAAAGGCGGGGTCGGTCACCTGGCGGTCGGGATAGTAATAGGCGATATAGCCCACCTGCACGGAATTGGTCAGGTGGATCAACCATTGATAGGCCAGCGACCGGTCCAGCGTGCCCAGCGCCGGCATCAGCCCGGCTTGCGGATGCTTATCGGCCAGATGCAGCAGGATGGCCGCGGTTTCAAAAATGGGCTGGTCATCATCGACCAGCACGGGGATGCGACCCGTCGGATTAAGGCGCTTGTAAGCCGCCCCCTCATGTTCCCTGGCGGCGGTATCGACGGGGACCAGCTCATAGGGCGCGCCGATGGCCTCCAGCGCCATATGGACCACCAGATTGGCCTGTCCGGGGTTGCCGTAAAGCTTGTACATCGCGCGTTCTCCCTGAATGAACGTTTGTCCCTTTTTACGCGTTTGCGCCACGCCCGCATGGGATTACATGTCATGGCGACAAATGGCGGGGGATGGCGTGGCGTCTGCAGGCGGGCGGAACTGGCGGCGGCGGCTGGCGCGGGGCATCGCCTGGGCAGCGGGTGGCTTTGTGGTGCTGTCCATCCTGTGGGTGCTGGCCTATGCCGTGCTGCCGGTGCCGGGCACGCCGCTGATGGTGATCCGCGCGCTGCAGGGCGATGGCTGGCACCGGGAATGGCGGGCGCTGGAAAAGTTGGGGCCGCACCTGCCCCGCGCCGTCATCGCGGCGGAGGACAGCCGCTTCTGCGGCCATATGGGCATCGATGTCGACGCTATCGAACAGGCGATGGAGCGTAACGAGAAAAGCCGGCGTCTGCGCGGCGGCAGCACCATCAGCCAGCAGGTGGCCAAGAACGCCTTCCTCTGGCCCGACCGGTCCTGGCTGCGCAAGGGTGTGGAACTGTGGTTCACGCTGCTGGTGGAAACCTTCTGGTCCAAGCACCGCATCCTGGAGGTCTATCTGAATATCGTCGAATGGGCGCCCGGCGTGTACGGGGCCGAATCGGCGGCAAGAAGCTGGTTCGGCAAAGGTGCCGCAGACCTGTCGACCCGTGAGGCGGCCCTGCTGGCGGCCATCCTGCCCAATCCGCGTCAGTGGAAGGCCAACCCGCCCGGCCGCTATGTTGCGGGCCGGGCAGGGGTCCTGTCACAGCGGATGGAAATCGTGCGCCGGGACGGGCTGGATGCCTGCATTCGCTGAGAGGCGGCATCGACGCCGGATACCGGTGATGGCCCGGTCCGGCATCCGGCCGTCGCGGGACGGGTCCGGCCGTGCTATCACGGCCGGGTCCCCTTTGTTGCCGAGCCGAGCCCATGCCCGAACTGCCCGAGGTTGAAACCGTCCGCCGCGGCCTGGCCATGAAGCTGGAAGGGCGGCGTCTGGTGCGGGTGGATCAGCACCGGCCGGACCTGCGCTTCCCGCTGCCGGCCGATTTTGCCCGCCGCCTGACAGGTCGCCAGGTGCTGTCGCTGGACCGAAGGGCCAAATATATCCTGATCCGGGTCGAAGGCGGGCTGGTCTGGATGATCCATCTGGGCATGTCGGGCAGCATGGTGGTGAAGCCGGGCCCGGCCCCGGTGCCCGCCGTTCACGACCATCTGGTCTTCCATACCGATGATGGCTGGGTCGTCACCTATAATGATGTGCGTCGGTTCGGCTTCATGGATCTGTTCGATGAAGCGGGGCTGGACAGCCATCCCATGCTGGCCGGACTGGGGCCCGAGCCGCTGGGCAACGGCTTCCATGCCGGGGGACTGTCGGCCCGCCTGCGCGGCCGGGCGGCCCCGATCAAGGCGCTGCTGCTGGACCAGAAGGTGGTGGCGGGCCTGGGCAATATCTATGTCTGCGAGGCGCTGTTCCGGGCTGGCATCGACCCCACCCGCAGCGGCGACAGCGTGGCCGGCGCGGATGCCGAGCGCCTGGTGCCCATCATCCGCGATGTGCTGGGCGAGGCGATTGCCGCCGGCGGTTCCACCTTGCGCGACTTTGTGCAATCGGATGGCGAGCTGGGCTATTTCCAGCACCGCTTCCAGGTCTATGGGCGCGAGGGCGAGGCGTGCGGGCGGTGCGATTGCGACGTGGCCGCCACCGGCGGTGTCGCGCGCATCACACAGTCAGGCCGTTCCACTTTCTTCTGTGCGCGGCGCCAACGCTAGGGTATGCAGACAAGACCATGCTGTCGCATCCGTTTTCGGGCCTGCGCGCCCTGCTGACCGCCGCCCTGATCCTACTGGCCACGGCCCTGGTGCCGGGGCAGGCCCTGGCCGCTTTCGTGCCGGGAACGGAAGACGTGCCGCTGGCCCCTGGCCTGACGGCTGCCGCCGATGACGCACTGGTCTTCGACAATCCGGCAGGCCGCATCGTCCAGTCCGTGGCCACGGGCCAGGGGGATGCCGATGCCGTCACCCGCTTCTATGCCGAGACCTTGCCGCAGCTGGGCTGGAGCAAGGGGGCGGACGGACACTGGACGCGCGGGGAGGAAGTGCTGGATATCGGTATCGAACAGCAGGGAAAACGTCTGTCGGTGCGCTTCCAGCTGTCACCCCACGGCCCTTGAGGGAACGCAACCCAGCCCGAACAAGGGATGGGGTGTTCAAATCAAACCAACAACAATATAAACGCTTTTACTGCAGCGCGTTCGGGAATGACTCTCCCGCGACTCGATGAAGACTCTGGCACGACCCCCGGGCTGATGGCCAGACAAGCAAGTTTCGTATGGGGGCCTTGCCCGCACCCGCTTGACGGGGCGGTGGGGCGCCTGTATAAGCGCCGCTTCCTACGGCATATCCATGTCCCGCGTAAAGGTTTCCTATGGCCAATCATAAGTCCGCTGAGAAGCGCATCCGTCAGACCGCCACCCGGACTGAGGTCAATCGCGCCCGCGTCAGCCGCATCCGCACCTTCCTGAAGAAGGTTGAGACCGCCATCGCCTCTGGCGACAAGGGCGTCGCTGCCGAGGCCTTCAAGCAGGCCCAGCCCGAGCTGATGCGCGGTGTGAGCAAGGGCGTGCTGCACGCCAACACCGTTTCGCGCAAGCTGTCGCGCCTGTCCGGCCGTATCAAGGCCCTGGCCTGATACTTGAGCTTGCCGTGGAAGAACCCGCGCGGTGCGCTTCGCCCGCGCGGTTTTCTTTGTCACGTCGTCGCTTGTCACGGGCAAGGACGACAAGGGCACGGCAGGAACGCAGCAAGGCCAGTCGTTCGATGGGCCGATGCGGCGCGAACGATCTTTGCTTTTTTGTGCGTTCCCTTTTCGGTCCCGTTGCGACTCTGCCTGTACCCTTCTAGCATCCTCCGGCCGCTGATCGGCGGCACAATGGAAGCAATGCAGACGGGGCGACGACGCCATTGGATGACAGTCCAACGGGGTGTCGGCGGCAATGGACGCCAAGAAGCGTCCTAATTCCGGCTCCGCCGGCATACTGCCATTTCTTGAAAACACACCTGTACGAAGGGAGTATCCCGCCAGGGAACACCCAGCGTCATGGTTTTGTGTTTCCGCTACCGTCCGTATTACCCACAATAAGGGTGCAACAACGAGGACGGAGCGGCTGGTGCAGCAGAATCTGTCTGGTACCGATCGAGGGGACGATTGGTACCCCGGAACGGGTTCGTTGGTGCTGCCGGGTTGGTGATCGCGCCGGGACAGGTCGATGTTCGACCTGCGGCCAGTCGTTCGGTCCGTGCGGCGATATATTCTTGCATGATCCATTCTTCCGCGTTGCGGAAGAAGTGCGGTTGAGCCTTGGGGCAGGAGCAACGATCGAATGTCGGTGCAGGGTTCGCTGGACCAACAGTGGGCGCGGGTGCGGGGCCGGTTGAAGGACGAGGTGGGCGAGACCGCCTATCGGTCCTGGCTGAAGCCCTTGACCGTCGGCTCCCTGGATGGCGGGCAACTGCGCATCCTGGTGCCCACGCGCTTCATGCGCGACTGGATTCGCACCCATTATGCCGACCGCATCCGCGCGCTGTTCTCCGGCGAGAATCCGGGCGTGCAGACGGTGGAGATCGTGGTGGCCAGTGCCTCCCGGCCCGATCCCGCTGCCGCCGCGAATGATGCGCCCACGGTCCCTGCGACCGCCCCGACCCGGGTCGAGCCCGTGGCTGAGCTGGTGATCGAGCCGACCCCGTCCCTGACGGTGACGGAGGATCGCACCGACGAGATGTCGGCTCCGCTGGACCCCCGCTTCACCTTTGAGAATTTCGTCGTCGGCAAGCCCAACGAACTGGCTTTTGCCGCCGCCCGCCGTGTGGCCGACGCGCAGGCCGTGCCCTTCAACCCGCTGTTCCTTTATGGCGGGGTCGGGCTGGGCAAGACGCACCTGATGCATGCCATCGCCTGGGCCATCCGCAAAAAGGACCCGTCGCGCCGCGTCATCTATCTGTCGGCCGAAAAGTTCATGTACCAGTTCATCCGGGCGCTGCGCTTCAAGGACACGATGGCCTTCAAGGAGCAGTTCCGGTCGGTCGACGTGCTGATGATCGACGATGTGCAGTTCATCAGCGGCAAGGACAGCACGCAGGAAGAATTCTTCCACACCTTCAACGCCCTGGTGGATCAGAACCGCCAGGTCATCATCAGCGCCGACAAGAGCCCGTCGGATCTGGAAGGGATGGAAGAACGGCTGCGCTCGCGTCTGGGCTGGGGTCTGGTGGCCGACATCCATCCCACGACCTATGAGCTGCGCCTGGGCATCCTGGGCCAGAAGGCTGACCGCATCGGCGCCAAGGTACCGCCCAAGGTCCTGGAATTCCTGGCCCATAAGATCACCAGCAATGTGCGTGAGCTGGAAGGGGCGCTGAACCGCATCGTCGCCCATGCCGAACTGGTGGGCCGCGCCATCACCCTGGAATCGGCGCAGGACGTGCTGCACGATCTGCTGCGCGCCAGCAACCGGCGCGTGACCATCGAAGAGATCCAGAAGAAGGTCGCGGAACATTTCAACATCCGCCTGGCCGACATGAGCAGTGCCCGCCGCGCCCGCGCCGTGGCCCGCCCGCGCCAGGTGGCCATGTATCTGGCCAAGCAGCTGACCCAGCGGTCCCTGCCGGAGATCGGCCGCAAGTTCGGCGACCGCGACCACACCACGGTCATGCACGCCGTGCGCAAGGTCGATGAACTGTGCGGCACCGATCCCGCCTTTGCCGAGGATGTGGAACTGCTGCGGCGCATGCTGGAAGGGTGATCCCCTTCCGCTTGCATCCCCCCCTTTCATGTGTTTCCTAGAGGAATCGGGACGCGCGCGGTCGCCGGGGGAAGATGATGCGGGGGCTGTGGTCCCTATTTCTGTTTCTGTCCATCGTCTGGGCATGGATGGTTCCGGCCAGCGCCGGGACGCCGGAACCCACGACCATCCGCGTCTCCGACTGGCGCGGTGCGGGGGAACAGCAGCGGCCGGATTATTTCCATGACCTGTTCCGGCGCCTGCTGGCGTTGACAGAACCCGCCTTTGGTCCCGTGACCGTAATCCCTGTCACGGACAAGCTGTCCCAGGGGCGGTTGCTGGCCGAACTGAAGGCCGGGCGGATCGATGTCAGCTGGATCGGCACCAATGCGGAGCGGGAACGGGATGCCCTGGCCGTGCGCATTCCCATTGATATGGGCCTGATCGGGCAGCGCGTGCCGATCATCCGCGTCGACCGGGCAGCGGACTTCGCCCGGGTGCGCAATGTCGAGGATCTGAGGCACTTCACGGCCTGTCAGGGCGCGCAATGGCCCGATGCCGATGTGCTGGCCGCGTCCGGTCTGCCCCAGGTCGCGCATGTGCATTTCGATCAGCTTTACGCCATGCTGCGGGCTGGCCGCTGCGACTACTTCGCCCGCGGCGTGTCAGAGGTGGCGGAGGAGTTCACCGTCTACGGTGGGCCAGGGCTGGTGGTGTTCGACCGGCTGGTCATCGCCTATCCCATGCCCGTCTATTTCTTCGTCTCTCCCGCGCGGCCCGAACTGGCCAGACGGCTGGAGACGGGCTTGCGCGCCATGCTGGCCGACGGGTCGCTGCGTCGCATGCTGTCGACCCATCCGTCGACGCGCGGTGCCTTCCCGCTGGAACGGTTCCACGACGCCACCGTCATCCACCTGCCCAACCCGACATTGCCGCCGGACACCCCGCTGGCGGAGCCGGGCTTGTGGCTGACCGTCGACGGCACCTCCTGAAGCACAGGGGCATCTGCCTTTGCCGCCGGGGTGAAAGGCGCTTGCGTCGCCCTGGCCCCTGAACGATCATAGAACATCCTTGTCCACCCGCCCTGCCTGAACGCCTTGGCCCGCCCCGTCCGCCCGTCGTCTGCCGTCCGAACGGCTGTCACCACCGCCCCCGATTCGGGGGCGTTGCTGTTGGCCGCCCTGTCGGCGCAACAGCGCCAGCAGCGGGTGACCCTGGTGCAGACCGTGGTACGCGCCTGGTGGCAGGCGCTGGACACGGGTCTGGGCCTGGCCCCCCCGCCGCCGCCGCGGGGGCCGATGACGCTGGACACGCATGTGGCTGCCGCCGCCCGCACCTATGGATGCGAACTGGCTGGCCTGCCCGTGGCCGTTGCGGCCGATCGGATCGGTGCCCTGCATGCCGGTCTGATGCCGGGGGAGGAGCGGGCGCGCCACGGCGTCTATTACACGCCCCCCGCATTGGCCGAACGGCTGGTCGAACTGGCGGATCAGGGCGGGGTCGATTGGGCCGCGGCCCGTGTGCTGGACCCGGCAGCGGGCTGTGGTGCCTTTCTGGTGCCTGCGGCCCTGCGCATGGCCGCCGCCGCCAAGGGGGTGGAGCCGGCACTGGCCGTGCGGTCCATCGCCACGCGGCTGCGCGGGCTGGAACTGGACCCCGTCGCTGCCTGGATATCCTGTGTGATGGTGGAGGCGGCGTTGCTGCCGCTGCTGCGGGTCACGGGCCAGCGCCTGTCCCCCTGCCGCGCGGCCGATGCCCTGCTGGTGCCGGAGGTGGCGGATGCCGATCTGGTCATCGGCAACCCGCCCTATGGGCGCCTGACCCTGGCGCCCGACACGCGCGCCCGCTTCGCGCGCAGCCTGTATGGCCATGCCAATCTCTATGGATTGTTCATGGATCTGGCCGTGCGTTTTGCCGCACCGGGCGGGCTGATCGCCTTCCTGACCCCGTCCTCCTTTCTGGCGGGGGATTATTTCAAGCATCTGCGCCGCACCCTGACCGATCTGGCGCCGCCCCTGTCCCTGGATTTTGTCGATGAACGCAAGGGCGTGTTCGACAATGTGTTGCAGGAGACGGTGCTGGCGACATATCGCCGGACGGGCGGGCGCAAGCGGCGGCCGGTCCGCGCCCTGGTCAACATGATCCGGGCGGGCGGGGATGGCGGGCTTGACGTCCTGCCGTCGGGGTCCTTCACCCTGCCGGCGGAACCGACGGCCCCCTGGATATTGCCCCGCCATGCCAGCGAGACGGGGTTGGCCACGCGGTTGCGCACCTTGGACAGCCGGCTGGCCGACTGGGGCTATCGCGTGGCCACGGGCCCCCTGGTCTGGAACCGCTACAAGCCGCAGATTGCCGACAAGGCCGGAAGGGGCGCCGTGCCCCTGGTCTGGGCCGAAAGCGTCACACCCGACGGGCGCTTCACCTATCGCTGTGAAAAGACCAACCACAAGCCCTGGTTCCACCCCGCCGCGCGCCGCGATGAATGGCTGCTGACCCGCCTTCCTTGCGTGCTGTTGCAGCGGACGACGGCCAAGGAGCAGGCCCGCCGCCTGATCGCGGCCGAAATGCCGGACAGCTTCCTGGCCCGGCATCCGCGCGGGGTGACGGTGGAAAACCATCTGAACATGCTGCTGCCCTTGTCCGATCGGCCGCCGGCCGTCAGCCCCGCCGTGCTGGCCGCCTTCCTGAACAGCCGGGCGGCCGATCGTGCCTTCCGCTGCATTTCCGGTTCCGTGGCCGTGTCGGCCTATGAACTGGAGGCGCTGCCCCTGCCGCATCCGGACGCGCTGAAGGAACTGGCGTCCCTGGTGGCCACCGGTGCATCGCGTGAGCGGCTGGATCTGGCGGCGGACCGGCTGTATGGGATCGGTGGATGAGCAGCCTGCCCAAGCTGCTGGACCGTAAGGAGGTGTTGCGCCGCCTGCGGCTGGCCTTCCCCGAAGGTACGCCCGAACGCGATAAATGCGTGCGCGATGCGGCCGCCGCCACCGTGGCCGCGTTCCTGTATATCGGTGCTGTCGAAGGGGCGGATATCTGGCTGAACCCCGTGCATGTGGTGCGGATGGGCGATACGCGCATGCTGTTCGCGGCCGATGATGCCGCCCGCGCCGATTACGCCAGGGCCCCGCGGGCCACGGGCGAACGCTGGTATCAGGACAATAGCCGCGAGCAGGTTCGCGATGAGGTGATCCGTCAGGGATTGATCCCCAATGGCGCCGTCACCGAGCGGCCGGGCATACCCACGACATCATCCAAGCCGCGCTATGCCCTGTCGGCCGGCTTTGCCGCCCTGTTCGACCCGGCCTTGAAGGGCGATGCCTTGACGGCGGCGGCACGGGCCTGGGCCGACGCCACGCTGAACCCCATGGCACTGGCCCGCATTGTGTCCCTGCGCGGGTCCACCGACCGGGACGGGGGCGACGTGCTGGTCCGCTTCCCCAATGGGGAGACCCGCCTGCTGGCCCCCGGCCCCAGCAGCCGCATCGCCCAGGCCGTGGTGCAGGATTTCGCCCCCCGCTTTCTGACCGACCCCGTGGTGCTGTGGCTGTCGGAAAGTGCGGCCAAGGTTGCCGCCCGCGATGAAGGCTGGATCAAGCGGCTGCGCCTGCGCATCACGCCCGACCGCACCCTGCCCGACATCATCCTGCTGGACCGCGGGCGCAGCGCCGCCGACCTGATGCTGGTCTTCGTGGAGGTGGTGGCGACCGACGGCCCCGTCACCGAACAGCGTGCCCGCGCCTTTCTGGAAATCGCGGCCGAAGGCGGATTCGACCCGTCACGCGTGGCCTGCATCACCGCCTTTCTGGACCGTGACCGGGCAGAGGTGAAAAAGGCCCTGCCGTCACTGGCCTGGGGCAGCCAGGTCTGGTTCGCGTCCGAACCCGACCGGCTGATGCGGTTGCAACCCGCCCCCGGCCGGCTGACGGGCATGGGCTAATACCAAGCTGCGGTGAGTGAAACTCATCGTAGCTTGGTTGGCGCATTGAGCGCCCGCGACCCCATGGTCGCGTGAAGCCAAGCCGCCGGATGGCGGCGCCCGGCGCCTGAGGGCTGCATTGATCAGTACAAGGGTTTACGCCATCCCCGGCAGCGGCAGCTCCGTCGTCTCCTTCACGGTGGAGACCGAGATCATGCTGTTGATTTCGCGCACGCCCGGCAGCTTCGACAGCTTCTCGAAGAACAGCGCCTCGTAGGCCTCGATATCCTTGGTGACGATGCGCAGCAGGAAATCCACCTGCCCCATCAGCACGAAACATTCCTGCACTTCCGCGATCTGCCGGATCTTCTGGCGGAAATCGTCCAGCAGGTCGCCGCTATGCGCCTCCAGCTTCACATGGCTGAAGATCAGGACGTTCAGGCCGATGGCCTTGCGGTCCAGAAGCGCCACGCGGCGCTTGATGACACCATCCTCCTCCAGCCGCTGGATGCGGCGCCAGCAGGGGCTCTGGCTCAGGCCGACCTTTTCCGCCACCTCCGCCGCCGTCGCCGAGCCGTCCTTTTGCAACTGATCCAGAATGCGCCAATCCAGGGCATCCAGGGGCTTCTGCATGATGAATTCTCCAATGCGCGCCATCTTGCATTAAACATGCACAACTTACGGCGTCTGGACAAAACTTGCAAAGAAATGCCCCGGCCTTTGCCCTATGGTTTGCGCACCGCACAAATGCGGCTTCACCCAGACCGGAGCCAGCCATGACCACCGCCGTTGACCATCCCGCCAGCCTGACCGTCTATCGTGACCAGGCGACCGGCGCGCAGATTGCGCTTGCCGTTCACCGGGCGGCCGGTGGTGTGATTACGCCCGTGCCGTGGCAGCGGCTACCCGGGGTCGGGCTGGAGGAGGCGGTGGATGCAGCACTCCGCGCCGCCCGTACCACCCGGGCCTTCGCCATGCTGGTGCCGGGCGAGCGGGAGGAGGCGATGGCCGACCCCGTGGGCGTGCTGTCGCGCTGTCTGGTCCGGGCCGATCTGGACCGGCTGTCGGTGGGCCCCGAAATGCGCGGCGCCTCCAAAACGGCGCATCCCGCCGTCGCCGCGGAGTGATCGCCATGAAAGTCGTCGCCTTGACCCCGCCGCCCGCCGAGGCCCGTCCCACCGATCCCAACCGCACGGCCTGCTTCGCCGTGCTGGCCGAGCCCGACCCGGCCAGCCTGCCGCGCGTGCTGGAATTCTTCGCCAAGCGAGGGCTGATCCCCGCTTCTGTTCAGTCGCGCCTGTTCGAGGCGGAGGATTGCCTGCATGTGGATGTGCAGGTCCGCACCCTGACCCGTGATGAAAGCGACTATATCGCCCGCTGCCTGCGCGCCCAGCCCCTGGTCCGCCAGGTGCTGACGTCCGAACGCCACATGATGGCGGAACCCAGCGCGCTGTCGGCGTAAGGGGGGGCTACACCAGCGCGCTTTCCTGCTGCTTGGCCCACAGGGCGGCATAGGCGCCGCCCTTGGCCAGCAGGGCCAGATGGCTGCCGCGTTCGACGATGCGGCCGCCATCCAGCACGATGATCTCGTCGGCGTCGACCACGGTCGACAGGCGGTGGGCGATGACCAGGGTGGTGCGGCCGCGCGCCGCGTCGCCCAGGGCGGCCTGGATTTCCCGCTCCGTATGGGTGTCCAGCGCCGATGTCGCCTCGTCCAGGATCAGGATGGGCGGGTCCTTCAGCAGGGTACGGGCGATGGCCACGCGCTGCTTTTCCCCGCCCGACAGTTTCAGGCCGCGTTCGCCCACCATCGTGTCCCAGCCATCGGGCAGGCCCTTGATGAAATCAAGGATCTGGGCGGCATCCGCCACGCGCTCCAGCTCCGCCTGGCTGGCACCCGGGCGGCCATAGGCGATGTTGTAGCGGATGCTGTCGTTGAACAGCACGGTGTCCTGCGGAACGATGCCGATGGCCGCCCGCAGCGATGCCTGCGTCACCGTGCGCAGATCCTGCCCATCGATCAGAACACGGCCCGCCGTCGTGTCGTAGAACCGGTAGAGCAGGCGCGACAGGGTGGATTTGCCCGCACCCGTGGGGCCGACCACGGCCACCGTGTGCCCGGCCTGGACCGTGAAATCCAGCCCCTTCAGGATGGGGCGGCGGGCATCATAGGCGAATTCCACCGTCTCGAACCGCACCTCCCCGCCGCGCGTCACCAAGGGGCGGGCATCGGGCGCATCCTGCACCTCGCGGTTGACGGAGAGCAGTTCGAACATGCGCTCCATCTCGTTCAGCGATTCCTTGATGCCGCGATAGACGAAGCCGAAAATGTTCAGCGGCTGGTAAAGCTGCAGAAGATAGGTGTTCACCAGCACGAAATCGCCCAGGGTCAGCGTGCCCTTGACGATGCCGTCGCCCGCCATCCACATGACGGCCACCACGCCCGACGCGATGATGATCCCCTGACCGACATTCAGCAGCGACAGGGAGGACTGGGTGCGGACCGCCGCATCCTCGTACGCGCGCAGGGCCTTGTCGTAACGGCCGGCCTCGAACGCCTCGTTGCCGAAATACTTGACCGTTTCGTAGTTCAACAGGCTGTCGATGGCCTTGGCGCTGGCCCGGCTGTCGGCGTCCAGCATGTCGCGGCGGATGCGCGTGCGCCAGTTGGTGACGGTGATCGTGTACCAGATATAGCCCGCCACCGTGCCAAAGGTGACGGCGGCGAAGCGGATATCGAACAGATGCCAGAGAATGCCCGTCACCAGCAGGATTTCCAGCAGGGTGGGCAGGACATTGAACAGGGACGTGCCCAGCAGGCTGTCGATGGCCTTGGTCCCGCGTTCCACCACGCGGGACAGGCCGCCCGTCTGCCGCTCCAGATGGAAGCGCAGCGACAGGGCATGCAGATGCTGGAAAACGTTCAGCGCCGCCACGCGCATGGCCCGCTGACTGACCCGTTCGAAAATGGCGTCGCGCAATTCCCCGAAGGCCAGCGACAGCACGCGCGCCAGGCCGTAGGCCAGGATGAAGCCGACAGGAATGGCAAGAGCGGCGTTGGTGGTCAGGCTGTTGCCACCCGCCGTCAGCGCGTCGATGGCGCCCTTGTACCAGACGGGGACGGAGACATTGGCGCCCTTGGCCGCCGCCAGGAACAGCAATGCTGCCACCACCCGGACCTTGATCCCCGTCTGCCCCGCTGGCCAGAGATAGGGGACAAGCTGGCGCAGCACCTGCCCGTCAGTCAGGTGCTTGGCCTGCTTCCGGTTGGGGTCGTGGGAGCCGGAGGGGCGGTCGTGGCGGCGCATGATGATCCGGGGGTCGCGGCAGGGACGACAGGATATGGCCGGAAATCCGCGCCGGACAGCGCGGGTTTCCGGCATGGCCGCCCCTACTTCAACGCATCCAGCCGCCGCTGCATCTCCGGCCGCTGCGGCGCGTCGGCGGGAAGCTGCTGCATCAGCCGGCCCCACAGCTCCCGCGCCCGGTCCTTCTTGCCCTCGTTCGCGGCCTGCTGGCCCAGGTAATAAAGCGCCTGCGGATTGTCGGGCGCCAAGTCTAGCACGCGGGCCATGGCGCCGATGAATTCGGCGCTGCCCGTCGTCTGGGCATCATCGGGGGCCGTCAGGCGCGACAGTTCCAGCCAGGCCTGCAGGCGGCTGGGATCGGCGCGGGTGGCGCCGCGCAGGGCCTCGCGCGCGGCATCCGGGTTGCCCTGCACCTCTCGCGCCCGGGCCAGACGCAGCCAGCCATCGGCGTCGCCGGGATTGTCCTTCAACTTGGCTTCCAGCCCGTCGACCATGGTGGCGATGGTGGCCTGCTGCTGTTCCGCACCCATCCCGGCCATTGCCTGCATCTGTTCGGGCGACAGGGCCGGGGCGCCCGCGCCGCCACCACCGCCGGCCGCCATGGGCGGCGCCTTGGGGGTGGGATTGGCCGGAGGCTTGGGTGCCGGCGTCACGGCGGCGGGGTCCAGACCCACGCTCTTGGCCGCATCGGCGATGCTGCTGCGCACGGTGGGCAGCCAGGGCGCGTCGGCCGGGCTGTCGCCGACCAATGCTGCCCAGCGGTCGATGGCACCGCGGATATCGCCGGCCTGCTGACGTGCCACGCCCAGATAATAGCGGGCGCGGGCATCCATCGGGTCGGCGGCCACGGCATCGGTGAACAGGCGCACCGCCTCCTCCCCCACCACACCGTCGGCGGCCATGGTCAGGGCCTCGGCCAAGGCGGCCTTGACGCTGGCATCGTCGGGCGACAGGCGCAGCACCTGCCGCCAGGCCTTGGCCGCATCATCGATGCGACCCATGGCCGAATAGCTTTGCGCCAGCAGGCCCCAGCCGCCCAGATCGTCCGGGTTCTGGGTCAGGGCCTTCTCCAGCTTGGCGACGGCGGCCAGTACTTCAGGCGGTACGCTTTCTTCCGGCTGCCGTTCGGCAAAGGGCTGGGAGCGCAGGGTGGGGTGGCCCAGCGGCAGATAGATGGCCATGGCCGCCAGCGGCAGCAGCAGGGTCACGGCCAGCGCTGTACGCGTCGCAGCCTTGGCCGGGGCCGCGCCGGCGGCCGCCTTCTCTGCCTCCGCCGCGGCATTCAGCAGGCGGCGGCCCACCTCGGCACGGGCGGCGCGGGCCTGATCCCCGGTCAGGATGCCGCGCGCCTTGTCGCGGTCGATTTCGGCCACCTGGGCGGCATAGACGCCGCGGGCGAAGCCGGCCGCCCCTTCCGGCGGCGGGGCCGGGCGCAGCAGCGCGCGCAGCAGCGGCAGGATGGCCAGCGCCGTCAGCAGGGCTGCAACCAGCCAAAACACGATCATCGCCCATCCTCCGGCTTGTCCCCGGCCAACAGGGCCTGCAACTTCGCCTCTTCCGCATCCGACAGGGATGCGGCGGGCAGCGTTTCCACCTCACGCCGGCGCTGGCGCAGATAAAGGGCCGTGCCCACCCCGGCCAGGGCCAGCAGCGCGAATGGTCCGCCCCAGAGCAGGGCTGTGTAACCCGTCACCGGCGGCCGCAGCAGCACGAAATCCCCGTATCGGTCATGGATATAGGCAATGACCTGTTCATTGCTGTCGCCCGCCACCAGCCGTTCGCGCACCAGCACGCGCAGATCGCGGGCCAGATCGGCATTGCTGTCGTCAATGGACTGGTTCTGACAGACCAGACAGCGCAGTTCCTTGGAAATCTCCCGCGCCCGGCCTTCCAGCACGGGGTCCGACAGCTTCTCGTTCGGCAGCACGGCAAAGGCCGGCAGGGACAGGGCGGCGGTCAGGGCCAGGGTGGCGAGGACGCCCGCCCAGCGCCTGAGGGAACGCACAACTTCCCTCATTTCGACAGCTCCCGGATCATCGGCAATATCTTCTCGTCCAGGTCAAACGGCATCAGCGGGCCGACATGGCGGTAGCGGACGCGGCCGGCCTTGTCGATGACATAGGTTTCCGGCACGCCATAGACGCCGAAATCGATGCCCACGCGTCCGTCACGGTCGGACCCGATGGAGGTGAAGGGATTGCCCATCTGGTCCAGGAAGGCCTTCGCCGCCTCGGGCTTGTCCTTGTAATTGATGCCGTGGAGGACGATCCCTTCCTCCTTGGCCAGCCGCATCAGCAGCGGGTGTTCGACGCGGCAGGGCGCGCACCAGCTGGCAAAGACATTGACCAGCCGCACCTTACCGGTCAGTTCCGCGCTGGCCAGGCCCGGATCGCCGTCCGCCAGTCCCGGCAGGCTGAAGGTCGGTACGGGCTTGTCGATCAGCATGGAGGGCAGCTTGGACGGGTCTTTGGTCAGGCCCAGCGCGAAATAGCCGCCCAGGATCAGGAAGACGAGCAGCGGCAGCAGCAGCAACAGGCGGTGACGGGTGGCGGTGCTCATGGACGCTTACTCGGCGGCTTGCAGATTGGGGGGAAGGGATGCGGCCTTGCGGGCGGGCACCCCCACCCGCAACCGGCGGTCGGACAGGCTGAGCAGACCGCCCAGCACCATGGTCAGGGACCCGATCCAGATCCAGGGCACCAGCGGATGGTGATAAAGCCGCACGACCCAGGTCCGGCCGTCAGGATTGGGCTCACCCAGCACGGCGTAGAGATCGGAATAGAAGGTGGTGTGGATGGCGGCTTCCGTCGTCTGCATGCGGGCTACAGGATACCAGCGCCGTTCCGGATGCAGCGTGGCGATCAGGTCGCCCTTGCCGCCGCGTACGGTGAAAGTGCCCATCTCCGTCTCGTAATTCTCGACCCGCAGCTTTTCCACCTTGTCCAGCGTCAGGGTGTAGCCGGCGATGGTGGCCTTGTCGCCCAGGCCCATGACGCGCACATCTTCGGCCAGCCAGAAGCTGGTGCCGACCATGCCGGCGATGGCGATGCCCAGGCCGGCATGGGCCACCGACGTGCCCCAGGCACCCAGCGGCAGGCCCCTGGCGCGTGACAGGCTGTCGGCCAGCGGAATGCGGAACAGCTTCACCCGGTCGGCCACTTCCCACAGGGCGCCGAACCCGGCCCAGGCGGCCATGGCGATGCCGACCAGGGCCATGACGGGCTTCAGCCCCGCCAGCCACAGGGCGACCAGCACGGCCACAGCCGTCAGGATGGCCGCCCCCCACAGCCGGCCCAGGATGCCCGGCAGGTCCGCCCGCTTCCAGGGCAGGAAGGGGCCGACCGCCATGACCAGCACCAGCGGGATGGCCAGGAACGGGGTAATGAAGTTGAAATAGGGGGCGCCGACCGAAATCTTGTGCCCGAACGCGTCCAGCAGCAGCGGCATCAGCGTGCCGATCAGCACGACAGCCGCCGCCACCGACAGCAGCAGGTTGTTCAGGACCAGCGCGCCCTCCCGGCTGACCGGGGCGAACAGGCCGCCCACCTTCAGCACATGCGCCCGCAGCGCGAACAGAAGCAGCGCTCCGCCCGTGGCCAGCCCCAGCAGGGCCAGCACGGCCACGCCGCGCGCCGGATCGACGGCGAAGGCATGGACGGATGTCAGGACGCCCGACCGCACCAGGAAGGTGCCCAGCAGCGACAGGGAGAAGGTGAGCACGGCCAGCAGAATGGTCCAGGTCTTCAGCGCATCGCGCTTTTCCACGACGATGGCCGAATGCAGCAGGGCCGTGCCAGCCAGCCAGGGCATCAGGGAGGCGTTTTCCACGGGGTCCCAGAACCACCAGCCGCCCCAGCCCAGTTCGTAATAGGCCCACCAGGACCCCATGGCGATGCCCAGCGTCAGCGACGACCAGGCCGCCAGGGTCCAGGGCCGCACCCAGCGGCCCCAGGCCGGATCAACCCGTCCTTCGATCAGGGCGGCGACGGCGAAACTGAACGCGACCGAGAAACCGACATAGCCCAGATAGAGGAAGGGCGGATGGAAAGCCAGACCCGGGTCCTGCAACAGCGGGTTCAGATCATTGCCGTCGACCGGCGGCATGGGCACGCGGATGAAGGGATTGCTGGTCAGCAGGATGAACAGCAGGAACCCGACCCCGATCAACCCCTGCACGCCCAGCACTCGGGCCTTCAGCGTGGGCGGGATGTTGCGGCCGAAACCGGCCACGGCGGCACCGAACAGGCCCAGCATGAACACCCACAGCACCATGGACCCTTCATGATTGCCCCAGACGCCCGCCACCTTGTACAGCATGGGCTTCTGGCTGTGGCTGTTGTTCACGACGTTCAGCACCGTGAAGTCGGAGACGACATGGGCATACATCAGGGCGGTGAAGGCGATGGAAATGGCCCCGATCTGGGCAAAGGCCGCCATGCGCCCCGCCTCCATCCAGGCGGCATCGCGCCGCACGGCTCCGGCCAGCGGCAGCACCGATTGCAGCACGGCCAGCAGCAGGGCCAGCACCAGGGCGTAATGTCCGATCTCGGGGATCATGCTCGTCTCACTGTTGGCTCAGTCGTGCGCTGGCCGGACCATACCACATCCATCACTTCCTTAT
This sequence comes from Niveispirillum sp. FG148, assembly GCF_057809655.1. Lineage (NCBI taxonomy): Bacteria > Pseudomonadati > Pseudomonadota > Alphaproteobacteria > Rhodospirillales > Azospirillaceae > Niveispirillum > Niveispirillum sp. FG148. The sequence goes on from NZ_JBMDKJ010000004.1 coordinate 196,707, forward strand.
CGTCACCCCGGCGAAAGCCGGGGCCCAGCGCAGAGCGGCGTCGGCCGCGACATGAGTCATCCCGGCGCTAACCGCGCCTCGCACTGGGCCCCGGCTTTCGCCGGGGTGACGGGAGAGAGTGAAGAATCGGAACATCGTCACCGTCCCTGGCACCAAGGAAAAAGTCAGATGTCGGCGACCACCGGCGAGTTCACTTGCCCTCGTTCCCATAAACCGGCTTGCCCGGCAGTTCCGGGCGGAACTGGCCGGATTTCTTCAGGGCGTCGGCCACTTCCTTGGGCATATATTTCTCGTCATGCTTGGCCAGCACCTCGCTGGCCACGAACATGCCGTCGGGGCGCAGGCGGCCTTCCACCAGCACGCCCTGACCTTCACGGAACAGGTCGGGCAGGGCCTTGGCATAGGTGACCTTCACGCTGTGCGCCGTGTCGGTGATGGTGAAATTGGTGGTGGTGCCGTCATCCAGCTTCGTCACGCTGCCGCCTTCCACCAGCCCGCCGACACGCACCAGCCGGTCGCCCGGCGGCTTGGTCGTCAGGTCGGAGGGGGAGAAGAAGAAGGCCACATTCTCGTCAAAGGCGGTCAGCGTCAGGGCCGTGGCTGTGCCCAGCCCGATCAGGCCCAGCAGCAGCATGTAAAGCCGACGCTTCTTGCGCGTCATCATGGCGTATCCTCCCCGGCCGCGCGCCGACGGCGGCGTGGCAGATTTTCCTCCAGCGTCCGCAGCAGGCGTTCCTTGCGGCGCAGGGCCGACAGGCTGGCGATCAGCAGACCCACCAGGATCAGCAGCGCCAGGCCATAGCTGGACCAGACATAGATGGCGTAACCGCCCATCTGGAAAAACCCGGCCATTTGGTCACACCCCGCTTGCCTGGGCCAGACGCAGGGTCTGGATCTTGCGTTCCGCCAGTTCCGCACGGATGCGCAGGATGACGATGGCGATGAAATAGGTCTGGAAGGCGCCGGCCAGCAGCAGCAGCGGCCACAGCATCGTGCCGTCGATGGTGGGCCCGCCCATGCGTATCACGCTGGCCGGCTGGTGCAGCGTGTTCCACCAGTCGACGGAGAATTTGATGATGGGCACATTGACCACACCCACCAGCAGCAGGATGCAGCCGGCGCGGTTGCCGCGCGCCGGATCGTCAAAGGCATCCACCAGGGCCATATAGCCCAGATAGAGGAAGAACAGGATCAGGACCGAGGTCAGGCGTGCGTCCCACACCCACCAGGTGCCCCACATCGGCTGCCCCCACAGGCTGCCCGTGACCAGGCAGAGCAGGGTGAAACCGGCCCCGACGGGCGCGGCGGCGCGGGCATAGACCTCCGCCAGCGGATGGCGCCAGACCAGGGCGCAGGCCGCAGCCACGGCCATGCTGGTATAGGTGAACATGCTCATCCAGGCGGCGGGGACATGCACATACATGATGCGCACGGTATCGCCCTGCTGATAGTCGCCGGGACTGGCGATCAGGGCCAGATACAGGCCGGCGGCGAACAGGATGGCGGACAGGGCCGAAACCCAGGGCAGGACCAGGGCGGCCAGGCGCAGGAAGCGGGCGGGATTGGCGAAACGATGCATAATGGCCCCTATGTAGCACGCGCCATCATGGTTTCACACCGGCCGGCGCACCGCCTGCGCTGATTTGCTCCACGAATTGACGAAGGACAAGTCCGGCGTGAATTTCCGGCATCCGGGGCGGCGGCCGTCCCTCAGCCGTGCCAGTGGCCGGCGCGTAATTGCCGCACTTCGCCATCCAGCCGGTGCGGCAGGGTCAGCGCGTGGCGGACCATGGCCATGGCCGTATCGGCCTCCAGCGGCTTGGCGAACAGATATCCCTGCCCGCGGTCACAGCCCATCTGCCGCAGCAGGGCCGCCTGCTCCTCGGTCTCCACGCCCTCGGCCACGACGCCGAAATCCATGATGCCGGCAATATGCAGAATGGCGCTGACCAGCGCCGCCCCCTTGTCGGATTCGACCATGCCATTGACGAAGCTGCGGTCGATCTTGACCGTGTTGACGGGCAGGTTCTGCAAATAGGCCAGCGAGGAATAGCCCGTGCCGAAATCATCAATGGCCAGCCCGATGCCCAGGTCGCGCAGGCCCGTCAGGATGGCAATCGCAGCGCCCCCCTGGCCGATCAGGCCGCTTTCGGTGATTTCCAGCTGCAGCCATTCCGGCTTGCATTCCGTCATTTCCAGAACACCCGACACCCAGCGCACGATGTCCAGGCGTGACGGGTCCAACTGATAGGGCGACAGGTTGACGGAGATATAGAGCGGATTGTCCTCCCGCCCCCGGTTCCATTTCGCGATCTGCCGACAGGCCTGGACCAGGATATGGTTGCCCAGCGGCACGATCAGGCCAGTTTCCTCCGCCACGCTGACAAAGGTCGATGGCGGGATGGGGCCATGGTCGGGGTCCGTCCAGCGGGCCAGCGCCTCGAACCCGGCCAGCTCGCCATCTTCCAGCCGCAGGATGGGCTGATAGACCGGGCGCACACCATTATTGAAATAGATGGCCTGCCGCAGCCGGTCATAGATGACGTGACGCTCCGTCAGGCGCGCCCGCATCTCCGCATCGAAGACGCGGCGGCCGCCACCGCCGGACGATTCCGCCTCGGCGCTGGCGATTTCCGCGTCGCGCAGCATGGCCGATGCTTCCCTGGCATCATCCGTGCTGGGCACGACGCCAAGGCTGGCCGTCACGAACATCTCCCGCCCCGCCACGGCCAGGGGGGAGCGCAAGGCGTCACGCACGGCATAGGAAAGCTGTTCGGCCCGTTCCGCCCCATCCTCCAGCGACAGCACGGCGAATTCGCCCGTGTCGATGCGGGCCAGCAGGTCGCCTGGCTGCACACAGTCGCGCAGCCGACGGGCCACGGCGGCCAGCAGGGCATCGGCATCCGCTTCGCCCAAGGCGGCCTTCATGGCGCGGAACCGGTCCAGGCCGATGACCGTGACGGCGGCGTCACTGTCCACGCCCAGCGCCTGTTCCAGCGCGCGCAGCAGGTGCGCCCGGTTGGGCAGACCCGTGACCCGGTCGAAATGGGCCATGACGTGCAGCTGCTGTTCCGTCCGCCGGCGATAGATCTCGGCCTGGCGCTCGGCCAGCAGATGGTGCAGCTCCTGCCCCGCCTCCAGCTCGGCCGCGGTCCATTCGCGGTCCTTGTCATTGCGCAGCAGGATGACATGGCCATCGGGCACGGACACGCCCAGCAGGCCGGGACCCCAGGCAATCCCTTCCCGCCGCAGGACCTGGTCGCTTTCCAGCAGCCCCAGCCAGTGCGACAGCGGCCGGCCCGTGCCCTGGTGCCAGTCGGTGCCGTCGATGGCCACGACTAGGCCGTCATGCGGCACAATCTCCGCCAGATCGGTGCGCGCGGCCTGCAGGCCGTCCCCCAGATCCGTCACCTCCCGCAGATGCCGACCCAGACGGGCCAGGGCACGGGCGGCCCGGGTGCGGGCGGCGGTGACCTCCCGCTCCTCGAACACGGCGATCTGTGCGGCGACGATTTCCCCCAGCCCTTCGCACAAGGCTCTCACAGGGGGCGTGATGGAGCGGGGGCGCGCACTTTCGCACCAAAGATAGCCCCACAGCCGGCCGGCCACCTGCAGGCTCAGTACCATGACCCCGCGGACGCCGCGCGCATCGGCGCGTTCGATGAAGCCGCGGGTGGGATGGCGCAGGATCGCCTGGTTCAACATGACCGGTCCCGCCGTCAGCGGATTGACCTCCGGCAGCACAGGAACCGGCGGGGCCCCCATGTCCAGTGCCACGCGCGCCCGGTTCAGCGACAGCAGCATGCGTTCGGCCGAGCGGGGAAGGGCGAACCCGGCTTCCAGGCCTTCCGGGATGCCTGGCGCCGTATCCAGCGCCAGGATCACCGGCTCCGGGCGTTCGGCGGCGCGCAGCATCACCACGCGTTCATAACCGGTCAGTCGCCGCAGATCATGCGTGACGGCCCTGGCCAGCCCGTGCAGGTCGCTGACATGCCGATAACGCCGGATGGCGGTCCCGAAGCCGGCCGTGGTCAGGCCGGCATCGCCCGCCTGCGGTGCATTCTCAATTTCCAGGATCAGGCCCGCCGGATCACGGTGCCCGTGGGCGATCAGGCGGCGGCGGGTACCGTCCCGCCCCATCCGCAGGGGCATTGGCCCGAAGGCATCCGACCCTGCCTGGCTCAAGGCCCGATCAAGGGCGCGAGCGGCCACCGGCCCCAACAGTTCCGCCAGCGGTCGGCCAAGGGCATCTTGCAACGGCATGTCCAGCAGGCCCGGCAGGTTTGCCCCCGCCTGCAACAGAACCCGGCTGCGCGGGTCCAGCACCATCAGCCAGCCATGGGGCTGGATATGATCCATGCGCTCCGCCACGCCGCCAACGGCGGTCCGATCAATCGGTGGATGGTCGAACCATCCAGGGACGGGGGGCATGAGCATCAGGACGAAACACCAGAAGCTGGGATCAGCGACGACGGACTTTCCAAAAGTGGATGCCGGAACCGACTTGGACGGCGCAACACTAGTCCGCATTACGTTAATATTGCGTTGCGGTGCGAACCCAATTGCGCTGGATCAATCTACACGCAGAATACCAGCATGCACCGCCCGTCTCCGAATTGGCAACATTTCACGCTTGGCATCGGTAAGATGGGAGGAAATTGTGGTGCCAAGGGGATATTAAGGTCGGGCCCGGTGCGAAATTGCATCGGCGATGCCGAACGTGCTAACGATAATGGCAAAAGATTGTTCTGGCCGGAGTAAACCCGGAACATGTGGATCGATTGCGTAGTGGCGTCGGAATGTCGGGGCGCAGCCACCACCATGGGCAGCGCCGGCAATATGGTCCCATCCTCGACCGGGGATGGCGGAGATTGAGATGCTTGGCTCCCTTCTGCGCCGTCTGACCGGCATCATTCCTGACCCGGCACGGCCCGCGGCCCCCGCATCCCCACCGCCACCACCGGCGGAGGAGGTGCGGATCGACGTCGCTCCCGAACCCGTCCAGCCCCTGCCGGAACCGGAACTGCCGCTATCCAGCCTGGAAGCCCTGCCGGGACCGGCCGTGAACGGCCCTGTCTTTTCCTCCCGCGCCGTGCGCGACGCCACCGTGGTCACCGCGACGATTGAGGCGCTGGGCAAGTTCGTCGGCGGCCAGGACATGATCGATGATCTGACCTGGCGGCTGGAAAGCCTGACGATCGATCAGGTGAATTTCCTGCAATTGTCGGCGGAACCGGGCCTGATTCAGCGGGCCCAGGCGCGCACCGAAACCATGAAGGGCGCCAAGGTGGCTGCCCTGCGCAAGCTGCTGACCGATCTGGCCGGTGGTGCCATTCCGGAACCGGTCAACCGGGCCAATCCGCTGGTCGTGCCCAAGGGACCGATCCTGCCGCCGCTGACCTCTCTGCAGCCCCGGCCAGGTCCGGGTGTCCCGCCGGTGGCGATGCCCCCCCCGGCCGCGATGGCACCTGCCGTCAGCGCCCCCGTCGCTTCGTCCAGCAGCCCGGCCATCCCGGTTGCGCCGACCGCGACGGCGCCGGTGGCGGCCGCGTCAACCGGTCCCGGCTTCACGGCACCGGCGACCCCGGCCCCTGCCGCGCCGCCGACCACCGGCGCGGTTGCCAGCCTGGCCACCGGTGGTACGCCGATCCAGCCGCCGCGCGCCACCGAACAGCCGCCGGCGATCGAACCGATCAGCGTGCCTCTGCCGCCCCTGTCCGCTGACAGCGTGGCATCCAATCCGCAGGTGCCGGCACCGGATGCCGACGATGAGACGGCCCCCGTGCCGCCGCCGCCGGCCCATCGCCCGCCCGCACCTGCGGCTGGCGCCACCGCCGTTCCCCGCTTGGGCCGTCAGGATGCAGAGGCGCGCCGCGCCCGCCTGCTGGCCTCCCTGAACGACACTCTCTCCTCCAGCGAGGCCGCCCCATGAGCATGCCGTCCACCGACACCACCGACGAGCGTCTGCCGGTGGAGCCCACGGACAGGGGGGCGCCCCTGGTCGGCCAGGTCCAGGAATCGGTCGATCCCTTCGACTATGCCGAAACCATCGTCCGTGATCTGGCGCTGCATGTCGGGTCGCGGCTGCGTGACTTCCGCTCCGATCTGGCGGCCATGCATTCGGCGGTCGTGCAGTTGCCGGAGACGATGAAGATCAACGCGCTGGGCGGCAGCATCCAGGAACTGCGCGAGCGGCTGGCCCATCTGACCGGTGTCGTCAGCCAGCAGGTCACCCGCTATCCGGAGGAACTGGATCGCGTCGCCAAGACGGCGGCGGACCTGCTGAACCGTGTGGCCGGTCTGGAAAGCTGGATCGCCGCAGCGCGCCAGTCCATGGCCCAGGGCGATACGCCCAATCTGCCCATGCCCACGGGTGGCTTTGTCGGCCAGGACCAGATGAACATCATCATCGGGCAGGTGCATGAAAGCCTGATGCGCGTCGTTGGCGCCGTTCGCGATCTGCAACTGGATGTGCGGGACATCCGCACCGACCTGCGGGCCCTGTCCGGCACCCCGACGGCCGCTCCGGTCCCGGTGGCGGTACCGACACAGACAGAGGCGGTGGTGCCGACTGCCGAACCGCCGGCTGATCTGGGTCCGCTTGTGGCAGCCCTGGACCGCCGTCTGGCTGCGCTGGAAGGCGCGCCGGCCCCGGCACCGGCCGCACCCGCCATTGCCGATCCGGCGCCGGCCCTGGCCGATCTGTCGCGCCGTCTGGCCGCGCTGGAAAGCCGCCCGGCAGTGATGCCCGGCGTGCCGGCCGCGACGGCCGCCCCGGCCGATGCGCTGGATGATGTTGCCGCCCTGGTGTTCGGCGCCTGGTCGCGTCTGGCCCAGCCGTCCGGTGATGCGGCGCTGGCCCAGACGGTGGAGGCGGTGCTTTCCACCCTGTCGCGGCGTTTTGACCAGACCGTACGGACGCCCGTTATGGCCAAGGGCTCGGGTATCGTCGCTGTTGCCACCCATGCCAAGGGGGCCACGCCCATCGTCGCCCTGCTGGCGACGGAGGATCTGTGCGGCCGCACCTGGACCTTGGGCGCCGGCGGGGCGGAAATGCGCGCCGCTGCCGACGGTGACAAGCCGGCTGCCGTGCGCACACCCTGCTGGCGTGCGCTGCTGGCCGCGGCCGCCCTGGTCGAACAGCAGCAGGCCGGGACCCGCGTCCTGCCCGTGCTGGTCTATGGCCATGGCAGCATCGATGCCCTGCCGTCGCGCGATGACATGGCCGCCTATGGCCAGCGTCTGGGCGTGTCGGCGACGGCCGACCGGTTGCTGGTGATCGGGGCCGCCGACCAGTCGCATGCCGGGCTGGCGCAGCCGCGCGACCTTATGGCTTCCCTGTCGGACCTGGGCGTCTGAGCCGTCCCATGGCCCGCATCCTGGTCACGGGCTTCGCGCCCTTTCTGGACCACGCCATCAACCCGACGGCGTGGCTGGCGGGGCAGGTGAACGGCGCCCTGGTCGGCGAGGCATCCATTGTCGGGGTGCAACTACCCGTCACCTTCACCGGGGCCGTGCCGGCATTGCTGGCGGCCGTAGACGACCTCCGGCCGGATGCCGTGGTCATGTTCGGTCTGGCCTATGATACGGATGTCATCCGGCCCGAACGGCTGGCGCTCAATCTGGACGACGCCACCGCCCCCGATAATGATGGTACGGTCCGGCGCAACCAGCCGATCGATCCCGCCGGCCCCATGGGCTACTGGTCGTCGCTGCCGCTGGATGCCATCATTGATGATCTGGAAGCCGGCGGCTTCGCCACCAAGACCAGCCGTGATGCCGGCGGCTATATCTGCAACCATCTGTTCTTCGGGATGCGCCATGCCCGGCCGACGCTGCCGGCGGGCTTCATCCATGTGCCGCCCTTTCCCGAACAGTTGAAACCCGACCATCACGGGTACCGGACCGGGATGCCGGCAGACCGGCTGGAAACAGCGGCACGGATCATCCTGCACCGGATCGCGGCTGCGATCTGACGCTTTCGGGCTGCCGGGACATCGGCGCCGACGGGCATGATGCTGTCCGGTTCAGCAACCATATGGATATTTCAGATATATTCAATATAGTGATAGCTACCGATGCCAATCGACGGTCGAACCCGTCGGGAGCATGAAGATGGGGGCGTGGCCAGAACCCGACGCCGTCCGGACAATGGGGGTGCCACGCATGCGGTTCACGCTGAAACTGGCTGTTTTTGCCCTTTTCCCGCTGTTGTTGGCCGGATGTGGTTCCTTGGCGACGGGCTTCCCGGCGCAGGTAGAAAGCCCGGTCATATTGGCGACCGTGCTGGACAAGCCGAATATTGAAAAGTTGCAGAAGGCCTATAACGCCCCGACCGATGCCGCCAGCCGCAAGGCGGCGCGCAATGAACTGGTCTATGCCTATCTTGCCCAGGTCGATGCCAATTACGGTGGCTTCATCCGCACCTTGAATCAGGGCAAGGTCGATTCCAGCCTGGCTTTCGGCCTGGGCGCGCTGGGCCTGTCGACAGGGGCGGTGATCGCAGACGGCAAGCGCACCAAGGACGTGCTGACGGCCCTGTCCGCAGGTGTGGTCAGTGCCGGCACCCTGGTCGACAAGGAACTGTTCTATGAGCGCACCGTATCGACCCTGGTCGCGCAGATGGAGTCGGACCGGGCTACCATCCGGACACAGATCGTTTCCGCCCTGACCACCCTGTCCGCCGATGAATATCCGCTGATGCAGGCGTCGGGCGACGTGGATCGCTATATCTTCGCCGGCTCCATCCCTGGCGCCTTGACCAACATCCAGAAGAATGCCGGCGTCGCTGCGGAAAAGGCCAACCAGTCGATCGACCTGATCCTGAAGCGTGAGGATGTGACCCTGCAGGCCAGCCAGCGGGTCAAGGACCTGGTCACACAGATCCGCGCCCTGTCGACCGACGATGCCAAGGCGATCCTGGCAACGCTGGCGCAAAGCGGGACACTGGACGCGGAATTGCAGCGCGTGAAGACCAATGTCGGCCCCGCCTTCGACAGCAACCCCCAGCAGGCGCTGCGCATGCTGTCGACTGAGATCGGCCCCAGCAGCACGCAGTTCGGCGTTCTGCAATCCCTGGTCGCCGCCAAGGCCAAGACGCCCTAGGCCACGTCCGACCTATCCAGCAGAGGAGCCCCCGCCTGTGAGCACCCCCACCCATAATGAAACCCTGCCGCCCGGCACGACGCAGGAGGAGGCTGAAGCCCGCAAGGAGGCGCTGGAATCCGCCGGCTGGCAGAATTGCCAGTTGACCCAGGAAGGTGGCCAGTACCGCATCCGCTGCACCGGATTTGAATAAGGTTGCTCTCCGGCCGATTGAACACCCGGAAGTGCGGTCGGTGGTGATTGGCACTTGGGTTTGAACCGGGACCGGCGGTAGAGTTGCGGTGGAGCCCCCCACGCCCGGCTGGTCATGCAGATCTATCTTCCCATCGCCGAAATCTCGGTCAACGCCCTGTTGATCCTGATCCTGGGGGGGGCCGTGGGCTTCCTGTCCGGTCTGTTCGGGGTGGGCGGCGGTTTCCTGATGACGCCGCTGCTGATCTTCATCGGCGTGCCGCCGGCCGTGGCCGTGGGCACGCAGGCCAACCAGCTGGTGGGTGCATCGGTTTCCGGCGTGCTGGCCCATTGGCGGCGCAACAATGTCGACGTGAAGCTGGGCTTGGTCATGCTGATCGGCGGGGCGCTGGGCACGGGCCTAGGCGTCTGGCTGTTCGGGCGCCTGCAGAAGCTGGGCCATATCGATCTGGTGATCTCGCTGGCCTATGTCCTGTTCCTGGGCACGGTCAGCGGCCTGATGCTGACGGAAAGCGTGCGGGCCCTGCTGAAGGGGCGCGACACGGCCGTGCGGTCGAAGCTGCATCATCATACCTGGCTGCACGGTCTGCCCTTCAAGATGCGCTTCCCGCGCTCCCGCCTCTATATCTCCGCCCTGCTGCCGGCCCTGATCGGGTTTGTCGGGGGCGTGCTGGTGGCGATCATGGGCATCGGCGGCGGTTTCCTGCTGGTGCCGGCCATGATCTATATCCTGGGCATGCCGACCGCCCTGGTCGCCGGCACTTCGCTGTTCCAGATCGTGTTCACCACGGGGCTGGCCGCCTTCCTGCAGGCGGTCGGCAACCAGACGGTGGATATCGTGCTGGCCCTGCTGCTGCTGGTCGGCGGCGTCATCGGGGCGCAGTTCGGCACCCGCGCCGGCATGCGGCTGCGCGGTGAACAGGCCCGTGCCCTGCTGGCCATGATGGTGCTGGCCGTGGCTGTGAAGCTGGCCGTCGATCTGGTTGTCCGGCCGGAAGATATCTATTCCATCACCCTGCCGGTGACGACATGAGGCGTCGGCGCTGGTTGGCCCTGCCGCTGGCAGCCCTGGCCTGCTTCTGCCTGTGGCAATCGGTGCGGCCCGCCTGGGCGCAATCGCTGGTGGCCGACCTGTCCAACCACCTGATCGCCATCACCACAGGCTTCACGGGCACCGATGTCGTGCTGTTCGGTGCCGTGGATGGCGATGGCGACGTGGCCGTCGTCGTGCAGGGGCCGGAAGCAGAGGTGAAGGTCCGCCGCAAGGAACGCGTGGCCGGCATCTGGGTGAATACCGACGATGTCGCCTTCGACCGCGTCCCGGCCTATTACTATGTTGCCGTTACGGCACCGCTGGACGGCGTGGTGCCGCCCACGGTCCTGCAACGGCATGAAATCGGGTTGGACTATATCCGGCTGGTGCCGGGCAAGACCAAGCTGACACCCGAACAGCTGGCTGACTTCCGCGCGGCCCTGATTCGCAACAAGCAGCGGGCCGGGCTGTACCCGACGGAGGTGGGGGAGGTCTCGTTCCTGGGCCAGCGCCTGTTCCGCACCCGCATCTTCTTCCCGGCCAATGTGCCCACGGGCACCTATACGGCTTCGGTCTTTCTGGTGCGGGACGGCGATGTGGTCAGCGCCCAGACGACGCCGCTGCTGGTCTCCAAGATCGGCTTTTCAGCCAATGTCTATGAATTCGCCCACCGCCAGTCGATCTTCTACGCCGTACTGGGCATCATGCTGGCCGTGACCTCGGGCTGGCTGGCCGGCATCGTGTTCCGCAAGTGACGATAACAATCCGGGGGGAGAGGGCCAGATGAGCCAGACCGCAAATACCCGCATCTTCCTGGTCGTCGTGGACGAGACGGAGGAGATGAGCGTGGCGCTGCATTACGCTGCCCGCCGCGCCCGCTCCACGGGCGGCCGCGTCGCGCTGCTGCATGTCATCCCGCCGGGGGAGCTTCAGCAATGGGGCGCCATCGAGGAGCTGATGAAGCAGGAGCAGCGGGAGGAGGCGGAGCAGCTGATGCAGCGCCTGGCCAAGGAGGTGGTGGACATTGCCGGCTCCATGCCCACGCTCTATATCCGCAACGGTCAGGCCAGTGAGCAGCTGATGAAACTGCTGGCCGAAGAACCCAGCATCTCCATCCTGGTCCTGGCCGCTGGCACGGGTCGTGGCGGGCCGGGTCCCCTGATCAATTACGTGGTCGGCCAGATGTCGGGCACACTGCGCATCCCCGTCACCGTGGTGCCGGGCTACCTGTCCGACGAACAGCTGGATGCGATCACCTGATATCGCGCGCCCCCAATCGCCGCGCGGCGGCGGTCGCCGCCGGACCAACGGCGCCCTGTCCGAAGCACCCGCGCGCGACGAGCTGAATGCGAATGAAAAAGCCCCACGCCGCGGGACCGGCGTGGGGCTTTCCAGAACAGAACCAACCAGATCAGAACCGGACCAGGCCGACCAGGTCCTTGACCTCGTTCATGGTGCGGGCCGCGATCTCGCCGGCGCGGTCGGCACCCTTCTTCAGGATACGGTCCAACTCGGCCCGGTCACCCAGCAGCCGGTTCATTTCGCCGGCGATGGGGGCCAGCTTGGCGACCGACAGGTCGGCCAGCGCCCCCTTGAAGGCGCTGAACTGCTGCCCGCCGAACTGGGCCAGCACGGCGGCGCGGCTGGTGTCCGACAAGGCGGCGTAGATGGTGACCAGATTATTGGCTTCCGGCCGCTTTTCCAGATCCTCCACCGTCTCGGGCAGCGGCTCCGGATCGGTCTTGGCCTTGCGGATCTTCAGGGCGATGGTGTCGGCATCGTCGGTCAGGTTGATGCGGCTATATTCGCTCTCGTCCGACTTCGACATCTTCTTGGTGCCGTCGCGCAGGCTCATGACGCGCGTCGCCTCACCCAGAATCTGCGGTTCCGGCAGGGGGAAGAAGCCGTCGGCCTTGTAATAGCGGTTGAAGGCACCGGCAATGTCGCGGGCCAGTTCCAGATGCTGCTTCTGATCCTCGCCCACGGGCACATGCGTGGCCTTGTACAGCAGGATGTCGGCGGCCATCAGCACGGGATAGGCGTAAAGCCCCAGGACGGCATTGTCCTTCTGCTTGCCCGCCTTCTCCTTGAACTGGGTCATGCGGTTCAGCCAGCCCAGCGGCGTATGGCAGGTCAGGATCCAGTTCAGTTCGGCATGGCCGGAAACGGCCGACTGGTTGAACAGGATATGCTTTTCCGGGTCGATGCCGGCGGCGATATAGGCGGCGGCCACCTCCCTTATATTGGACCGCAGGGTCTCCGGGTCATGCTCGATGGTCATCGCATGCAGGTCGACGACGCAGAAGATCGCGTCCATCTCATGCTGCAGCTTCACCCAGTTCTTCAGCGCGCCGAGATAGTTGCCGAGGTGGAGCTGGCGGGTCGGCTGCATGCCGGAAAAGATAAGGCTCATTGCTGGTCTCTGAAGCTCGCTTGTGGAAGGCGAAATGCCGGGCTGCCTGTATCGCGCGCCCGTCCGGCCCCGGTCAAGCGGCGGGCGGCGGCGGCGGCGCTTTGCCCCGGCGCAGCAGCCCCTTGATCTCCGCAGGGCGCGCCGCCCCCAGCAGGAAGCACAGCGCGAAATAGGTGATGGACGCCCCGGCAATGACCCCGGCCAGGGCGGCGATCTTCACCAGCCCCACCCCGTCATAAAGCCAGGGATGCAGCAGCCAGGACAGGCCCAACCCGGCCGCCGCCAGCCCCGCCGCTGCCACACCCATGCGCCACAGCCGCCCCGTCAGCCGCGCATCCAGCGACAGCAGCCCGCGCCGCCGCAGACCCACGGCCAGCAGCAGCACATTCAGCCAGGCCGTCAAACCCGGCGCCAGGGCCAGCCCGACATGGCCCAGCGGCCCGATCAGGGCCAGGGACAGGGCGATATTGCTGATCACCACGATGATGGCGATGCGCACGGGTCCCTTCGTGTCCTGCTTGGCGAAATAGGCCGACGACAGGATCTTGGCCGTGATGAAAGCGGGGATGCCCACGGCGAAGGCCTGCAGGGCCGATGCGGTGGCGACCGCGTCGGCGGCCGTGAAGGCCCCGCCCTTGAACAGCACATGGATCAGGGGGCCGGGAATGGCGATCAGCGCCACGGTGGCCGGCAGGCCCAGAAGGCCGGCAAATTCCAGCCCGCGCGACAGGCTGGCCTTTACCCCGTCATGGTCGCCGGCCACCATCTGTCGCGACAGCAGCGGCAGCAGTGCCGTGCCCACGGCCACGCCGATGACCGACATGGGCAGCTGGTTCAGCCGGTCGGCATATTGCAGATAAGACACGGCCCCGGTCGGCAGCCAGGAAGCCAGATTGGTGCCGATCAGCAGGTTGAACTGATAGACGCCGGCCCCCAGGATGCCCGGTGCCAGCAGCGCGAACAGGCGCTTCACCCGCGGGGTCAGGCGCGGGCGGCGCAGACGCAGGCCCATGCCCGCCCGCTTGGCGGCCACGATCATCCAGATCATCTGCGCGGCCCCGGCCACGGGCACGCCATAGGCCAGCATCCAGTGCGCCCCGATGCCCAGCGGCTTCGACAGCAGCAGGGCGGTGATCTGCACGATGTTCAACAGCACGGGCGCCGCCGCAAACGGCCCGAACCGGCCCACAGCATTGAGGATAGAGCCAAATAACGCCGTCAGCGAAATCAGTGCCAGATAGGGGAAGGTGATCTGGGAAAGCGAGATGGCGAGCGCGCGTTGCGCCGGATCATCATTGAAGCCCGTGGCCAGGATGGACACGACCCAGGGCATGGACACGGCCATGATGATTGAGAAAATCATCAAGACGGCCACCATGACGGCCAGCGCTTCCTCCGCCAGTCCCTTGGCACTGTCGCGACCTTCCTTTTCCAGCGTGCCGCTGAACAAAGGCAGGAAGGCCGCCGTGAAGGCGCCTTCCGCGAACAGGGACCGGAACAGGTTGGGCAGGCGGAAGGCCACAAAGAAGGCATCCGCCTCCATGCCGGCGCCCAGATAGCGGGCCTGCAGCATGTCGCGCACGAAGCCCAGCACACGGCTGACCATGGTGATGCCGCCGACGGTGGCGATGGCGCGGGCGAAGCTCATGGGGGGGCAGTCCCCTCTCCCGTCATCCCGGCGAAAGCCGGGACCCAGGGGCCAAGCGCCCGACCTTTCGGCAGCATGATCGTACGCAGCTTCAAGGTCTGATCCTGTGACCCTGGGTCCCGGCTTTCGCCGGGATGACGGTGGAGCGGGGGACGACCGGCAAAGGTGCCTTTCAATCCTTTAAGTCCGCGAAGAACTCCTTCACCTTGGCGAAGAAGCCTTCCGACTCGGGATTATGGCCCTTTTCGGCCGCTTCCTTCTCGAACTCCTTCAGCAGCTCCTGCTGCTTCTTGGTCAGGTTGACCGGCGTTTCGACCATGACATTGATGTACATGTCGCCGCGTGCCGGGCTGCGCAGGACGCTCATGCCCTTGCCCTTCAGACGGAACTGATGGCCTGTCTGGGTGCCGGCCGGCACATTCACCTTGGCGCGGCTGCCATCAATGGTCGGCACCTCGATGGTGCCGCCCAGGGCCGCCGTCGTCATGGGGATGGGCACCCGGCAATGCAGGTTGGCCCCGTCACGCTGGAAGAAGCGATGCGCCCCGATGGCCAGGAAGATGTAAAGGTCGCCCGGCGTGCCGCCGCGCAGACCCGCTTCGCCCTCGCCGGCCAGACGGATGCGCGTTCCATCCTCCACGCCGGCGGGGATGGAAACCTGCAGGGTCTTTTCCTTGCGCACGCGGCCCTGGCCACCGCAATGGCGGCACGGATCCTTGATGACGCGGCCCGCACCGCCGCAGGTGGGGCAAGAACGTTCGATGGTGAAGAAGCCCTGCTGCGCACGCACCTTGCCGGCCCCGTTACAGGTGCCGCAGGTGGTGGGGCTGCTGCCATTTTCCGCCCCTGACCCGCTGCAATGCTCGCACATCACGCTGGTGGGCACGCGCACCTGGGTGGTGGAGCCCTTGAAGGCATCCTCCAGGCTGATTTCCAGGTTATAGCGCAGGTCGGCGCCGCGGTTGTTGGTCTGGCCACCGCGGCCGCGGCCCATGAACTCCCCGAACATCTCGTCAAAGATGTCGGCAAAGCCGCCGCCGAAATCGAAGCCGCCCGCCCCGGCACCGGGACGGCCACCGCCGCCTTCAAAGGCGGCATGGCCGAAGCGGTCGTAGGCGGCGCGCTTCTGCTCGTCCTTCAGGCAGTCATAGGCTTCGTTGATTTCCTTGAACTTCTGCTCGGCCGTCTTGTCACCCTGATTGCGGTCCGGGTGATACTGCATCGCCAGCTTGCGATAGGCCTTCTTCAGATCATCGGCACTGGCACCCTTCTGGACGCCCAGTACTTCGTAATAATCGCGCTTCGACATGGTGGCCTCTGTCCCTTCGCATCCGGTCCGACCGCCCGTTCAAGGGCCGGCCCCCGGACCTGAAGCCATTCGTCACAATTCCATGGCCGTACCCGTCACGCAACAGGCCCGGCACCGTTCCCCGGAGCCGGGCCTGTCGGGGTTCGCGATGCTCACCCACGACCTACGAAAGGGTCACCACCCGTAGGTCGGGGTGAGCGTTCGCGAACCCCGACGAACACCAGCCCAATCGAGGTCAGTTCTTCTTGCGATCGTCGACTTCCTCGAAGTCGGCGTCCACAACCTTCTCCCCACCGGCGGATTCATCGTCGCCCGCGGTCGAAGCGCCCGCGCCTTCGGCACCACCGGCTTCCTGGCTGGCCTTGTACATGGCTTCGCCAACCTTCATGCTGGCCTGGGCCAGCGCGTCGGTCTTCTCCTTGATGGCGGCGGCGTCTTCACCATTCATGGCGGCCTTCAGGTCAGCGATGGCGCTCTCCACGGCCGACTTGTCGGCGGGGGAGATCTTGTCGCCATTGTCCTTCAGGGTCCGCTCGGTGGAATGGATCAGGCCGTCGGCATGGTTCTTGGCCTCGACCAGTTCCTTGCGCTTCTTGTCCTCGGCGGCATGCGCCTCGGCGTCCTTCACCATCTTCTGGATGTCGCTGTCCGACAGACCACCGGAAGCCTGGATGCGGATCGTCTGTTCCTTGTTGGTCGCCTTGTCCTTGGCGCCGACATTGACGATGCCGTTGGCGTCGATGTCGAAGGTCACCTCGATCTGCGGCACACCGCGCGGGGCGGACGGGATGCCCATCAGGTCGAACTGGCCCAGCATCTTGTTGTCCTGGGCCATTTCGCGCTCGCCCTGGAACACGCGGATGGTCACGGCCGACTGGTTGTCCTCAGCGGTCGAGAAGACCTGGGACTTCTTGGTCGGGATGGTGGTGTTGCGGTCGATCAGACGGGTGAACACGCCGCCCAGCGTTTCGATACCCAGCGACAGCGGGGTAACGTCCAGCAGCAGCACGTCCTTGACATCGCCCTTCAGCACGCCGCCCTGGATGGCGGCACCGACGGCCACGACCTCGTCCGGGTTCACACCGCGGTTGGGTTCCTTGCCGAAGATCTGCTTCACGGTCTCGATGATCTTGGGCATGCGGGTCATGCCGCCGACCAGGATCACCTCGTCCACTTCCGACGCCTTCAGACCGGCATCCTTCAGGGCCGACTGGCAGGGGCCGACCGTGCGGCGCACCAGGTCATCGACCAGGGATTCCAGCTTGGCGCGGCTCAGCTTGACGTTCAGGTGCTTCGGACCCGACGCATCGGCCGTGATGAAGGGCAGGTTGACTTCCGTCTGGACCGAGCTGGACAGCTCGATCTTGGCCTTCTCGGCGGCTTCCTTCAGGCGCTGCAGGGCCAGACGGTCCTTGCGCAGGTCGATGCCCTGCTCCTTCTGGAACTCCTCGGCCAGGTAATCGATGATCTTGCCGTCGAAATCTTCACCGCCCAGGAACGTGTCGCCGTTCGTGGACTTCACCTCGAACACGCCGTCGCCGATTTCCAGGATCGACACGTCGAAGGTACCACCACCCAGGTCGTACACGGCGATCGTGCCGGTGCCCTTCTTCTCCATGCCATAGGCAAGGGCGGCGGCCGTCGGCTCGTTGATGATGCGCAGCACTTCCAGGCCGGCGATCTTGCCGGCATCCTTGGTGGCCTGACGCTGGCTGTCATTGAAATAGGCGGGGACCGTGATGACGGCCTGGGTGACCTTCTCACCCAGATAAGCCTCGGCCGTTTCCTTCATCTTCTGCAGGATGAAGGCGCTGACCTGGCTGGGGCTGTACTTGTCGCCATGGGCCTCGACCCAGGCGTCGCCGTTGCCGCCAGACACGATCTTGTAGGGGACGAGGCCGATATCCTTCTTCGTCACCGGGTCGTCAAAGCGACGGCCGATCAGGCGCTTGATCGCGAACAGCGTATTGTCCGGGTTGGTGACGGCCTGGCGCTTGGCCGGCTGACCCACCAGACGCTCACCGCTCTGCGTGAAAGCGACCATGGACGGCGTGGTGCGCGCGCCCTCGGCATTCTCGATGACCTTGGCCTGCGTGCCTTCCATGACGGCCACGCACGAATTGGTGGTGCCCAGATCGATACCGATAACCTTGCTCATGACGACCTCTCTTGTTCGGCAGACCGCCCGCGGCCCAAATGCCCTCCGGCACCGCGATATGGTCCCCATTGGTTCTGACTGCCGGGACGAGACAGGTCCGGCCGGACCTGCATCCAAGCTGGCGGGGAAGACCTTCCCCGCCGACGCAAAGCAGATATAGGCAGGCCCGCGCCCGTCCGCAACTGTCCTGCCTTCATCTGCCGTTCACAGTTTTCAGCAAGGCTGCTTTACCCGTGGCGAACAGCCGCCGTCGGCGACCTTCGCGGGGCACCTGAATGGTCTTGTATTCGATTTCAAGGCGCCCGGCCTCTCGTCAGTAATCCCAGTATGACTGAACAAAAAACCAATGCGAAAGGTTGTGTTGTGCTGAAAATTGACTATTTTTGCTTGGGTAAATAAGTTAATACGGTATGTATACTTGTTAACAGAAAACATTAATACGTTTACATCTCCCAATCCAAAAGAAAATCGTATAGTCTCTCTGAAGAAACAGCATCTCACCCTCTATGGGCATTTGATACGGGGGCCAAGATCAGATGAGCTTCATAACAGACGAGCAGAACCGGCCGGGTCTTTGTGTGGGTGACGAGGATGGGCCGGAGGTGGCGGTCGCCATCCGCCGGTGCCTGGAAAGCCTGGTGAAGGACGCGCAGCGCAGCCGGATGAACGATCTGGCGGAATTTTTGTCGCTGGCGGTCCTGGCGGCCGACGATGCCGCGCG
Source organism: Niveispirillum sp. FG148 (assembly GCF_057809655.1). Lineage (NCBI taxonomy): Bacteria > Pseudomonadati > Pseudomonadota > Alphaproteobacteria > Rhodospirillales > Azospirillaceae > Niveispirillum > Niveispirillum sp. FG148. Next base: position 215,286 of record NZ_JBMDKJ010000004.1, read on the forward strand.
CACGCGCCGGGCTGCTTCGGACAAGCGCCGCGTCGTGGATCTGGCCAGCCGCCGCGTCGTCGGTTCCTGCTGATCCCGTCGGGGGGGGGAGTGGCGGCCGGGCGGTACCTTGTCGTGATGACGTTTCGGCGCTGGTCGGTGCCGGCCGGTATCGCTATGGGAAAGGACGTTCCCACCCGGCAGGGCCCAGACCATGAACGCCGAATTCGACCTTGCCCGCTATCTGGCCCGCATCGGGCATGGCGGGCCGACACAGCCCGATCTGTCCACCCTGACGGCGTTGCACATCGCCCATGTCGGGGTGATTCCGTTTGAAAACCTGGATATCCAAATGGGGCTTCCCATCCGGCTGGAGGCTGATGCCATCCGGGACAAGCTGGTGGAACGCCGCCGTGGCGGTTATTGCTTCGAACAGAACAGCTTGTTCCAGGCGGCGCTCGCCGCCATCGGCTTCAGTGTCCGCCGTACCATGGCGCGGGTCCGCATGGGCGGGGAGCCGGGGGGCCGCAGCCACCTGATGCAGATCGTCACCCTGGATGACGTCCCTTATATCGCGGATGTCGGATTTGGCGGTGCCTGCCTGGTGGAGCCGCTGCCCCTGCGTGCGGGGGAATATGACAGTGCCGGTGACCGCTGGCGTATCCGCCCGTCCGACTGGGCCCCCGGCTGGGAAGTGGAGGTCTGGCGCGATGGCGGCTGGTTCGGTCTTTACTGGTTCAGCGATGATCCGGTGACCGATCTTGATCTGGTCTTCGGCAACCATTTCACGTCCACCCACCCGGCCTCACGGTTCGTGCAGAACCGCGTGGCGGCGCGCAGCACCCTGACCGAACGGCACACGCTGCTGAACGGTCAATACCGGCTCCGAGTCGGGGGGCACCTGGTGGAGGAGCGGGAAATCACGGACGAGCGGGCATTCCGCACCCTGCTGGCGGAACGGTTCCGGATCGACCTGCCCGAAGGGGCGGCCCTGCGTCCGGTGGCAGGGATCGCGCCCTGACGGCGCGTCCCCTCCGGCCGGGCACATGCCCCCCCCCAACGCCGGGCGCCGCCGTACCAATGGTCATAAATCAGACCCTTGGTATCAGAACGCGGCGTAGACCTTGTCCAGGTCCTGGTCGTTGAAATTGTAGGTCGCGTTGCAGAACTCGCAGGTCACGGCCACGACGCCGTCGACGCGCAATTCTTCCAGCTCGCCCCGGTTCAGGCTGCGCAGCACGTCCGTCACCCGCTCGCGCGAGCAGCGGCAGCCCGGCCGCAATTCGCGGCGTTCGAAGATGCGCGGCCCTTCTTCGTGGAACAGGCGGTAGATCAGCTCGTTCGCGGACAGGTCCTTGTCCAGCAGTTCATGCGCCGTCACTGTTTCCAGCAGCAGGCCGGCACGATGCCAGTCTTCTTCCCGCACACCGGGCTGGTGGTCGGCGAAGGTGCCGGCATCCTCCGGCGGCAGGGCCTGCAGCATGATGGCGCCGCCAACCCATTTGCCGTCTGCGTCCTTGGCCACGAAGCTCTTGATGGACGCGGCCAGCTGTTCGCTCTGCTTGAAATAATGGCGCACGGCCTCGGCCAGCGTGGCGCCACGCAGTTCCACGATGCCCTGATACCGCTCGGTATGTTCACCCTGGTCGACCGTGAAGGCGACATAGCCGGACCCCAGCAGAGAGCCCAGATCGGCCTTGAAGCCCTTATGCCCACGCTGTTCGGCCAGTCTTTCCAGATCCACCCGCGCATAGCCGCGCAGATCCCCGACGGAGGTGATGTCGGCGACCGTATAGGCGACGGGGCCGTCACCCTTGGTCTGAAGGGTGAAGATGCCGTCATATTTCAGGGACGAGGCCAGCGTCGCCGCCAGCAGGATCGTGTCCGCCAGCAGCGGCGCCAGCTCGTCCGGGTAATTGTGCCGCGTCAGAATCTCGTCCAGCGCCGGTCCCAGCCGGATCAGCCGCCCGCGAAAAGAGCTGCTGTCCAGCTGGAACGGCTGGCAGATATCGAATTCGGCGATCACTTCATTGGTGTCGTGGCGGGGCTGGCCCGCCACGGGGAAGTCGGAATTCATCGGTTCAGGCACCAGGTCAGAATGCCCTTCTGGGCGTGCATGCGGTTCTCCGCCTCATCCCACACCGCCGACTGCGGACCGTCGATGACGCTGGACGTCACCTCCTCCTCGCGGTGGGCGGGCAGGCAATGCATGAATATGGCGTCTTTTTTCGCCAGACCCATGATGCGATCGTTTACCTGATAGGACTTCAGCAGATTGTGACGGCGATGCGCATCCTTGTTGTGCATCGACACCCAGGTGTCGGTGACGATGGCATCCGCACCTTCCGCCGCCGTCTCCACATCACGGTGGACGGTGACGCGACCCTTGTGGGCCTTGATCCATTCCAGTGTCTGGTGCGTCGGCGACAGTTCCGGCGGACAGGCGATGCGCAGTTCGAAATCGAACAGAACCGAGGCGTGGATCAGGCTTTCGCAGACATTGTTGGCATCACCCGTCCAGCAGAAGACTGCATCCTTGATGGGGCCCTTGCGTTCCTCATAGGTCTGGATGTCGGCCATGATCTGCACCGGGTGGGAACTGTCGGTCAGGCCGTTGATGACGGGGACGGTGGCCGCCTCCGCCATCTCCTGCAGCTTCGCCTCATGGTCGGTGCGCAGCATGATGATGTCGACATAGCGCGACAGCACGCGCGCCGTGTCGCCGATGGTCTCGCCATGGCCCAGCTGGATTTCCTTGCCGGTCAGGCAGATCACTTCGCCACCCAGCTGGCGCATGCCCACTTCGAACGACACGCGCGTGCGGGTGCTGGGCTTTTCGAAGATCAGCGCCAGCGTCTTGCCCAGCAGCGGCTTTTCCGCACCCTGGCCGCGCTTCATGAAGGCGGCCCGGTCCAGCATGTCGCGCAGTTCGTCGATGCTGTGATTGTGGATGTCCAGGAAATGGCGGGGGGTCGTGGTCTTGGTCATTGCGCCAGCTCCTGGCAGGTCTTGTCGATGATGGCGGCGGCTTCGGCGATTTCCGTATCACCGATGGTCAGCGGCGGCAGGATGCGGATGACATTGTCGGCCGCCGGCACAACCAGCAGCCCGTTCTCCCGCAGCCGCGTCGCCACCTCGCCATTGGGCTTGGTGCATTTCAGGCCCAACATCAGGCCCTTGCCGCGCACTTCCGCCAACACGGTCGGGTATCGGGCGACCAGATCGGCCAGGGCCGCCTGCAGCTTCTCGCCCGTCTCGTTCACATGCTCCAGGAAGCCCGGCGCGGTGACGACATCCAGCACGGCATTGGCCACGGCCATGCCCAGAGGGTTGCCGCCAAAGGTGCTGCCATGGGTGCCGGGCACCATGCCCAGCGCCGCCTTTTCCGACGCCAGGCAGGCGCCGACGGGGAAGCCGCCGCCAATGCCCTTGGCGATGCACATTACGTCCGGCTCCACGCCCGCCCATTCATAGGCGAACATCTTGCCGGTACGGGCGACACCCGTCTGGATCTCGTCAAACACCAGCAGCAGGCCGAATTCATCGGCTGTGGCGCGCAGGGCCTTCAGATAGTCAGCACTGCCGACCTGGATACCGCCTTCGCCCAGGATCGGCTCGACAATGATGCCGGCCGTTTCCGGTGTGATGGCGGCGCGCAGTTCGTTCATGTTGCCGAACGGCACCTGGTCGAAGCTGTCCAGCAGCGGCCCGAAGCCGCCCACCATCTTTTCCGACTTGGCGGCCGCGATGGCCGTGGTGGAACGGCCATGGAAGGCGCCGCCCACGACGATGAAGCGGGTCTTTTCCGGATGGCCGCTGTCATGCTGATACTTGCGCACGGTCTTCACCGCGCACTCAAACGCCTCCACCCCGGAATTGGTGAAGAACATGGTGTCGGCAAAGGTCAGATCGCACAGCCGCTTGGCCAGCTTCTCCTGCCCGGCCACCCGGTACAGGTTGGACGTGTGCCACAGCTTGCCCGCCTGCTCGGTCAGCTTTTCCACCAGATAGGGGTGTGCGTGACCAAGGGCGTTCACCGCGATGCCGGCGGTGAAATCCAGGAATCGTCGGCCTGTCGTGTCCCAGATATAGGCGCCTTCGCCCCGCTCGAACACGATGTCGATGCGGGAATAGGTGGGCATCACGACAGGGATCACGGCTGCAACTCCATGGAGCCATATGGTTTCCGCGCGCATGAACCCCATGCCCACACGCCGGAACCGGCGACTATTGGGCCGACGGCCCCCCCTGTCAACGTACCCCCATGCATCCCTCTTGTGTCGTGGGCAAGAAGCGTTGCGGTTTTAACCCTTTCAGCTTATGAATGGATTGCAAACAACGGGCCGGCCGCCCTGGCCGGTCGCATTCTGCCGACCCCACGCGGACGGCCCCTGGCGGAGAGTGCTTGACCGATGCCCAACGATATCCTGGACCCGCGCAGCTTCCAGCGTCCCGGCCTAAGCGGTGTTGCGGAGGCGTCTGCCGAAACGGGTCCCCTGACCGGCGGCATCACCTCCATCGCGTCCGAAGCCCGGATCGAAGGGGCGAAGATTTCCCATTGCCATACGCTGCATGTTGCCGGCCGTCTGGTTGATGTGACGCTGAGCGACATCAAGATCCTGGAAATTGCCGAAGGTGGCCATTTCGAAGGTGTGGCCAATGTCGAGCAGATGCGTGTCAACGGGCGCGCCACCGGCACGATCGAGGTGTCGGGCATCCTGGCCGTGGGGGAGACGGGTCATGTGGATGGCACCATCCGCTACGGCCGCATCAATATCTCTGAAGGCGGCAGCGTCACCGGCACCCTGCAGAGCGGCAAGGCGGCGGGCTGATCGGCCCCCCCATTTCCATTCCTGATTAAAACCGCCCCTTCCGGCCTGATGCTGGAAGGGGCGGTTTGCTTTTAAGGTCGGCCGAGATTTCACCTTGGTGCCCGAAACGCCCTTCGGCTCAACCCACGCCGTCCCTACGCCGCCTTCTTCTTCGGCTTGGCCGGGGCCTTCACCGGTTCCGGCTCCCCCTCCGGTTCGGCCAGCGCGTTCAGCAGGGCGCTGCGGATTTCCGCCAGCTTGCGCTCGTGCGTGATCTTCAGGCCGAACACGTCCTTCACATAGAACACGTCGATGGCGACATTGCCGTAAGTGGAAATCTTGGCCGACGCGATCTGCAGGTTGGCCTGGGTCAGGGTGCGGGTCAGCAGATAGAGCAGGCCAGGACGGTCGCGACCATTCACTTCGATCACGGTGTGGTTGCCGGCAAAGGTATTGTCGACCAGCACGCGGGGGGCGATCTTGAAGGCACGGGCACGCGCCGTCTGCGGCGGGCGACGGCGGGCCAGTTCGTCGGCCAGACGCAATTCGCCGGCCAGCACCTTGTCCACCATCACCGACAGCCGCGCCAGCTTGTCCCCGCTGTCGAAGGACCCGCCACCGGCGGCCTGCACCGTGAACACATCCAACGCCATGCCGTTGGTCATGGTGAAGATGCGGGCGTCCACGATGTCGGCCCCGGCCAGTGCCAAGGCCCCGGCCAGACGGGAGAACAGGCCCGGATGGTCGGCGGTGTAAACCGTGACCTCGGTGATGGTGCGGCCGCGATCAACCCGGGTATCCAGCGTCAGCGGCGCCCTGGTCCGCTCCGCCTCCCGGATCAGCCGGGCATGGTGGGCCAGGGTCTGCGGGTTGAAACCCAGCCAATAGGCGGGATAAGCGCGGGCCAGATGGGCATCCACATCGGCCACCGGCCAGTCGGTCAACAGGTCGCGCAGGGCCGCCTGGGCCGCGATGACGCGCGAATCGCGTCCTTCAGTGCCCACGGTGCCGGACATCCGCTCTTCGCAGCGGCGATAAAGCTGACGTAGCAGCGTGGCCTTCCAGCCGTTCCAGCGGCCGGGACCGACGGCGCGGATATCGGCCACGGTCAGGCAGAGCAGAAGCTTCAGGCGTTCGGGCGACTGCACCAGATCGACGAACTTGGTGATCGTGCCCTCATCATCCAGATCGCGCTTGAAGGCCGTGTCGGACATGGCCAGATGCCAGCGCACCAGCCAGACCACGGTCTCTGTCTCCTCCTCGCTCATGCCCAGCCGGGGGCACAGCTTTTCTGCGACCTTGGCGCCCAGGATGGAATGGTCGCCGCCCCGGCCTTTGGCGATATCGTGGCAGAGCATGGCGACATAGAGGGCCCGACGCGAATTGACGGTGTGGATCACCTCCGACGCCAGCGGCACCTCGTCCTTCAGCCGGCCGGCCTCCACCTGATGCAGGATGCCGACGGCGAACAGCGTATGCTCGTCGACGGTGAAGTGGTGATACATGTCGAACTGCATCATGCCGACGATGCGGCCGAAATCCGGCACGAACCGGCCCAGCACGCCGGCCTCGTTCATGCGGCGCAATGCTATTTCCGGATCCTTCTTCGATGACAGGATATCCAGAAACAGACGGTTGGCGTCGGCATCGTCGCGCAGTTTCGGACCAATGCTGGACAGCGCGCGGGTGATGGCGCGCAGCGCATTGGGATGGATGTCCAGGTCATTTTCCTGCGCCACATGGAACAGGCGGATCATGTCGACGGGATGATCCTTGAAATGCCGGTCCGACCTGACATTCAGGCGGCCCGCATCCAGGGTGAAGCCATAGAAATCCGCGCCGCGTGCAAAGCGGCGGCGCAGGAAGGCGAATCGGGGTGCGCGCTTGCTCTCCTGCTCCAGGGCCGCGCAGAAGATGCGGGTCAGGTCACCGACATCCTTCGCCACCATGAAGTAATGCTTCATGAAGCGTTCGACGGCATTCTTGCCCGCATGCTCGGTATAGCCCAGACGGCGGGCCATTTCGGCCTGCACGTCGAAGGTCAGGCGATCTTCCTGCCGGCCCGTCAGGTAATGCAACTGGCAGCGCGCGGCCCACAGGAAGCTTTCGGCCTTGGCGAAGCGCACCGCCTCTTCGGGCATCAGCACGCCCTTGGCGACCAGCCCTTCCACCTCATCCACCTGATAGGCGTATTTGGCGATCCAGAACAGGGTCTGAAGGTCGCGCAGCCCGCCCTTGCCTTCCTTGATGTTGGGTTCCAGCATGTAGCGGCTGTCGCCGACCTTGCGGTGCCGCTCGTTGCGCTCGCCCATCTTGGCTTCGATAAAGGCGGTGACGCCGCCGGCAGCCCCGACCACTTCCTTGGCGAAGCGCTTGCGCATCTCGTTGAACAGGGCGTTTTCGCCCCACAGGAAGCGCGCCTCCAGCAGGCTGGTGCGGATGGTCATGTCGGTCAGTGACAGGCGGATGCATTCATCGACCGAACGCACGGCATGGCCAACCTTCCAACCCAGATCCCACAAGAGATAGAGCAGATATTCCACCACCTGTTCCACGCGTGGCGTGCGCTTGTAGGGCAGCAGGAACAGCAGATCGACGTCCGATCCGGGCGCCATCTCGCCCCGTCCATAGCCGCCGATGGCGACGATGGCCAGACGTTCGCCCTTGGTCAGTTCGGCCGTGGGATAGACATGGTCCAGGGTGAAATCGGCCAGCGCCTGGACGATGGCATCCGTCATCCTGGCGGTCTGATGTACACAATCGTCGCCGCGGTGCGACGACTCGAAGCGGGTACGGATGGCGGCCCGCCCCTCCGTCAGCACATCCTTCAGCAGGGCCAGGACCGGCGACCGCAGTCCGTCGATGCTGCCTTCGTGATTCTCCGCCAGGGCCGTCAGCTGCTTGCCGATACTGGCGCGGCTGGGGGTGGAGGGTGCGCGCGTCGCGCCATCGCCACGATGGCTGCTGCTGCTGGCGTTGGTGGCGGCGGGGGTAATGGTGGGAATGGTATCTGGCATCGTGCTGCTTCCGGGACTGACCCTTCGCGACATTATGCCACGAAACATGCGGATAGGCGTGGCCCTTCCGTATGGCAGAAACCCCATTACCCCCCTCCCTCTGTTGTTTTTGTGAGGTTCGGCGCTTACCCCTCGCCGGCTGTCGCTCCCAGCAATCGTCTGGCATTCTCGTTTGTGGCGCGGTGATAGGGGGCTAGGCCCCTGCCACCCAGCCGACTGGCCTCCAGCGCCATGCGCCCGCAGGCGATTTCCGCCGCGTTCAGGCTGGTTTCCACGAAATCGCTGGCCGCTCCGCCATACCGGATGGGGTCGGGCGGCGTGACCAGGGCCATGCTGGCCTGGGCCTGCGCCGTCACCTGCTGCGCCAGCCATTCCAGCCAGGCGTCCGACACGGCCCACAGGCCGGCCGCCAGCGCCCGCTGCGCCTCCAGCGCCGCGTCCAGCTTTTCCCAGATCATGGTGGTGAATTCGGGATCGTCGAGCCGCGCCGGGTCATAGCCAGCGGCGGCCAGCCGCATGGCGCGCAGCCAGATGGTTTGCTGCGCTGCCCACAAGGTTTCGCCCAGGACCATGCTGGTGGTGGCCAGTTCGGCCGCCACTTCCGCGCCCCTGGCGCCCAAGGGTGTTGGGGCCTGTCGCTTCATGTCCGTACCCCTTTTCGCCGATCGGGGTGTTTCCCCGTCCGAACAGGGTACAGAGTGTCATGTTGCAGTGCAACAGACCCTGCGACGCAGGGTCGCTGATACTTTCGTCCCCTCCAACGCCGGGCGGGCGGTGGCCGGCCTTTGGCGCACACATTATGCGCTCTGATTCAGCCTGCTTTCGCCGCCTCTTCCGGGGTCAGGGCGCGGACCGACAGGGCGTGGACCCGTTCGGACAGTTCCGCGGCGACGGTGTCATAGACCAGCCGCTGCCGTGCCACGCGCGACAGGCCCTGGAACCGGTCAGAGACGATGATGACATCGAAATGCGTTTCCCCACCCGGCTGGTCCGCCCCCGCATGGCCGGCATGCCGGTGAGAGACATCCTTGATGGTCAGGACCTGCGGGGTTAGAGCCTGTGTCAACTTGTCCCGCATGCGGGTCGCATAGATCGCCATGACGTCTTTCCTGGCCTTGTCCGGCCGACAGATGGACGGTCCCCAGCGGACCGGCATGGCCGAAGAGGTAGTGGAACATCATGTCGGTTACCAGCCCGCCGAAGCCCGCGGCGCGTTCCGCGGCCCCTGTGTCGCGCGGCATGGCGCTTGTCCTGCTGGGGCTGGTCATCCTGCTCTGGGGTGTGAACTGGCCTGTGATGAAGCAGGTGGTCGGGCATATGCCGCCGCTGACCTTCGTTGCCTCGCGCCTGGTGCTGGGGGCGTTCAGCCTGATCGCCTTCACGGCTGCGACCCGGCAATTGCGGGTGCCGTCGCGTGCCGACCTGCCCGTGATCCTGTCGGTGGGCGTGCTGCAGATGACCCTGTTCATGCTGATGGTCACCATCGCGGTCCAGCATGTGCCGGCGGGCCGGGCCGGCATCCTGGCCTATACGACCCCGCTCTGGGTGGTGCCGCTGGCGTTGATCTTCCTGCGCGAACGGCTGAACCTGCTGAAGGCGTTGGGCCTGCTGGTCGGGCTGGCCGGCGTGGCCGTGCTGTTCAATCCCGCGGCCTTCGACTGGACGCAGCGCCCCGTGCTGCTGGGCAATGGGCTGCTGATGGGGGCGGCCCTGATCTGGGCCTTCAATATCGTGCATGTGCGCGGCCATCGCTGGGTCGGCACGCCGCTGACCCTGGCGCCCTGGCAGATGGGGCTGGCCGCCGTCCTGGCGACGATTGCGGCCCTGGCGACGGAGGATGTGACGCGCATCGACTGGTCGGGCCAGCTGCTGGTGCTGCTGATCTATAACGGCCCCATTGCCACGGCCTTCTGCTTCTGGGCCATGGTGACCGTCAACCGCGCCTTGCCGGCCATCACCACCTCGCTTTCGGTGCTGGGTGTGCCGGTGGTGGGGCTGATTGCTTCTTCCCTCTGGCTGCGGGAGCCGCTGACGGCCACCAATCTGGCGGGCCTGGGCCTGATCGCGGGCGGCCTGGCGGCCGTGGCCCTGGCCGATACACGCAAGCCGCGCAGTTGAGCGCTTGATGCGTATCGGCTTTTCGTCGGGTCTTGCTTGTCAGGTGCGGGCCCGCCCCCCATACTTCGCCGATGCATAAGAACCGGCCCAACCTCAGTTTCGACTTCCGGGAGGCACCCCGCACACAGTTGCGGGCGTGTGACCATCCCGGCTGTCTGCAGGCGGGTGAACATCGCGCCCCCAAGGGGCGTGACCGGTTGAACGAATATTACTGGTTCTGCCTGGACCATGTCCGCGACTACAACAAGTCCTGGGACTATTACGCCGGCATGAGCCAGACGGAGATCGAGCGTCAGGTGCGCCAGGACACGACCTGGCAGCGGCCGACCTGGCCCATGGGGGACTGGCGCACGCGCGAGCGGCAGACCCGCGATCGGGTGTTCAGCGGTGGATTCGCCTTTGGCGCGGAATGGAGCGGGGATGAGTCGGAGACCCGCCGTACCCCGCCGCGCGCCCGCGCCCGCACGCCGGAGGAAGAGGCGCTGATCGCCCTGGACCTGCCGCCCGACGCTGATTTCACCGCCATCAAGGTCCGCTACCGCCAACTGGCCAAGCAGCACCACCCCGACGCCAATGGCGGCGCCAAGGAGGCGGAAGAGCGGCTGAAATCCATCAACCAGGCCTACAACATCCTGAAGGCCGCCTATGGCGGCGGCCCGACCACCTGATATCAACGGCAAGATCGAAGCGAAGAATGGCTCCCGACATGGCATCCAACAGCACGGCCACCCATCCCGAACTGCCCGACATCACCGTGTCCGTGCGTGAGACGTTCGGTATCGACAGCGACATGCGCGTCCCCGCCTTCTCCACCCCGACGGAACATGTGCCGGAACGGGACAAGGCCTATCGCTTCGACCGCGAGACGACGATGGCCATCCTGGCCGGCTTTGCCTATAACCGCCGCGTCATGATCCAGGGCTATCACGGCACCGGCAAGTCCACCCACATCGAACAGGTGGCCGCCCGTCTGAACTGGCCCTGTGTTCGCGTCAACCTGGACAGCCATATCAGCCGTATCGACCTGATCGGCAAGGACGCCATCGTCCTGCGCGATGGCAAGCAGGTGACCGAATATCGCGAAGGCATCCTGCCCTGGGCCTTGCAGCATGCCTGCGCCGTCGTCTTCGACGAATATGATGCCGGCCGCCCCGACGTGATGTTCGTCATCCAGCGCGTGCTGGAAGTGGAAGGAAAGCTCACGCTTCTGGATCAGAACAAGGTCATCCGCCCGCATCCGGCCTTCCGCCTGTTCGCCACGGCCAACACCGTGGGCCTGGGCGACACGACCGGCCTGTATCATGGCACGCAGCAGATCAACCAGGGCCAGATGGACCGCTGGAACATCGTGGCGACCCTGAACTATCTGCCCCATGCCGATGAAGTGCGCATCATCCTGGCAAAAGTGCCGGAATATGACACTGACGAGAAGCGGGGCACCGTCGCCTCCATGGTCCGTCTGGCGGAAATGACGCGCAGCGGCTTCATCGCCGGCGATATCTCCACGGTGATGAGCCCGCGCACCGTCATCAGCTGGGCACAGAACGCCGCCATCTTTGGCGGTGATATCGGCTTCGCCTTCCGCGTCACCTTCCTCAACAAGTGTGACGAGGTGGAGCGCGCGACCGTGGCCGAATATTACCAGCGCTGCTTCGGGCAGGAATTGTCGACGGGTGCCTTCAAAGGCTCCCTGGTCTGACCGTTTCCAGTTCAGCAAGTTAAGGGGGCCGGCCGGACAGACGTATCGGCCGGCCCTTTGTCCTGCCCATGGTGGTGGAACCTGGCGACATCGAGGATTGACTTGCTATTATCCAGTGAATTCATCGACGGGGAATGAGTTCGCCGTAATTCATTGCAATACTGCAATTGTCAGACCCAAAATATCACATCCGTCCAGGCCAATATCCGGACTCTGCCATTGGTACTATGCGACGATTGCACAGTGGCAATTGTCGACCCCAATAATTTCGGTTAGGTTGGGCCCGGGGCGTACTGAGCAGTTCTGGAGAATGCGATAATGAGGATATCGAGTCTTTTGCTGGGGGCACTTTTGCTCGCGGCACAGCCATTGATGGCAACGGCCGCGCTGGCGCAGCAAGATGCTGCGCCCTCGGCTGATGGCGCCAAGGCCCCCGTGGCCGAAGATGCCAATAAGGAAATCTGCAAGGGCGAGAAGCCCACGGGCACCCGTCTGGCCAAGAAGAAGATCTGCAGGACAAAGGCCGAATGGGACGAGTATTATCGCCAGCAGCGGGAAGAGACCGAGCACATGCAGCGGAACGATATGGCGAACAAGACGCCGCGTTCCGGCTGATCCGCGCGTGCTGACATCCGGGTCTTTGGGGGACCCGGCCGGTGGATGGGCGGCCTCCGCCCATTCCACCGCCCTGGCGGGACCGGGGAGCGCGTGACAGACCCCAACCACAGGAGGATTGGATGAAGCATCACGTCGCCTACCCCGTCGCCATCGCGCTTTATGCGATGGCCCTGGCCGCACCGGCCGCTTTCGCACAGCAGCAGCCGGCCCAGGACAGCCAGCCGCAGGCCGCGGCCCCCGTGGTCGCCACCGATGCGGACAAGCAGATCTGTAAGAAGGAAAAGGAACTGGGCAGCCGTCTTGGAGGCAAGAAGACCTGCAAGACGAAGGCCGAGTGGGACGAATTCAATCGTCAGCAGCGCGCTGAAACCGAGCAGATGCAGCGCAACGACATGGCGAACAAGACGCCGAAATAAGCGGCGTCTGTCGCGCAACAGTGGGTCGCACTGGCGACAATGGCAAAACGGATGGGCGGAACGCTGCCCATCCGTTATTGTTTTGGGCACCGCAGCATCCCGCGGTCAGGATTTGTGACGGAAAATGACCCAGGAATCCCCCCTTGAGACCTTCAAGCGCGCCACGACCGCCACCTTGCGGGCGATTGCGGACCGAAAGGATCTGGTGGTGGGCTTTTCCTCCGAACCGCCGGGGGTGAATGGTGCCCGCGTGCGCGTGCCCCTGCCGCCGCGCGACCTGAACCCCAAGGATGTGGCCAATGTCCGCGGGTCGGCCGATGCCGCGGCCCTGCGGCTTCGCCATCATGATGCCGGCATCCATGCCAACCGCATGCCCGTCAGCGAACAGGCCCGCCTGTCGTACGAGGCATTGGAACAGGCGCGGGTGGAGGCCATTGGCGCCACACAGATGAAGGGTGTCGCCGGCAATCTTGCCGCCGCCCTGGACGAAAAATACCGCAAGCTGGGCTTCGACCGGCTGAACGATCCCGAACAGGTGCCTGTGCCCGACGTGCTGCGCCTGCTGGCGCGGGAGGCCATGACTGGCGCCCCGCCGCCGGACAGTGCGCGCGCCGCCGTGGACCTGTGGCGGCAGAAGGTGGCCGACAAGCTGGGCACGGGGCTGGACAAGCTGGGCGCGGTCATGGAGGACCAGGACGCCTATGCCAGGGCCGTCCGCCGCCTGTTGACCGACATGGACATGGATGTCGGGGCCGAACCGGACAGCGAGGACGGGGAACAGGACAATGCCCCCGAAAACCCCGATACCGGCGACAGCGACAAGGAGATGGACAGCCAGGGCGGACAGCAGCAGTCCGGTGACGACCAGTCCCAGGACATGCAGGACCAGCAGCAACAGCAGCGCCGGTCCGAAGAGGTCGCCGAGGGTGAGGATGGTGAGCGCGCCGAGGGTGAACTGGCCGAAGGCGAAGGGTCGGAGGAGCCGGGCAATCCCGGTACCCAGCCGCGTCCGGAACGCAATCGCAATGAGCCCGACGCCGGTGCCTACAAGCCCTATACCACCGCCTTCGACGAGGTGGTGGATGCGGCCGACCTGTGCGATCCCGACGAACTGACCCGCCTGCGCCTGATGCTGGACCAGCAGCTTCAGCATCTCCAGGGTGTCATCTCCAAGCTGGCCAACCGGTTGCAGCGCCGGCTGCTGGCCAAGCAGACAAGGTCCTGGGAGTTCGACCTGGAGGAGGGGATGCTGGATGCGGCCCGTCTGGCCCGTGTCGTCATCAACCCGACCATGCCTTTGTCCTTCAAGCGGGAAAACGAGACGAATTTCCGCGACACGGTGGTGACGCTGCTGATCGACAATTCCGGGTCGATGCGCGGCCGCCCCATCTCCATCGCGGCGATGAGCGCCGATATCCTGTCGCGCACGCTGGAACGCTGCGGCGTGAAGGTGGAGATCCTGGGCTTCACGACGCGGGCCTGGAAGGGCGGACAGTCGCGCGAACGCTGGATTGCCGCCGGCAAGCCGCCGCAACCGGGCCGCCTGAACGACCTGCGCCATATCGTCTACAAGGGTGCCGACGCCCCCTGGCGCCGGGTGCGCCGCAATCTGGGCCTGATGCTGCGCGAAGGCATCCTGAAGGAGAATATCGACGGCGAGGCGCTGATGTGGGCCCATACCCGCCTGCTGGGCCGGCCCGAACAGCGCCGCATCCTGATGGTGATCAGCGATGGCGCGCCCGTGGATGACAGCACCCTGTCGGTCAATAACGGGTCCTACCTGGAAAAGCACCTGCGCGCCGTCATTGACTGGATCGAGACGAAAAGCCCGGTGGAACTGGTGGCCATCGGTATCGGCCATGATGTCACGCGCTATTACCGCCGCGCCGTCACCATCATCGATGCCGAACAGCTGGGCGGCACCATGATGGAAAAGCTGGCTGAACTGTTCGACGAGGATGACCGCCGCGGCTGGGGTGCGGCCGGCCCGCGCCGCGCCGCGGGTGGCCGGCGCTGACCAGGGGCGCCGGGCGGAAAGCGGCTATCCGTTCTAGATGAAAACCAGCTGGTCGCCCAGCCGCACCAGGCCCAGCAGGGTGACCATGCCGGTCGTTTCCACCGACAGGTCGGGGCGCAGCTGCGGATCGCGGATGCCCAGCGCGCGCCAACCCATCTCGCAGGCCAGGAACAGAGCACCCAGCTCGGCACAGGCCGACAGCAGCTCGTTCAGGGTGCCGACGCCGCGATGGGCCAGGGTCGCCTCCCGCGCTTCCGGGCTGGTGCCGTCATCGGAGAAATCCAGCCGCTTCCACCCGTCACGGTCCAGCAGCGCCGGCAGGGCGCGGCCTGTGAAGAACAGGGTCACCCGCCGGCCGGTGGCCACGGCGGCGGCGGCCATGACCAGGGCGTAATGCACGCGGTCATAGCCGCCGGCCTGGATGACCAGGGCCAAACCGGGGTTGGTATCGGACATGGGCCTTGCTCCACGGGATCAGAACGGGTGGTGCGACAGATCGGGATAGGCGGGATGCGTGCCGCAGACCGGACAATCCGGGTCGCGGCGGATCTTCACGGTGCGGAAACTGGTTTCCAGCGCCGAATACATCAGCAGCCGGCCGGACAGGCTGTCGCCGATGCCCAGCAATTCCTTCAGCACCTCCACCGCCTGCAGGCTGCCCATCGATCCGGCGAGCGCGCCCAGCACCCCGCCCTCCGAACAGGACGGGATCATGCCCGGCGGCGGCGGTTCGCGGAACACACAGCGGTAGCAGGGATGCGGATCACCCAGATGCGCCTTGAAGGTCGATAATTGCCCGTCAAAGCGCAGCATCGCCGCGCTGACCAGGGTCTTGCCCGCCAGGTAGCAGGCATCGTTGAGCAGAAAGCGCGTGGCGAAATTATCGGTACCGTCGGCCACGACGCCATAGCCGCCGATAATGTCCATGACATTGGCCCGGTTCAGGCGGGTCTTGTGGATTTCCACCTTCACATCGGGATTGATGGCATTGATGCGGGCGGCGGCACTTTCCACCTTGGGCGTGCCGATTCGGCCTGTGTCATGGATGACCTGACGCTGCAGGTTCGACAGATCCACGACATCATCATCGACGATGCCGATTCGCCCCACCCCGGCCGCCCCCAGATAAAGCAGCAGCGGCGCCCCCAGCCCCCCGGCCCCGACGATCAGCGCGGATGAGGACAAAAGCGTCGACTGTCCCTCCCCCCCGACTTCCCGCAGCATGATATGGCGGGCATAGCGGTCGATCTGGCTGTCGGTCAGGTCAAGCATCAGGTCCCTCAGGCAGCGAGCAGGTCGCGGACGAAAACATATAGAGGGTGGTCAGGCTGCGCCACCAGTCGGATGGTCATACCCAGACAGACCAGCACCAGCAAGGGTCGCACCAGCTTCGCCCCAAAGCGGATGGCGGCGTGGCTGCCGGCCCAGGCGCCCGCCATCTGCGCCACGGCCATGATCAGCCCGGCCTTCCACACGATCTGTCCGCCCAGCGCGAAGACACCCAGGCTGACAACATTGCTGGTGAAGTTCAGCAGCTTGGTATTGGCCGTGGCCCGGCGCATGTTCATGCCCAGCAGCGCCACGCAGCCCAGCGCGAAAAAGCTGCCTGTACCCGGCCCGAAGAACCCGTCATAGAAGCCGACGCCGAACCCGATCGTCAGGCTGAAGGCCGGCAGGGACAGGCGCGCCCTGGCCTCCACATCGCCGACACGCGGGCTGAACAGGAAATAGACGGCGATGGCGACCAACAGGATGGGAATGACCGTGGTCATGAAGCCCGACCCCGTCATGCGCACCGTCAGGGTCCCGGCCGCCGCACCCGCAAAGACGCAGGCGACCGGCAGGGCCATGGCCCGCAATTCGATCTGTCCCGCCCGCCAGAAGGTGGCCGTGGCCATGGCCGTGCCGAAACTGCCCTGGAACTTGTTGGTGGCCAGCGCCGCCGCCGGCGAGATGCCTGCCGACAGCAGGGCCGGAATGGTGATCAGCCCCCCGCCGCCTGCGATGGCATCGATGAAACCGGCCAGAAGGGCGGCGACGCCCAGGAAGACCAGCAGGTCGGGGGACAGAAGTTCGGCCAAGATCGGTTACCGTTCACGGTTGCAGCCCACCCCTTGATAGGCCGAACCCCCGAAGGGGGGAAGCGCTTGACGTTCGAAGCGGCGTGATCCACGCTTCGGAAAGATACAACCGGTCAGAACAACTGGTTAGAAGGCGGGATCATGCGTGAAGTCCAATCCACGGAAGCCAAGGCCCATCTGGCGCAGTTGCTGAGCGACGTGGAGCGGGGGGAGACTATTGTCATTACCCGCCACGGACGTCGCATCGCCCGTCTGACGCCGGAACCCGAAGATGGGGGGGAGCGGCGACGGGCCATTACCGAACTGCGGGCGCTGGGCCGAGAAAATGGTGCCATGTCGGTGACGGATATCCTATCGGCCAAGCATGAAGGGCATCGCTACTGATGCCGTTCATTCTTGATGCCTCCGTCGCCGCCGGCTGGGCGTTCGATGACGAGACCTTGCCGCTGCCTCGCATAGCCCTGGATCGTTTGGAGAATGACCGGGCCATGGCTCCAGCGCTCTGGTGGTTCGAGATATTGAACATCCTGACCGTCAACGAACGGCGGGGGCGATTGTCCCAGGCCACGGTCACGAAATTTCTGAATCTGGTCAGAAAGCTGGGGATCGAGATCGATCGTGATCCGGATGAGGGGGTGATACTGTCACTGGCCCGCATTCATCGACTGACCGCCTATGATGCCGCCTATCTTGAGCTGGCATTGCGTCTCGACCTGCCTTTGGCGACCCTCGACCGGGAGTTGGCCGATGCCGCATTGCGGGAAGGTGTCTCGCTGCTGAAGGCCTGATCCGCTTTCCCCCTCGCCCCGCGCTCCCGCGTTTGCTAAGAAGGTTGTTCCAGTCGAACTCGGGCGGGATGGCGGGAATGCCGGAAGATGTGCGGATGGGCTGCCGGACGTTGCCTTCCACGGCCATTGATCCCATCTGTTGGTGACCATGGTCCAGGTACATGCAAGCTGTGTCGCCATTGACGGCCAGGCCCTGCTGCTGCGGGGCCCGTCGGGGGCAGGCAAGTCCGATCTGGCGCTGCGCCTGATCGACGAGGGGGCCGCCCTTGTGTCCGACGACCGGGTTGATCTGATCCGCGACGAGGATGGCCTGCTGTTGGCTTCCTCCCCCCAGCCCATTGCCGGGCTGATGGAAGTGCGGGGCCTGGGCGTGCTGCCCGTCCCGGCGGTGGACATCGCCCCTCTGGTCCTGATCGTCGATCTGGACGGTGAGGGGGAGCGTCTGCCCGAACCGACATTCGAGATTCTGGCAGGCGTGACCCTGCCACGCCTGCGCCTGGACGCCTTCCACGCCTCCACCCCCGCCAAGCTGCGTCTGGCCATGGCGGCATTGGCCAAGGGCTGGCCGCTGGTCCCGGGGGAAACCGCGTGGCGCGCGCTGGCCGCCCCTCGTCCCGCGCTGCCGCCGGGGGGGCGGGCATGACCGGTCCGTCGCCCCTGGGCCCTGATGGCCGGCTGCCTGTGGTGGTCGCCACCGGCATGTCCGGGTCGGGCCTGTCCACGGCCATGAAATGCCTGGAGGATCTGGGCTATGAGGCGGTGGACAATCTGCGCCTGTCGCTGCTGCAGCCGCTGGTCAGCCAGCCACATGACCGGCCCCTGGTCATTGGCATCGACAGCCGTACCCGCGATTTCAACGCCCAGCAGCTTCTGGCCGAGATTGCCACGCTGCGCGCCCGGCCGGATCTGAAGGTCCGGCTGCTGTTCCTGGACGCGCATGCCGACGCGCTGCAGCGCCGCTATACCGAAACGCGCCGGCCGCACCCGATGGCGGCCGACCGGCCGGTACTGGACGGCATCGCCACCGAACGTGTGCTGATGCAGCCCCTGCGCGACGCGGCGGATGATGTGGTGGATACCACCAATTTCTCCGTCCATGATACGCGCCGGCACCTGTCCGGCCTGTTCCGCCTGGATGGCGGGCCGGGCCTGACCATCTTCGTCACCAGCTTTGCCTATCGCCACGGTGTCCCGCGTGAGGCGGATCTGGTGTTCGATGTCCGGTTCCTGGACAATCCGCACTGGGACAAGAACCTGCGCCCGCAGACGGGGCTGGATCGGCCGGTGGCGGATTACATCACCCGCGATCCGGACTATGCTGAATTTTTCGGCAACCTGACCCGGTTGCTGGAACCGCTGCTGCCCCGCTATGTGCGGGAAGGCAAGCATTACCTGACCATCGCCGTCGGCTGTACCGGCGGGCGGCACCGGTCGGTCTTCATCGCCCACGGTCTTGCCGATTGGTTGAAGGACCGGGGATACAAGGTGGGCGAGGCGCATCGCGATCTCGACCGCAAGGAGCAGGCCCCGCCTGTGCCCGAAGATCGGGCGGCGGCCGGCGCAAGCTTGAGGGAAAGCGCATGATCGGCTTGGTTCTGGTTACCCATGGCAGGCTTGCCGTGGAATTCATTGCCGCCCTGGAACATGTGGTCGGCCCGCAGAAGCAGGTCTGCGCCGTGTGCATCGGCCCGGAAGATGACATGGAGCAGCGGCGCAACGACATCCTGGCCGATGTCGCCAAGTGCGATGCCGGCGACGGTGTCGTGGTGCTGACCGACATGTTCGGCGGCACGCCCTCCAACCTGGCCATCTCCATCATGGACCGCGCCAAGGTGGAGGTGATTGCCGGCATGAACCTGCCCATGCTGATCAAGCTGGCCTCTGTCCGTAAGACGGGCGCCGACCTGAAGACCGCCGTCGCCGCAGCGCAGGAAGCGGGGCGCAAATATATCAACGTGGCCTCGGCGCTGCTGTCCGACGGCTGAGTTCAGGATAAAGACCCGGAATGAGCGAAAGCACCCTGCCGCCCGACGCGTTGTCGCGCACCGTCACCATCCGTAACCGCCGGGGCCTGCATGCCCGTGCCGCCGCCAAATTCGTGCGGTTGGCCGGCGAATATGACGCGCAGGTGGAGGTGGAACGCTGTGACACGGTGGTGTCGGGCGTATCGATCATGGGACTGATGATGCTGGCTGCCAGCATCGACACCACCATCGATATCCGGACCGCGGGACCGCAGGCGCAGGAGGTGCTGGAGGCGCTGACGGCCCTGGTCGATGAGAAGTTCGGCGAAGACTAAGAAATTTCGGGGGGAACCCGCCCATGACGTCGCGATACCATCCGCCCCATGTCGGCGCGGGGGACGGCAGCACGGCTGAACGCGTGCTGCGCGGCCTGGGCGTGTCCGCTGGCATCGCCATCGGCCCGGCCCATGTCATGGAAGCCGGTGCCATCCAGGTGCCCGAATATTGCGTGGCCGAGGATGGTGTGGCCGACGAGGTGGCGCGCTTCCACACGGCTGTGGAAAAGGCCCGGCGCCAGCTGGGCAAGCTGAAGGCCAAGGCCGGGTCGCTGCCGGCCGAAACGGCGGCCGACATTGCCATCCTGCTGGACGCGCACCAGGCCATGCTGTCGGGATCGCGCCTGATCCGCGGTGTGGAACGGCGCATCCGCAGCGAACGGCTGAATGCCGAATCGGCGGTCCAGCAGGAAATCGCCGTCCTGGCGCAGAGCTTTGCCGCCATGGACGATGCCTATCTGGCCGCCCGCGTGGCCGATGTGCGCGAGGTGGGGCGCCGCCTGATCCGCAACCTGATGGAAACGCCCTATCAGGCCTTCTCCCGCCTGCCCGACGGCGCCATCATCCTGGCCGAGGAACTGTCGCCTGCCGATACGGCCCTGCTGGACCCACGCCGCATCGGCGGCTTCGCCACGGTGCTGGGCGGGGCGGAGGGGCACACGGCCATCATGGCCCGATCCTTGAGCCTGCCGGCCGTGCTGGGGGCCGCGGGGCTGCTGCAGGGGGTCGAGACGGGCGATTTGGTCGTCGTCGACGGGCGCGCGGGCCGGGTGCTGGTCAACCCGTCAGAGGATGTGCTGGCCGATTACCGGCAGCGTCAGGCCCTGTGGCGGGCGGAACGCGAACAGCTGAAGGCGCTGGGCAGCCTGCCGTCGGTCACGCGCGACGGTACACCGGTCAGCCTGAGCGCCAACCTGGAGCTGCCGCGGGAGCTGGACGGCGCCCGCGATGCGGGGGCTGCCGGTGTCGGTCTGCTGCGCACCGAGTTCATCTATATGAACCGCGACGACCTGCCGGGGGAGGAAGAGCAGTACCAGATCCTGCGCGATCTGGTCATTGCCATGGAAGGGCGGCCGGTCACGGCCCGCACCCTGGATGTGGGCGGTGAGAAGCTGGCCGGGGCCCTGGCCGACCGCTTCGCCACCCCGGCCAACCCCGCCCTGGGTCTGCGTGCCATCCGGCTGGGGCTGAAGGAGCCCAAGCTGCTGGAAACACAGCTGGCCGCCATGCTGCGCGCCGGGGCCCATGGGCCGCTGCGTATCCTGGTGCCGATGATCAGCCAGCCGTCGGAAATGCGGAAGGTGCGCGAATTGATGCGCGCCGTGGCCCGCCGGCTGCTGCGCCGGGGCCATGCCATTGCCGATCCGCTGCCGCCATTGGGGGCGATGATCGAGATACCCGGTGCGGCCCTGGCGGCCGACAGTCTGGCCGCCGTGTCCGACTTCTTCGCCATCGGCACCAATGACCTGATCCAGTACACGCTGGCCATTGATCGCGGCGATGAACAGGTCGCCTATCTCTACGATCCGTTGCACCCGGCGGTGCTGCGGCTGGTTCAGTTCACGGTGGAGGCCGCGGGCCGGGCCGGCATTCCCGTGTCGGTCTGCGGTGAAATGGCGGGCGATCCGCGCTATGCCGCCATGCTGCTGGGCCTGGGCGTGCGGGAACTGTCGATGGCGCCCGGCAACCTGCCCCTGGTCAAGCGCCGCGTGCGCGGCCTGGACCTGAACGAGGCGCGGCGGCGGGCCGGCATGATCATGAGCCAGACCGACAGCGGCCGCATCGCGGCCCTGCTGGATGATTTCAACGAGGCGCTGGGCTAAGGCCGCCGGATGGCGGCGGCCTTAGCCTGAGGGACCACAAACAGGCCGGCGACCGCCGGCCCGCGACCGCGTGGTCGCGTAAGCCAAGCCGCCGGATGGCGGCGCCCGGCGCCTGAGGGCGCAAAGCAATTACGCCAGCAACTTGCCCAGCGGACGGCCGCCGACGATGTGCAGGTGGAAATGCGGTACTTCCTGATGGCTGTCGGGACCATGGTTGGCCAGCAGACGGTAGCCGCTGTCATCCAGGCCCGCCTGACGGGCGACCAGACCGGCGGCGCGCATAAAGCCCGCGATCTCTTCCACCGTGGCCTGGGAGCTGAAATCGGCGAAGCTGACGAAGGGCCCCTTGGGGATCACCAGGATATGAACGGGCGCCTGCGGATGGATGTCGTGGAAGGCCAGGGCATACTGGTCCTCATAGACCTTCTTGCAGGGGATTTCCCCGCGCAGGATGCGGGCGAAGATATTGCTGCGATCATAGACCAAGGTGCCGTTCCTTCCGCTGTTGTTCCCTTGCCGCCCGGCCGTCAGGCGGGCTTGCGGTTTTTCTTTTCCTCGATCCCGCTGACGCCCTGGCGTCCTTCCAGGATGGCGTAGACATCGGCGGGCCGCACCCCGGCGTCGGCCCAGAGCACCAGCAGATGGTAAAGCAGGTCGGCCGATTCCGATGCCAGTTTTTCAGGCGTGCCGGCTATGGCCTCGATCACGGTCTCCACCGCCTCCTCGCCCACCTTCTGGGCGATCTTGGCGCGGCCGCGATGGAACAGCCTTGCTGTGTGCGAACTGTCCGGATCGCCGCCCTTGCGCGACAGGATGGTGGCGTAGAGATCGTCCAGGATGGCTTGGGTCGGCATGGATACTCCTGCTTCCAACGGCTCTTTGTTCGTCATGCCGGTGATGAACGATGAGGCGCCAGGTTAAGCTATCGACAATTCGTTTCCCGGCCCTTCTCCCGTCACCCCGGCGAAAGCCGGGGCCCAGCGTGAGGCGCGGTCAGCGCCGATATAAGTCTTATCGCGGCAGACGCCACTCTGCGCTGGGTCCCGGCTTTCGCCGGGATGACGGGGAGAGAACTGAACGGGTTTACGACGTCCTTATCTTAGCACCTGCGGAATTGTCACCGGAATGACGACACAAACACAATAAAAGCTCAGATCAACTCCGTACCGGGATCCCCGCCTTGGCCATGTGTTCCTTGGCCTGAGCGATGGTGTAGGTGCCGAAATGGAAGATGCTGGCGGCCAGCACGGCCGAGGCATGGCCCAGTTTCACCCCATCGACCAGATGGTCCAGATTGCCCACCCCGCCCGAAGCGATGACGGGGATGGTGACGGCGTCGGCCACGGCGCGGGTCAGTTCCAGGTTGAAGCCCTGCTTCGTCCCGTCCCGGTCCATGGAGGTCAACAGGATCTCACCGGCCCCGTACTCGGCCATGCGCTTGGCCCATTGCACGGCGTCGATGCCGGTGCGGTTGCGGCCGCCATGGGTGAAAACCTCCCAGCGCTGCTCCCCATCGGGCCCGCGTTCCACCTCCTTGGCGTCGATGGCGACGACGATGCACTGCGCGCCGAATTTCTGCGCCCCTTCGCGCACGAATTCGGGGCGGTGGACGGCGGCCGTGTTGATCGACACCTTGTCGGCGCCGGCCAGCAGCAGCTTGCGGATATCTTCCACCACGCGCACGCCACCACCCACGGTCAGCGGCATGAACACCTGCTCGGCCGTGCGTCGAACCACGTCATAGATGGTGTCGCGGTTGTCGCTGCTGGCCGTGATGTCCAGAAAGGTCAGCTCGTCGGCACCAGCCGCGTCATAGAGGCGGGCCTGTTCCACGGGGTCGCCGGCATCGACCAGATCGACGAAGTTGACACCCTTGACGACGCGGCCGTCCTTCACGTCCAGGCAGGGGATGATGCGGGCCTTCAGCATGGGCTCACTCCCCGCGCAGGATGGCCAGCGCCGCGGCCGGGTCGATACGCCCGTCATAAAGCGCGCGGCCGGAGATGACACCGTTGATGCCGGTATGTTCAACGGCCTTCAGCGCCTTCAGATCGGCCAGGGAGGAAACGCCGCCGGAGGCGATGACGGGCGTGGTCAGGTGGCTGGCCAGATCGGCCGTCGCTTCCACATTCACCCCGCCCAGGGCGCCGTCGCGGTCAATGTCGGTATAGATGATGGCGGCCACACCGCAATCCTCGAACTTCATGGCCAGATCCAGGGCCTTCAGCTCGCTGGTCTCCGCCCAGCCTTCCACGGCGACATAGCCGCCACGGGCGTCGATGCCCACAGCCACGCGGCCGGGGAAGGTCTTGCAGGCCTCCTTGACCAGCGCCGGGTTCTTCACGGCCACGGTGCCCAGGATGACGCGGGTCAGGCCGCGTTCCAGCCAGAAGCCGATGGTCGCCAGATCGCGGATGCCGCCGCCCAGCTGCGTCGGCAGCTTCACACGGCGCAGGATGGACTCCACGGCGGCCCCGTTCACGGGCGATCCGGCAAAGGCGCCGTTCAGGTCGACCAGATGCAGCCATTCGAAGCCCTGGGCCTGAAACGTTTCCGCCTGGGCGGCGGGGTCGGTGTTGAAGATGGTCGCCTGCTCCATCTCGCCGCGCAGCAGGCGGACGGCGTTGCCGTCCTTCAGATCGATGGCCGGGTAAAGGATCATGTCGCTTGCTCCGTCACGGCGGCGGCATCGGCCTTGTCCTCGGGCCGTTCCAGCACCTTGAAATAGAAATGGCCGGCAATGGTCCGGCCCTTGGCGCGGGCATAGTGCGGGTGCGTGCCCCAGCGCGTGAAGCCCATATGGTCGTAAAGCGTGATGGCGGCGCGCTGCGTCTCGCGCACATCCAGGTTCAGGATGCCGAAGCCCAGCTCGGTGGCGCGGTCGATGACGGCTTGGGTCAGCCTGCGCGCCATGCCATGCCCGCGCGCCCAGGGGGCGACGAAGCTGGTGGTCAGGTTGCAGGCGAAGGCCTGCGCCTCGTTATTGCGGGTGGGCCGGATCAACTGGGCGGACCCGGCGATGACCCCATCCAGTCGGCCGACGAACAGGGTCCGTTCCGGCACGGCCAGCACGCCCTTCCAGTACCGTTCCATCACCTCGCGGTCGGGCGGGGTGACCCAGCCGAAGCCGCCGCCATCGATGATGGCCGCCTCTGCCGCGTCGCACAGATCATACAGGTCGGACCGTTTCAGCTCCGTCACCCGTTCGACGCTGATGGTGCTGTGGGAGCCCGCCAGCGGGTTGGGTATATCCGCGTTCATGGCCGCCACCGCAGGAAATTGCCGATGATCGACAGGCCGGCGGCCTGGCTTTTTTCCGGGTGGAACTGCGTGCCCACCAGATTGTCGCGACCGACGATGGCGGGGAATTCCCCGCCATAATCGCAGGCCGCCAGCACCAGGGCCGGATCAGCCACCTTCATGGCATAGGAATGCACGAAATAGGCATGGGTGCCCGGCGCGATGCCGGCCAGCACGGGATGGGCCGGCGTCTTCACGATCAGCTCGTTCCAGCCCATATGCGGGATTTTGAAGGACGTATCGGACGGCACCAGTGCCTCCACCGTCGCGTCCAGCCAGCCCAGGCCCGGATGCACGCCATGTTCGACGCCGGCTTTGGCCATCAGCTGCATGCCGACACAGATGCCCAGGAAAGGCACGCCCTGGCGGATCACGCGGTCGGTCAGGGCGTCGACCATGCCGGGCACGCCGTCCAGCCCGGCCTTGCAGTCGGCAAAGGCACCGACGCCGGGCAGGACCACGCGGTGGGCCCGGCGCACGATGTCGGGGTCGTTGGTGGTGACGATCCGGGCATGCAGCCCGCCATCGGCCACGGCGCGTTCCAGCGCCTTGGCGGCGGAACGCAGATTGCCGGAACCGTAATCGATCAGGGCGACGGTGTCGGTCATGTCGCAAACCCAGGACGCGAACGGAACGGGAAGGGGCAGTGGGATGCCGGGTCGCTTACAGCGACCCGCCCAGCACACCCTTGGTGGACGGCACGGCATCGGCCTTGCGCGGGTCGATCTCGACCGCGGCGCGGAACGCCCGGGCCAGGGCCTTATAGCTGCTTTCCACGATATGGTGATTGTTCTCACCATACAGGTTTTCGACATGCAGCGTGGCGCCGGCGGCCTGGGCGAAGGCCTGGAACCATTCCTTGAACAGTTCGGTGTCCATGTCGCCCAGCTTGTCGCGGGTGAAATGCACCTTCCAGATCAGATAGGGACGGTTCGACAGGTCGATGGCGACGCGGGTCAGCGTCTCGTCCATGGGGATCAGCGCGTCGCCATAACGCTGGATGCCCTTGCGGTCGCCCAGCGCCTTGGCCACGGCCTCGCCGATGGCGATGCCCGTATCCTCGGTCGTATGGTGGAAATCGATATGCAGGTCCCCCACTGCCTCGACCTCCAGGTCGATCAGCGAATGTCGCGACAGCTGTTCCAGCATATGGTCCAGGAAACCGATGCCGGTGGACACCTTGTAGGAACCGGTGCCGTCCAGGTCGACGGCGACACGGATGCGGGTCTCCTTCGTCGTGCGTTCAACAACGGCACGGCGCGGGGAACGGGCGGGGGTTGCAGTCTCGTTCGACATAGGAATTAGGTATCAACCTCCCTATGCCCTGTCCACCCGACCAGTTTGCAAGGCAGGGGACGGCAGGGCGCGCGGGGGCTGGACGGGTCCCTGATTATAATTGTAAATATTGATGCCCAATCCCCTTTTCGATTGTGTCCCATGCGGCGTGCCGGCGGTTCGATCCTTGTCGTTTGCCTGCTGGCGCTGTCGGCGTGCGGCAGCGACCCGGTGCCAGTGCGCCCTGTTACCGCCGCCCGGCCCGTGTCGCTGACGGTGGGCAAGGTGCAGGTGGACCTGCCGGCGGGGCATGTCGCCGGTTCCTATGGCTTCGGCCTGTTCTGCCTGCCGCCCTATAATGATGTGCTGTGGATCACCGAAACCCGCATGCCGGCCGTGCTGGGTCAGGCGGCACGCGACGGACTGACCGCGGCGGGAATGCGCCCGACGCCGGGGACGGCGCGGGTACTGACGGGGCGGCTGGTTGATGTGCATCTGGACCTGTGCCGCCGCACCGATTTCTGGTTCGGCAAGTCAGTGGGCACCACGGGGGAAGCCAGCGTGCGCATCCTGTGGGAACTGGCTGATCCGCCCGCCGCCCCCCGGCAGTGGCAGACGGACGGCAAGGCGGAAATCGACACGCCGGCGCTGGACAAGCGCTATGACATCATTCTGCGCCAGGCCGTGCTGGATGCGGCGGGAAAGCTGGCGGCCCTGCCGGATTTCCGGGACGCGGCGACGGCACCGCCGCCAGTTGTCGGCGGATTTGTCCCGGCGGCAGCGACCGTCCGGACAGGCGCCCTTGTCCCGGCGGTGCCGGCCCCCCCGGTTGTTGTGGCTGGCCCTGACGATGCGGAAAAAGCTGATCCCGCGCCGCCCCCCGGCTCCCCCCAGGCGGCCGGTGCGGCCCTGGTGAGGCATGGAGAGGTGACGGGGATCATCATCGATGCCGGCGGGCTGGTCCTGCTGCCCGATACGGGTTCGGCCCTGCCTGATCCGGTGCCGCTGACCCTGGCGGATGGACGTACCCTATCCGCCGCCGTGAAGGCGCATGGCTTTGGCTTCCATCTGCTGGCCCTGTCCGACCCGCCCGCGGCCATCGCCTCCGCCCGGCGGCAGCGACCAGCTGTCAGCCAATGGCTGTTCCGGCCGGGGCGCGACGGGGGGCCCGTCGGCATGGTGGCGGCCCATACGGGGCCGGAACGCAGCCAGGGCCGCCAAGTGCCCAGCCTGCTGGTCGACCTGGACCCCGACCTGTCGCGTGATCCGCCCTGGTTCCTGGTCGACGGCGAAGGACGGCTGGCGGGCCTGCGCATGGGCCGGCCGCTGGCGGGGGAGCCCGCATCCTATGTCGCCCCGCCGGGGGTGTTGTCCTGGCTGCGCGGACAGGTGGTTCCATCGGAGCCGGGGGGAACGGTCACCCTGTCGCCTTGACGGGGGCGCCCGCCTGCCCACATAGCAGGGGACCAATCCCCCTATCCGGGCAGTATTCCTGATGAACGGCAATTCCAATCCCCACGATCCCATCCAGTGGCATGGCACCACCATCATTTCCGTCCGCAAGGGCGGGCAGGTGGTCATTGCCGGTGATGGTCAGGTGTCGATGGGGCAGACGGTGATGAAATCCAACGCCCGCAAGGTCCGCCGCCTGGCCGGCGGGTCGGTCATGGCCGGGTTCGCCGGGGCCACGGCCGACGCCTTTGCCCTGTTCGAACGGCTGGAAGCCAAGCTGGAACAACATCCGGGCCAGTTGACGCGCGCCGCCGTCGAAATGGCCAAGGACTGGCGCACCGACCGTTACCTGCGCCGGCTGGAAGCGCTGATGGCCGTGGCCGACAAGGATGTGTCGCTGGTCATCACCGGCAATGGCGACGTGTTGGAGCCGGAGGACGGTATCATCGGCATCGGGTCCGGCGGTTCCTACGCCCTGGCCGCTGCCCGCGCCCTGATCGATATCGACGGGCTGGACGCGGAGACCATCGCGCGCCGCGCCATGAAGGTGGCGGCCGATATCTGCGTCTATACCAACCATTCCGTCACGCTGGAGAAGATGTGATGACCAGCACCGCCACCGCCTTCTCCCCGCGCGAGATCGTTTCCGAACTGGACCGGTTCATCATCGGCCAGAATGAGGCCAAGCGCGCCGTCGCCATTGCGCTGCGCAACCGCTGGCGCCGGCAGCAATTGACGGGCCAGATGCGCGAAGAGGTGTACCCGAAGAACATCCTGATGATCGGCCCCACGGGTGTGGGCAAGACGGAGATCGCGCGCCGTTTGGCCAAGCTGGCGCAGGCCCCGTTCGTGAAGGTGGAAGCCACCAAATTCACCGAAGTGGGCTATGTCGGCCGCGACGTCGAACAGATCGTCCGCGATCTGGTGGAAGCCGCCATCGTCATGACCCGTGAGCGTCTGCGAAAGGAAGTGGCAGCCAAGGCCGAACTGCATGCCGAGGAACGCGTGCTGAACGCCCTGGTGGGCGACACGGCCAGCCCGGAGACGCGCAGCAAATTCCGCAAGATGCTGCGGGAAGGCACGCTGAACGACAAGGAGATCGAAATCCAGGTCGCCGACAATGCCGTCCCCGGCATGCCCGCCTTCGACGTGCCCGGCATGCCGGGTGCCCAGATGGGCATGGTCAATCTGGGCGACATTTTCGGCAAGGCCTTTGGCGGCGGTCGCACCAAGACCCGCAAGATGAGCGTGTCGGAAAGCCATGAGGTGCTGATGGCGGAGGAAAGCGACAAACTTCTGGACAATGAGAAGGTGGTGGCCGAGGCCATCCATGCCGTGGAACAGAATGGCATCGTCTTCCTGGATGAAATCGACAAGATCTGTGCGCGCAGCGAACATCGCGGCGGCGGCGACGTGTCCCGCGAAGGCGTGCAGCGCGACCTGCTGCCCCTGATCGAAGGGACGGTCGTGTCCACCAAGCATGGCGCGGTGAAGACCGACCATATCCTGTTCATCGCGTCCGGCGCCTTCCACATCGCCAAACCCAGCGACCTGTTGCCGGAATTGCAGGGCCGCCTGCCTATCCGCGTCAACCTGCAGCCGCTGACCCAGGCCGATTTCCGCCGCATCCTGACGGAGCCGGAATGCAGCCTGATCAAGCAATATGTGGCCTTGCTGAAGACGGAGGAGGTGGATCTGGTCTTCACCGACGACGCCATCGACGAACTGGCGCGGCTGGCGGCGGAGATCAACCGTACCGTGGAAAATATCGGCGCCCGCCGTCTGCACACCGTCATGGAGCGATTGCTGGAGGAAATCAGCTTCGCCGCGACGGAGAAAAGCGGCCAGACCATCAGTGTGGATGCCGATTATGTCCGCACGCAACTGGACGGGCTGGCCCAGAACACAGACCTGTCCAAGTTCATCCTCTGACGGGGAAAAGGGGCGGGCTTGTCGGCGCCCGCCCCCATCGACACCATGGAACTGACGGTCCCCGCCACCGACCGAATGTCGCTGCTCCCATCCGGCACCAACCACATGTGACGCGGAACCCCGGTCGATGGTGGCCGGACCCTTCCCGTGACGATCGGGAATTGACCGGCGGATCAGCCGCGCGACACCGACAGGCCGCCATCGACCAGACTGGCCGTGCCGGTGACGAAGCTGCTGTCGTCCGACGCCAGGAACAGGGCTGCCTTGGCCAGTTCTTCGGGCTGACCGGCGCGTTTCAGGGCGTGCAGGTTGTTGATGAAGCTCTGCGCTTCCTCGGTGCTGTTGGCGGTGCGGTACATCTCCGTTTCCACGGCACCCGGCAGCAGGGCGTTCACGCGGATGGCCTTCGGCCCGTATTCGGTGGCCAGCGCCTGGGTCAGGCCGATCAGGCCGGACTTGCTGGCGGCATAGGCGGCCATGCCGGCAAAGGCGGCCGTATAGCCCACGAAGGTCGAGGTGAAGATCACCGAGCCACCGCCATTGGCTTCCATCGCCGGGATCTGGTATTTGGCCCCCAGGAAGGCGCTGGTCAGGTTGACGGCCAGGGTCTGGTTCCAGCCTTCAGCGTCGATGCCGTCGGTGGGGCCCATGGCGCCCAGCGTGCCGGCATTGTTGAAGGCGATATCGAGCTTGCCGAAGCGGCCGACGGCCAGATCAACCAGGGCCTTGGCGAAACTTTCGGACTGTACGTCACCAGCCAGCGCCACGGCCTCGCCGCCGGCGGCCTGGATTTCGGCGACCAGACTGTCCAGTTCGGCCTGGCGGCGGGCGCCAACCACCAGCTTCGCGCCCTCGGCGGCGAACAGGCGGGCGGTGGCGCGGCCGATGCCGGCGCTGGCGCCGGTGATGATGGCGACTTTGTTCTGCAAGCGGTTCATTTTCAGGTCCTCCGGTTTGGGGGGCGCCGCATCGGCGCCGTTCATGATTGGACCCTACGCCCCATGAAAACTTTCATCGACGGCATGAAAATGGTTCTATCATTCAGTTTTCATGAATGATTGAGGCCAGCCATGGACCGGTTGCGGGCGTTCGAGGTGTTTGTGGCCGTCGTGGGCAAGGGCGGCTTTGCCAAGGCGGCCGAGGCGTTGAACACCTCTCCCGCCAATGTCACCCGCTATGTGGCGGAGTTGGAGACCTATCTGGGTGTCCGGCTGCTTAATCGCACCTCGCGCCGGTTGTCGCTGACGGAAACGGGGCAGGCGCTGTTCGACCGGGGGCGCGCCATCCTGGACGAGGTGGCGGAACTGGAAGCGCTGGCGGGTGCGACGAGTATGAACCCGCGGGGACGCCTGCGCATCAACGCCCCTGTCAGTTTCGGCATCCGGCATCTGGCGCCACTCTGGCCACGTTTCATGGCCCTGCATCCGGATGTGATGCTGGACGTGTCGCTGATCGACCGTGTCGTCGATATCGTGGAGGAAGGCTTCGACATGGCGATCCGCATCTCCCGCGCTGGTCCCCAAAGCCATGTTGCCCGGCGGCTGGCGGTTTCCCGCAATATTGTCTGTGCGTCGCCGTCCTATCTGGCGCGCCATGGTCATCCGGAAAGCCCGGCCGACCTGGCGGCCAATCACCGGTGCATCCTCTACACGCATGCACTGACACCCGATGAATGGCCGCTGACGGGTCCGGACGGCAGGGAAGAGGTGATCCGGGTCAACGAGGCGATGTTGACCAATAACGGCGACACGGCCCGTCTGGCGGCCCTGGACGGGATGGGCATCATCCGCCAGCCGACCTTCCTGATCGGGGATGATCTGCGCGCCGGCCGGCTGGTCCCGCTGCTGCCCGGTTTCAGCCTGCCTGACATCGATGTACTGGCCGTCTATCCCACCCGCCGCCATCTCAGCGCCAAGGTCAGGGTCATGGTGGATTTCCTGGCCGATGCCTTCAAGGGCACGCCGCCCTGGGATCGGAACTGACCCCGGCTTTCCACCGGCATGCCACGGGCCGCTCGTTCATTTCAGGCCGCTCATAATTTGCGATTGATTCTCATTATGAATCTTGATAGTCAGTTGCGAGTGGTTCGCAATTGAGGGAAGTGGGACGTGAAACGGTTCGGTATGACGGCGTTGCCGCTGGTTCTGGCTGCACTGGGGGCGCCGGCCTGGGCGCAGGCCACGGCAATGGACGCGACGGGCGGCGAGACCCAGGTCAGCGAGATCACGGTAACCGCCACCCGCACGCCCAAGGAAATCGTGGAGGCGCCGGCCACGGTCAGCACCATCGACCAGGGCAAAGTGCGCGACCGTCTGGTTACCGACATCAAGGACCTGGTCCGTTATGAACCCGGCGTGTCGGTACGGACCGCCGCGGGCCGTTTCACCGCCGCCGGCGCCCACACGGGCCGCGACGGCAACAGCGGCTTCAACATTCGCGGCCTGGAAGGCAACCGCGTGCTGATCCAGACCGATGGCATCCGCGCCCCCGACGCCTTTGCCTTCGGCGGGCAGTCGGTGGGGCGTGGCGATTATGTCGATCTGGATCTGGTGAAGAAGGTGGAGATTCTGCGCGGCCCCGCGTCGGCCCTTTACGGGTCCGACGGGCTGGCCGGTGCTGTCAGCTTTGTCACCAAGGACCCTGCCGACTTTATCAAGGGCGATGCCACCTATGGCGGAGAGGTGAAGACCGGCTACAGCAGTGCCGATGAAGGCTGGGGCAAGGGTTTCGTCCTGGCCGGGCGCAGCGGCGACTGGTCGGCCATGGTCGCCTATAACCGCCGCGACGCGCATGAGACGAAAAACCAGGGCGCGGTCGATGCGGCCAACAGCAGCCGCACCAAGCCCAACCCGCAGGACATCACCGACAATTCGGCCCTGGCCAAGCTGGTCTGGCAACCCAACGCCGACCATATCCTGCGCCTGACCTATGAACTGCTTGACCATGACATGGAAGCCGACGTGCTGACGGCCGTCGCGGTTCCACCACTCAGTTCCACCAGCACGCTGGCGCTTTACGCCCATGACATGATCCGCCGTGACCGCATCAGCCTGGATCATCGCTATGATCCGGCCGATGGCGGCTGGCTGGACAGTCTGCACTGGACGCTGTACCGGCAGGACAGCGACACCAAGCAGTTCTCCGCCGAAGACCGCAACACGGCCGCCGACCGCCTGCGCGTTGGCACCTTCAACAACAAGGTCACCGGCTTCAACGCCGACGCCACCAAGCATCTGAAGACAGGCGATGTCGACCATCTGATCGTCTATGGCGGCGACGCTTCGCTGACCCGGCAGGACGGCATCCGCACCGGCACTGTGCCGCCGGCCGGCGAAAGCTTCCCGGCCCGCGCCTTCCCCACCACCGACCACACCCTGGCCGGCCTGTTCGTGCAGGACGAGGTAAAGCTGCTGGGCGGTGCCCTGTCGCTCTATCCGGCCCTGCGTTTCGACTATTACAAAATCGATCCCAAGAGTGACGCGCTCTATGTCGGCACACCGACGGGTCAGAATGGGGATCATGTCTCCCCCAAGTTCGCGGCCTTGTACTGGCTGACAGACAATGCCGGCCTGTTCGCCAACTATGCCGAAGGGTTCAAGGCGCCGGCCCCATCGCAGGTCAATAACGGCTTCAGCAACCCGACACAGAATTACCGCTCCATCTCCAACGCCGATCTGAAGCCGGAAACCAGCCAGACCGTGGAACTGGGTCTGCGTTTCCGTGGTGCCGGCTGGCAGGCCGCGGTCACGGGCTTCAGGGGCTGGTACGATGATTTCATCGATCAGGTGCTGGTGTCGGGTAATTTCACCGCCGCCAACCCCGCGACCTACCAGTATGTCAACCTGGGCAAGGTCACCATCCAGGGGCTGGAAGCCAAGGGTAACTGGGAGGTCGGGTCCGGTTTCGGCCTGATTGCCGCCGCCTCCTACACCAAGGGTGACCAGAAGGACGGGGGCACCTCCAGACCGTTGGACAGCATCGACCCGGTGAAACTGTCGGCGGGGTTGAGCTGGGAGGAGCCAGCGGAAGGCCGCTTCGGCGGGGAATTGTCGGCAACCTATTCGGCATCGAAAAAGGCCAGCCGCATCGGCACTGCCTGCACGCCATCCTGCTTCACGCCGGGTGAATTCGTGCTGCTGGACGCCACGGCCCATTGGCGGGTGGCGGACATGGCGACGCTGCGCGCCGGCATCTTCAACATCCTGGACAAGAAATACTGGTGGTGGAGCGACGTGCGCGGCCTGTCCGCCACATCGGCCACCCGCGACAGCTACAGCCAGCCGGGCCGCAATGCCAGCGTCTCCCTGACCGTGTCATTCTGAGGAACCCCCGATCATGAAGAACCTGTTTCGCTCAGCAGTGCTGGCGTTGACCGTCTCGGTCAGCGTCCCCGCGCTGGCCCAGACTGCGGCTGATTGCGGCAAGGCTGACTGCACCCGTTTCAACGCCGACCGCGCCGCCATCCTGGCCATGGCTGGCACCTATCGCGTGAAGTTCGACTTCCGCGAAACGGTGGCCCTCGTCCCCGGGTACGAGCTGCTGGAGCCCAAGCGCAGCGGCGGGTATGAGGCTGTGCGCGTCATTGAGGATACGGGCCGGACCATCCGCCTGCAGCATC
The DNA here is from genome assembly GCF_057809655.1 of Niveispirillum sp. FG148. Taxonomy (NCBI): domain Bacteria; kingdom Pseudomonadati; phylum Pseudomonadota; class Alphaproteobacteria; order Rhodospirillales; family Azospirillaceae; genus Niveispirillum; species Niveispirillum sp. FG148. The sequence goes on from NZ_JBMDKJ010000004.1 coordinate 249,529, forward strand.
TGCTGGTGGTCAAGGACGAGGAGGACAAGCCCGCCATCGTCAAGCATTGGCGCCAGGACTGGACCTATGAGCCGGAAAAGGTCCTGACCTATACGGGTCCGGACCAGTGGAAGCTGACCCCGGTGCCCGCCGCGGAGCGGACCGACGCCTGGTCGCAGACCGTCTGGCAGACCGATGACAGCCCGCGTTATGGCGGGGTGGGGCAATGGCGGCATGACCGGGGCGAGGATCGCTGGATCAGCGCGGAGACGGCCCGGCCCCTGGCCCGCCGCGACGCCGTGCGCCACCCGGTCTATGACCGCTATATCGGCACCAACCGCCATGCCCTGACCCATCAGGGCTGGGTGCATGAACAGGACAATGCCAAGGTCGGCGCGCGCGACGGTAAGCTGACCACCTTCGTGCATGAGGTGGTGCTGAATTCCTATGTCCCGTCCACCGATTTCGATTTCAAGGCGGCCGATGATTACATGGCCAGAACGGCCACCTTCTGGGCCGCCGTACGCGCTGCCTGGGACGCTGTCGCCACGCGCGATGGCGGCATCCATCTGGTGCAGGAAGCGGAAAGCGGGTCCAGCACGGGCAAGGAGCTGATGACCATGGCCGATGATCTGGCCGCGGGCAAGCTGGCGCTGTCCGACGCGGTGGCCCGTGCCCGTTTCCTGATCGACCGATCCACCAAACCGGCCGCTGCCACGGCCGGCGCGTCGCTTGGGTGACGCGGGGGCTCCCCGGTGGAAGAAGTGACCAGCTTCCACCGGGGAGAGTTTCAAGGGTTCGGCAGGACGGTCCCGCTGTCCTGCCGCCGATCCGGCCACCGCCATGGCCGGCGCGTCGCGGGGGTGACGCGTGAACCGGGGGGATGCCGGGATATTACCGCCGGCATCCCTTCGGCATTTCTCCGACCCATGAAAAAGGGGCCGGACAAGCCGACCCCTTCTCACAAGCAAATCAGGCCGCAAAGCCTTATACCAAGCTGCGGTGAGTGAAACTCATCGTAGCCTGGTTGGCGCATTGAGCGCCCGCGACCCCATGGTCGCGCGAATCCAAGCCGCCGGATAGCGGCGCCCGGCGCCTGAGGGCTGCATTGATCTGAACCGCAAGTTCTGATCAATGCAGATCAGTATCAGTCAGCCGACAGCACGCCGCGTTCCACCTGATCACGTTCGATGCTCTCGAACAGGGCGCGGAAATTGCCTTCGCCGAAGCCGTCATCGCCCTTGCGCTGGATGATCTCGAAGAAGATCGGGCCGATGACCGTGCTGGTGAAGATCTGCAGCAGCAGGCCGCCACCCGGCGCGCCGTCCAGCAGGATGCCGCGCTTGCGCAGCTCGTCTGTCGGCTGGCCATGGCCCGGCAGGCGTTCTTCCAGCATGTCGTAATATGTGGCCGGCGGCGGGGTCATGAACACCACGCCATTTTCCTTCAGCGCATCGAAGGTCTTGATGATGTCGTTGGTCGAGAGCGCGATGTGCTGGATGCCCTCGCCCTTATATTCGCGCAGATATTCCTCGATCTGGTCGACGCGGCCTTCGACGCCGGCACTTTCATTGATCGGTATACGGATCTTGCCGCAAGGCGCGGTCAGGGCCCGGCTCTTCAAACCGGTCAGCTTGCCTTCGATGTCGAAGTAGCGGATCTGGCGGAAGCTGAACAGCTTGGCATAGAAGTCGTACCAGACATCCATGCGGCCGCGATGGACATTGTGGGTCAGGTGGTCAACCTCGACCAGCCCGCAGCCGACCGGATTCTGTTCGGCCCCGTCGACGGGCACGAAGTCGATATCATAGATGGAGGTGGGGGACGTGTAGCGGTCCACCAGATAGATCAGGCTGCCGCCGATGCCTTCGATGGCGGGAATGTTCAGTTCCATCGGCCCGACGGTACCCTTCACATCCTTGGCACCCAGTTCGACGGCGCGCTTGTGCGCGGCCGCCGCATCCTTGACGCGGAAGGCCATGGCGCAGGCGCTGGGCCCATGGTCGCGGGCGAATTGCTGCGCCATGCTGTCCGGCTCGCCATTGACGATGAAGTTGATGTTGCCCTGGCGGTAGAGCGAGACATTCTTGGACCGGTGACGGGCCACCTTGGTGAAGCCCAGGACCGTGAACAGCTTGTCCAGCGCCACCGTATCCTCGGCCGTGTATTCGACAAATTCAAAGCCGTCGGTGCCCATGGGATTGTCCCACAGGTCGCCTACCAGCTTGCCGTTTTCCACGCGCGCCGTACCGCCGTCAGCCATCATCGTCTCCCTGATCATCCGCTTGGTTGGGGAATGATTGGATAATAGGGCTGAACCCACGGGCATGTCCTTGCGAACTGCATTCGGAATCTGGCAGTGTCTGGTGAGAAATTGCGCCGATAGCCGGATTGAGGGCAGAAGATGAGTGCAAGCGGTTTGGACGCAGCAGATATCCGCATACTTGCTGCATTGCAGCGCAATGGGCGCCTGTCCAATGTGGACCTGGCCGATCAGGTGGGGCTGTCGCCCAGCCCCTGCCTGCGCCGCGTGCGCGACCTGGAGGAAAAGGGCTTCATCCAGGGCTATACGGCCATCCTGGACCGGCGCAAGCTGGGCATGGGCGTCGTCGCCTTTGTCGAGGTGAAGATCGACCAGAATGCCGAAGGCGATGCCGATTTCCGGCGCGGCATCCTGCTGCTGCCGGAGGTGGTGTCCTGCTTCGTCATGACCGGCAACATGGATTACCTGCTGCAGGTGGTGGTGGAGGATCTGGACAGCTTCGCCGACCTGTCCATGCGCAAGCTGCTGTCGATCAAGGGGGTGAAGGAGGTGCGGTCCAGCTTCGTGCTGGATGTGGTCAAGCACTCCACATCCCTGCCATTGCCGAAACCGACCTGAACCCGGCAGGAGATGGCGCTGGACCGACGCGATACCCGGATATAATTGCGCAAACACCCCCAACCTGGAGCATATCCGCAAGGAAATGCCCCGGCGCTGACGCTATGATGGCTTCCAACATATCCCGCATGATTTGGGGACGGAGCCATCATGAAGACGACCAACGCGCCCGCTGGCAACGCCTCCGCTGGCGATTTTGCGGCACGCCTGGCCGACAGCGGCAAGACGGACAAGGCGCTGCGCGGTGATTACAGCCGGGTACAGGCCGACTACACCACCGACCAGCGCTGGGAAGATTACAGCGCTGGAGAGCATACGCTGTGGCGCACCCTGTTCGACCGGCAGTCGGCGCTTCTGCCCCGTTACGCGGCGCCGGAATTCATCGAAGGGCTGAAGCGGCTGGACGTGCGCGACGGCATCCCGGATTTCCGCCGTGCATCGGATGTGCTGATGAAGGCCACGGGCTGGTCGCTGGTGGCTGTACCGGGCCTGATCCCGGACAAGGAATTCTTCGAACATCTGGCCGCCCGCCGCTTCCCCGTCACCAACTGGATCCGCACGCCGGAGGAGATGGATTATCTGGTGGAACCGGATGTGTTCCACGATTTCTTCGGCCATGTGCCGCTGCTGACCCATCCCGTCTTCGCCGATTACCTGCAGGCCTATGGGCATGGCGGGGCCAAGGCGCTGGCGCTGGGCGGTCAGGAACAGCTGGCCCGGCTTTACTGGTACATGGTGGAATTCGGGCTGATCAACACGAAGGACGGTCTGCGCGCCTATGGTGCGGGCATGCTGTCATCGCGGGGGGAGACGCAGTTCTGCATCGACAGCCCGATGCCGCACCGCATCGGCTTTGACCTGGAACGCGTCATGCGGACCCGGTATCGCATTGATGATTACCAGCAGACCTATTTCGTGCTGGACAGCTATGACCAGCTGATGGACGCGACGGCGGTGGATTTCACCCCGCTCTACGCCCGCCTGCGCACCCTGCCGGAGATTGCGCCGACAGAGATGCTGTCCACCGACCGGGTGTTCACGCTGGGCGCCCAATGCGAAGGCCACAAGGCGGCGTAAGGGTTCCCCCGACCTTTCCCGCCTGTACCGCACCCCGGTCCCCATTGCCGGGGCCGGGGTGCGCCTGTTCAGGTTTACCGCCGGAACCAGCCCACCAGTTCCAGATGCGATGACCACAGGAACTGATCGACGGGCCAGATATCGGTCAGGCGGTAACCGCCTTCGATCAGCAGGGCCGCATCCCGGGCAAAGCTCACGGGGTTGCAGGATACGCCCACGGCGACGGGCACGGTGGATGCCGCGATCTGCGCGGCCTGCGCCTGGGCCCCGGCCCGCGGCGGGTCGAAGACCACGGCCTGGAACCGGTTCAGGTCATAGGGGGGCAGCGGGTCGCGGAACAGGTCGCGCTTTTCCACCGTCACCTTGCCGCCTGTCTGCCGCGCCCCGGACGACAGGGTGTTGAAGGCGTCCGGCTCGCTTTCCACCGCATGCACCTTGCCCTTGGCGGCCAGCGGGAAGCTGAAGGTGCCGCTGCCGGCGAACAGATCGGCGATGGCAGCGGCATCCCCCACGCCAGCCAGGGTGGCGGCCACCAGCGCCGCCTCTCCCTCGCGGCTGGCCTGCAAAAAGGCGCCAGGTGCCGGTGAGACGGTGACCGACCCGAAACCCAGCACGCCCGACCGGCGCATGGCGATGGGTTCGGCCGGCTGCCATTCCCGCGCCCGCCAGGACAGGCGGGCCAGATCCTGGGCCGTGGCGAATTCGACCAGATGTTCCAGGGTGCGCAGGTCCGGGCGGCTCAGCCCTTCCAGCACCATGTCCACCCCGTCATCCAGCAGGGTCATGGCCACGTCCAGCGACTGCCCGTCGGCCAGCAGCGGGGCCAGCGCCTGACGCAGCGGGGCGATCAGCGCCACCAGCGCCGGGGCCAGCACGCTGCAATCACTCAGGTCGACCAGCCGGTGCGAATGCGCCTCGTTAAACCCCAGCCAGACGCGGCTGCCCCGGCGCGCGGCATTCATCACGGCGCGGCGACGGCCACCGGGAGAGGTGCGGGCCATCGGATGCAGTGTGACACCGTCGCCCAGCAGACCCGACCGGCCCAGCACGGTGGTCAGCGCCTCCATCTTCCAGGTCGCATAGGCGGCGTCGTCCATATGCTGGGCCACGCAGCCGCCGCAGCTGCCGAAATGCGGACAGGGCGGCTCCGCCCGTCCCTTGCCTTCTTCCAGCAGGGTGACGGGCACACCTTCCCAGCCATCACCGCGATGGGCGCCGAACTTCACCATCAGCCGGTCGCCCACCAGGGTCTGCGGCACATAAAGCCGGTGTCCATCCCATTCCGCTAACCCATCGCCGCGCCCGCCGACGCGGGTGATGACCACTTCCACCGGGCCATGCGTGGGCGGCTCCGGTGTGTGACGCTGAGGCGGACGGGCGGGGCCGGAACGACGGGCGGGCTTGCGGGGTGGCATTGTTACGATTCCAGAATAATCACAGTCGGAAGGGGGCAAGGGCGGTACGGGCAGCATCGGGGATCGGGACCGGCCGGCGGGTCGCACGATCGATCAGCACCTGGGTTGCGTCATGCGTGGCCTTGATCGTTTCGCCAACGAAAAGGGCACCTGCAACCCGGATGGAACTCGTGCCCAGCGCGATCACCCCCAGGCCGATGCGCAAGGGTGCCGGATAATGGATCTCGCCCAGGAATTCGAACACGGTGCAGCGCAGAACCACGGCCTGGCCCGGCAAGTGCGCATACACGTCCGCCGCGGTCAACAGGCCGACACGGGCATTTTCGAAATAGGCCCCGATGGCGTTGTTATTGGCATGCCCGACCGGGTCCAGGTCGGCGAAACGCACATGTTCATCCTGCCAGAACCGGTAGAGTGCCGGATCGGTCAGACGGGCATGATCGACGCTGCTGCCAGCTTTCATGGCACGGGTCCCCGGGGGCCGGTGGCACCGGCGTGATATCCATCAAATTTCATCTTGGGCATAGGGGGGCGGCGCGATTTTGGCAAGCCGTCCGGCGGAAAGGATGGTAGAAGGTCGCTACTTGAACACTTTGCCCGGAAGGGAGCCCCCACCATGACCGATGCCAACACCAGCGCCGCCGAGCAGCTTTTCGACAAGGCGCTTGATCTGGCCGAAAAGCACCTTGAAGCGGCCATGAAGGAAGGTGGCGCGCTTTCCGGATACGTCGCCATTGCCATGATCGAAGCCGCCGTCAACCAGGCCGTCGAAGAGACGAGCCATGAGGATGTGGCCGACATGCTGCGCGATCTGGCCGACCAGATCGAAGCCGATGCCGAGGAAGGCGAGGACGAGTAATCGTCACGTCCACCTTGTTTTCTGGAAGAACCCCGCCGGATTGCCGGCGGGGTTTTTTCATGGCCGTGCAACGGCTTGCAGGAACGCGCGGATCAGGGCCGGACTTTTGACCCCCGGCGCCTCTTCCACGCCGGACGACACATCGACGGTCGTCGCGCCCGTGGCGCGGATGGCGTCGGCCACGTTGGCCGGGTCCAGCCCGCCCGACAGCATCCAGGGCTTTTCCCAGGTCCGGCCCGTCAGCAGCGACCAGTCGAAGCTGACGCCATTGCCGCCGGGCAGCACCGCGCCCTTGGGGGGCTTGGCATCGAACAGCAGCAGGTCGGCCACCGGCTCGAACAGCTTGGCCGCATCCAGATCGGCCGGTTCGGCCACCTTCACCGCCTTCATGACGGGCAGGTTGAAGCGGGCCTTGATGGCCGCCACGCGCTCTGGCGTCTCGCCCCCATGCAACTGGATCAGGTCCAGCGGCACCTGTCCCGTCACATCGTCCAGCAATTCATCCGTCGGATCGACAAACAGGCCGACGACGCGGGTACCCGTGCCCACCATGCGCGACAGTTCGGCCGCCGTGGCGATGGAGACATTGCGCGGCGATTTGGGGAAGAAGACCAGCCCCACATAGCGGGCCCCGCCATCCAGGGCCGCCTGCATGGCGTCCGGTGTGCTGATCCCGCAGATCTTGGCCTTGGCACTCATGCGCCCAGTTCCTTGGCGATGCGGGCGGCGGCGGCGGCGGGGTCGGCATCGGCCGTGATGGGGCGGCCGATGACCAGATGGTCGGCCCCGGCCGCCACCGCGTCACGCGGGCCCATCACCCGCTTCTGGTCGTTGGCGGCGGCCCAGGTCGGGCGGATGCCCGGCACCATCAAGGTGAAATCGGCCGGCAGGTCGCGGCGCAGCAAGGCCACCTCCGCCGGGGAACAGACCACACCGTCCGCCCCGTTCGCCTGCGCCACCCCGGCCAGACGCCGCACCTGATCGGCGGCCGGCACGGACTGGCCCACCGCCGCCAGATCTTCGTCCGACAGGCTGGTCAGCACGGTGACGGCCAGGATGCGCATGCGCGGCAGCGACAGGCGTTCCGCCTCCTCCCGCGCGGCATCGGCCGCCGCCCGGATCATGGCCGGTCCGCCCGACGCATGGATGGTCAGGAATTTCGGTGCCAGCGGCGCGACAGAGCGCACGGCGCCGGCCACGGTATTGGGAATGTCGTGCAGCTTCAGATCCAGGAACAGCGGCAGGTCACCGGCCGCCACAACCTCGCGGATGCCGGCCGGCCCCTGGGCCATGAAGAATTCCAGCCCCAGCTTCACGCCCCCCACCAGGCCGGCAACCTTCGCCGCCATCGCCTTGGCCCCCGCGATGTCCTGCATGTCCAGGGCGACGAAGACGCGATCGGTGGGGCGCATGGGGGGGCTCCGGCAAGGGTCAAATCCGGGTGCTGGTTTAACGCGGATCGATGGACAAGCGAAGGGCCGATCGGGCAAGCGTGCCATACGCGGCTTTTCCACATTACGAAAACGTAAAGGGAAGGCTTGACCCTGATCATGGCGGCAACCCAGAATGCGGCCTGCCCACCGTGCAGGAACTGGTCAGGACCGGGAGATCATCGATGCCGTTGCCGCCGCCCGAGGTACCGCGTGAGCGCATGCATGTGCGCAGGGTCACCTGCTCCGGCTATCGCCGGGCGGATGGGCTGTGGGACATCGAGGGCCATATCACGGACGTCAAGGACCACCCGTTCTTCCGCGGGGAACGCGGAGAGATCGCGCCGGGCGAGTTCGTTCACGAAATGTGGATCCGTGTCACCTTCGACAACCGCCTGACCGTGCGGGCGGTGGAAGCGGTGACGGATGCCGCCCCCTACACCCTGTGCCCGTCCATCACGGCGAATTTCCAGCGCCTTGTGGGCCTGTCCATCGCCAGCGGCTGGACGGCCGCCGTGAAGGAACGCCTGGGCGGCACCGAAGGCTGCACCCATATGGTGGAATTGCTGGGCCCGGTGGCAACCACTGCCTTCCAGACCATTGCCACCTGGCTGGATGATCGTGACCAGGAGGCACGGGCTGCCATGGTCGCACGGGGGGAAACGCCGCCAAGGCGCCGCCGGCCGCCTATGATCGACACCTGTCATGTCTGGGCCGCCGATGGTGAGGTCGTGGCGCGTGAATGGCCGGAATTCGCGGTGGCGAAGGGGGATTAATGCCCGCGGCGCCAGCGTTCCAGCGCGTCCCGCAGGGCGCGCGCGAAGGCTTTGCGTTCTTCCGGTGACAGAAAACTGCCCACGACCAGATGCCGTCCGTGCGAGGACAGGGTGATCTGGCTGCCTGGCCGCAGCGGTTCATCCAGGTTCACGCGCAGCCAGGTCGGTTGCAGGGTCCAAAGCTGTCGCCGGTTGGCGGGATCGACCCGTTCCACGGTCAGGGCCCGGTCGGTCAGTTCCACCGTCTCATGCGCCTGTGCGCTGCGGTAACTGGCCTTGAACGCCCAGTAAAGCAGGGCGACATCGACACCCATGAAGCCGATGATGGGCCAGGCCCCGTTCAGATAGAAGATCAGACCCGTCCCCAGGCTCAACCCGCCCACAGCCCACATGATCCGCCGGAATCCGGCCGGGCTCAGGCTGCGATGCGGGTACAGCACGGCCCGGAACAGGACCGCGGCCGGATCGTCCGGTGATGGGGCGGCGAAATCGTTCATCGGCGATACGATAGGGCGGAAGGTTTGAACCGGCAAGGTGGGGAGATTGCGACAGGCTGTCCCGCCGACTATGGTAGGGCCCCCGACATCAGCCCGGTTTCCTGCTTTGAAGCGCGCCCAGATCGACGAATTCTTCCGCCGCCTGTCGGAACGCAATCCAGAGCCGCAGACGGAACTGGAATATTCCAACCCCTACACGCTTCTGGTTGCCGTCGTGCTGTCGGCACAGGCGACCGATGTGGGGGTGAACAAGGCGACCAGGGCGCTGTTTGAAAAGGCCGACAATCCCGCCGCCATGCTGGTGCTGGGGGAGGCGGTGGTGCGTGATCATGTGAAGACCATCGGCCTGTTCAAGACCAAGGCCGCCAATGTCATCAAGCTGTCGGAAATCCTGGTCGCCAAGCATGGTGGCCAGGTTCCGCGCAGCCGCGAAGCCTTGGAAGAACTGCCCGGCGTGGGCCGCAAGACGGCGAATGTGGTGCTGAACGTGGCCTTTGGGGAGCCGACCATCGCCGTGGACACCCATATTTTCCGCGTGTCCAACCGCACGGGCCTGGCGCCCGGCAAGGATGTGGAGGCGGTGGAGCAGGCGCTGCTGAAGCGCGTACCCAAGGCGTGGCGGCTGCATGCCCACCATTGGCTGATCCTGCACGGACGCTATGTCTGCAAGGCGCGCAAGCCGGATTGCGGTGCCTGCACCGTCCGTGATCTTTGCGAATTCCAGGGCAAGGTGCTGGAATAGGCGCCGGCCGTTCCGAAGAAGGACCAGAGATGACCAATGCGCCCGATCCGGGTTTCGCGCTTTATGTGCATTGGCCGTTCTGCGCGTCCAAATGCCCCTATTGCGACTTCAATTCCCATGTGCGGGAAAAGGTGGACCAGGAACGCTGGGCCGCCGCCATGCTGCGCGAACTGGATCATTTCGCCGACCTGACGCCGGGGCGCCGCCTGACTTCCGTGTTCTTTGGCGGCGGCACACCGTCGCTGATGCCGCCATCAACGGTGGAGGCCATCCTGCGCCGGGCCGATGAACGCTGGGGCCTGCCCGCCGGGACGGAAGTGACGCTGGAAGCCAACCCGACCAGCGTGGAGGCCGACAAGTTCCGCGCCTTCCGGGCCGCCGGCGTTAATCGCGTCAGCCTGGGCATCCAGGCCCTGAACGAGGCCGATCTGAAGGCGCTGGGCCGCCGCCATTCGGCGGCGGAGGCGCTGACCGCCATCGGTCTGGCCCGGTCCATCTTCCCCCGCTACAGCTTCGATTTGATCTATGCCCGGCCCGGTCAGACCGTGGCTTCGTGGCGGGAGGAACTGTCGCGCGCCCTGGACCATGCGGTCGGACACCTGTCGCTCTACCAGTTGACCATTGAGGAGGGCACGCAGTTCCATACCCTGCATGCGCGCGGGGAACTGGTCCTGCCGGAGGAGGAGGTGCAGGGCGACCTGTACGCCGCCACGCAGGAGGTCCTGAACCGGGCGGGCCTGCCCGCCTATGAAGTGTCCAACCATGCCCGGCCCGGCGAGGAGAGCCGCCATAACCTGACCTATTGGCGCTATGGCGATTATGTGGGCATCGGGCCGGGCGCGCATGGAAGGCTGACCCTGGATGGTACCAAGATTGCCACCCGTACCCACCGCGGGCCGGAAATCTGGCTGGAACGCACCCTGTCATCGGGGACGGGCGCCAAGCCGTTTGAGCCGGTGGCCCCGGCCGACCGTCTGACCGAGATGCTGATGATGGGACTTCGCCTGTCCGAGGGCGTGCCCCTTTCCCGTATCGAGACGGAAACAGGCAGACCGCTGGAAACCTGGATCGAAACGGCGCGTCTGGAAAGCCTGATCCGGCACGGCATGCTGGAGCGGCGGGGCGCCGTTCTGGCGGCCACGACCGATGGACGCGAGCGCCTGAACGCCGTGCTGGCCAGCCTGCTGGGCTGATATTCCGCCGGTCTGGTGACGACGGCTTATACTTTCTGCCAATAGGCTACTATCCCCACGGATAGGCAGTTGCATATGGAAAACCTAATATAGTTCTATAGATTTTTAACCAATTACGTTGGGCTGGAAATGATTCCCTATCCGTTTGGATATTTCCATTTCAGCGCGTCATGGAAAATGGTGGGCGAATGCCCCGACAAGGTGGAAATCTCAGTGGATTGACCTGTGGTGGCATAACCTGACGGATAATCTTCGTTTGGTCGCTTCAGTTCGTTCCGGTGGGCGCACATCATTGTCGAAGCCAGATATCGCGGAATGAGGCAATTTATGCGTGACAATGGACCGGTGACCAAGCACGAAGTCATGATGACCGACGGGGATATGCTCGTCTCCAAAACGGACACCGGCGGCCGGATCACCTTCGTCAACCAGGCTTTCATTGCGATCAGCGGTTATGCTGAGCATGAATTGCTGGGAGCCCCCCACAATATTGTGCGCCATCCGGACATGCCGAAGGAGGCGTTCGCCGATCTGTGGGCGACGGTGAAGCAAGGCAGGCCCTGGGAAGGGCTGGTCAAGAACCGTTGCAAGAATGGCGACCATTACTGGGTCCGGGCCAATGTCACGCCGTTGATCGAAGACGGCGCCGTCACCGGCTATATCTCCATCCGCACCAAGCCGACGCGGGACGAAGTGGCGGCCGCGGAGGCGCTTTATGCCGATCTGCGCGCCGGCCGCGCTAAGGATATTTTGCTGAAGCATGGCAATGTGGAGAAGGTCGGCGTCGCAGCCCGGCTGCAACGCTGGGCCCAGTCCGTGCGCGGGCGGCTGATGCTGGCCTTCGGCCTGATGCTGGCGTTGCAGCTGCTGATCGGTGCCGTTGGCATGAAGGCCGCTGATGACGGCAATGAGCGCGTCGTTGAATTGAACAATGAGGCCGTGGTCCATCTGCGCCGGCTGAAGATCGTTTCCGACGCCTATGCCGTGTTCATCGTCGATGCCTCCCACAAGGTCCGCAACGGCAACTTCGCCTGGGAAGAGGGCGTCAAGTCGATCGAAAAGGCGCGGGCCGATATTCAGCGGGAATGGAACGGCTTCGCCAGCGCCGCCTTCGACGAGGATGAGAAGCAGAACGTTGCCAAGGTCACAAAACTGGTGGCGTCCGCCGACCAGACGGTCAACGCGCTGCTGGCCGCCATGAAGGCACAGGATCGGGCGGCGCTGGATGATCTGGTCAAGAACCGGCTGTACCAGACCATCGATCCGGTGACCGACGTCATCAGCACCTTGAGCGACATCCAGATTGCGCATGGTCCGATTTTCATCGCGGAAGCGGAAGTGGCGCACAATCTGCTGATCTGGATCCAAAGCATCATTGCCGGTATCGGCATGCTGCTGACCATCGGGGCGGCCTGGTGGCTGATCGCCACGATCCGTCGGCCGCTGAACGACATGCGTATTACCTTCGACGCCATTGCCGCCGGCCGCTTCGACTATAATGTGAAGCTGCCGACGGTGCGGGAATTCCGCAGCGTCTTCGGCCAGTTGCGTGCGACCAAGGCCAAGCTGGGCTTCGGGGCGGAAGAACGGCAGGTGCTGGAAGCCAAAGCCCAGGCCGAGACCCGCACCCGCCTTTTGGAAACCACGGAAGCGATCGAAGCCGATCTGATCGCCACCTGGCAAAGTGTCGAGCAGAGCTCAAGCCGCGTTTCCAACGGCATGGTGCGTCTGAACACGGCCGTGGGGTCGGTGCGGCAGAACGCCGTGCTGCTGGCTTCCATCGCTGAACAGACGTCTGCCAATGCCCAGAATGTGGCGGCGGCCACGGAAGAACTGGGCGCCACGGGCAATGAGATCGCCCGACAGGCGGCCCTGTCGAACCAGGTCGTGGCCCGTGCCGTCGCCAGTGCGCGTGATGCCGAGGCAGCTGTCGAGCGAATGGCGGAAGCGACAGGCGAGATCCGACAGGTTGTCGGTCTGATCGCGGAGATCGCCGAACAGACCAACCTGCTGGCGCTGAACGCCACCATCGAGGCGGCCCGGGCCGGAGAGGCCGGCAAGGGCTTCGCCGTCGTGGCGGGTGAGGTGAAAAGCCTGTCGACCCAGACCCGCAGCGCCACCGACGACATCGCCCGCCGCATCGCCGCCGTACGCGATGCCGTGGATGGCAGCGTCGAGGGCATCCGCGCGGTGATCCGGGTGGTGGAGGAGATCAACCACACGGCCACCGCCACTGCTGCCGCCGTCGAGGAACAATCCGCCGCCAGCGCGGAGATTGGGCGGAACGCCGAGGAATCGGCGTCCGGTGCCACCCAGGTTTCTGGCAGCGTCACCCATATCAGCAACGAAATCGAGCAGGCCAAGAATGTGGCCGACGAAGTGGAACTGCGTGTCAACGAAACCCAGCGCGCTGTGGGGGCCCTGCGTCATCGGCTGCTGACCACCCTGCGCCAGTCGGTTGCCGGCGATCGCCGCACGCATGACCGCATCCCCACTGATATCCCGATCAAAGTGACCACGGGCGGCCATGATCTGTCGCTGCGGCTGCTGGACCTGTCGGAAGAAGGGGCGCTGCTGTCGCAAGTTGATGGCCTGCAGATCGATGCCGGTGCGCGTGCCCAGATCACCATCCCGGGATTGAGCATGATCGTCGGGCGCATTGTCGGCAGCAGCGACCTGGGCATCCATGTCAATTTCGAGATCACGTCGCGCCAGCAGACCGAAATCGCCGCCTTTGTGCAAAAGCTGATCAGTGAAGAGGCCAAGTATGTGACGGCGGCGCAGAAGGCGGCGGCGCAGATGTCCGACGCCCTGACCAGCGCCGTGAACAATGGCCGGATCAGCGAGGATCAGTTGTTTGCAACCGACCTGACCCTGATCCCGGACACCGATCCCCAGCAATTCATGGCCCCCTTCACGGAACTGACCGACAGCCTGTTCCCGGCTTTCCAGGAAGCGGCCCTGGCGCTCGACCCGGCTATCCAGTTCTGTGCCGCCGTGAACACGGTCGGCTATCTGCCGACCCACAATAAGAAATGTTCAGCACCGCAACGGCCCGGGCAGGTGGACTGGAACATGGCCAACAGCCGCAACCGTCGCCTGTTCGATGATCGCGCCGGCCTGGCCGCCAGCCGCAATAGCCGGCCCTTCCTGCTTCAGTCCTATATGCGTGACCTTGGCGGCGGCACCGTCGTCCGCCTGATGGAAGCCGATGCGCCGATCATGGTGAATGGCCGCCGCTGGGGCAATGTCCGCCTCGCCTACAAGAAGTAACCCCCGGATGCCCTCATGGTCGATCGCCATGGGGGCTTTTCCGTCGGGTCGATTGCCGCTATATGGTGGCCCGTGGTTTGCGTCCGTAGCTCATCAGGATAGAGCGCCGGTTTCCTAAACTGGAGGCAGCAGGTTCGAGTCCTGCCGGGCGCGCCACCGCCATCCCGCCGATGTCCATGCCGGACCTTGCTTTGATCTCCGCCGGAAGGGGATCGGAACGACGCCGCAGGCGTTGTACCGATCAAAATGCCGCGCCATCGCCATTCCGCTTGCCGCGCGACTGACCAACAGGGAAACTGCCGCCACCATCTATGGTTAAAGGGGGGGGGACCTTGGCGCGGAGACGGAACGGCAGGCGTGGATCGGGGTCGGCCTTCGGGCGCGGTTTGCGGATCGGGGTCGGCAGCTTGCTGGGTCTTGTCGGTTTTGCGGCCGGCGCCTTCGGTATCAACCTGCAGCTGTCCAAGCCCGTTCTGGAAGGGACGGTGTCCGTCCGCGGCCTGACATCCGCCGTCACCGTGGCCCGCGATGACCATGGCGTGCCCGTGCTGGATGGGGCCAACCGGCTGGATCTGGCGCGGGCGCTGGGTTTCCTGCATGGACAGGAACGCTTTTTCCAGATGGACCTGATCCGGCGCAGCGCGGCAGGCGAATTGTCAGGCCTGCTGGGCCCGATCCAGGTGGTGAAGGACATTGACCGGCTGCGCCGGGTCCATCGGTTCCGCCATCGGGCCCGGACGGTCCTGGACGGGCTTGCCCCCGACCAACGCGCCTTGCTGGAGGCCTATGCCGACGGTGTGAACCAGGGGCTGGCCGCACTGGGCGGCCGTCCCTTCGAATATGCCCTGCTGCTGTCCACCCCACAGCCCTGGCGGGCGGAAGACAGCGCGCTGGCCGCGTTCGCCATGTATATCGACCTGCAGGACCGTGACGGTATCGACGACCGTATCCGCGCACGCGCGCTGGAGACGCTGGGCCCGGAGCTGGCCGCCTTCCTGCTGCCGCGCGGCACGTCCTTCGATTCGGCCCTGGATGGCACCACTATGCCGGAACCGCCGATGCCGGACAGCATGGTCAAGCCGGCGCCGGTGCAGAAGGCGGATGCCGGAACCGACGGGGACGCGGTGACCTTGGGCAGCAATGCCTGGGCCGTTGGCGGCGCCTTGACCGGCACGGGGGCGGCCCTGGTCGCCAATGACATGCATCTGGGCATCAGCGTGCCCGGCACCTGGTACCGGGCGCGGCTGCGCCTGTCGGGCGAAGCCCCCATGGATGTCACGGGCGTCACCCTGCCCGGCACGCCCCTGGTGGTGGCCGGCAGCAATGGCAAGGTGGCCTGGGGCTACACCAATTCCTATATCGATACGGTTGATGCCGTGCTGCTGGACCCTGTGGAAGGGGCACCTGATCAGTACAAGACCCCTGACGGTCCCCGGCCAGTCGAGAAGGTGACGGAGCAGATCTGCCCGCATTTCGCCGATTGCGAGCCGTTGGTCGTGGAAGAGACGATCTGGGGCCCGGTGGTGGAGAAGCGGGCCGACGGTACCCGCATTGCCATGCGCTGGACGGCGCATGATGCCGATGCCATGAATCTGACCGGCATGCTGGGCATGGAGACGGCGACGTCCGTGCCCGATGCCATTGCGCTGGCCCATCAGGCCCGCCAGCCGCAGCAGAATTTTGTCGTCGGTGATGCCGCCGGCAATGTCGCCTGGACCATCATCGGCGCGGTGCCGGCCCGGTTCGGCATGGATGGCAGCCAGCCCACCAGTTGGGCCGATGGCACGCGCGGCTGGAACGGCATGCTGCCACCCGACCAGATTCCCGTCATTGCCAATCCTGAAGATGCCCGCATCTGGACGGCCAACGCCCGCATCGTCGGCGGCGACGCCTATGCCAGGCTGGGCGACGGCGGCTATGACATGGGCGCCCGGCAGGGGCAGATCCGCGACGCGCTGTTCGCCCGCGATCGGTTCGAACCGCGCGACATGCTGGCCATCCAGCTGGATGATCGGGCCACGGTGCTGGATTTCTGGCAAGGACAGCTGCTGACGGCGCTGGAGGCGCGAAAGGATGACCCGGCCTTTGCCGCCTGGCTGCCGCTGGTGCGTGACTGGGGCGGGCGGGCCGTGCCGGACAGCGTCGGCTATCGGCTGGTGCGCAGCTTCCGCCTGCTGACGGCGCAGAATCTCTACACCGCCTATCTGGGGGCCACACCCCGTCACCGCGCCGCATCCCAGCAGGAAGCGGCCCTGCGCCGGCTGTTGACCGACCGGCCGGCCGGCCTGGTTCCCGCCGGTGCCAAGGATTGGGACGGGGTGCTGGACAGCATCCTGGCCGATCTGACGAAGCAGGTGGAGGAAGCGGGCGGCATCGACACCTTCACCTGGGGCCAGCGCAATGTCGCGGCCGTGCAGCACCCGCTGGTCAAGATCCTGCCGCCCGTGGCCTGGCTGACCGATCCGCCTGAACAGGCCATGCCCGGTGACAATCTGATGCCCCGCGCCCAGGCGCCGGGCTTCGGCGCCAGTGAACGGTTTGCCGTGTCGCCGGGGCATGAGGGCGAGGGCTATTTCCATATGCCCGGCAGCCAGAGCGCCCACCCCCTGTCGCCCTATTATCTGGCCGGGCACCAGGACTGGGTGAAAGGCAATCCGACACCCTTCCTGCCCGGCGCCGCCCGCTGGACCTTGTCGCTGTCTCCCGGCGGCTGATGGAAAGTTTGCTTTCCATGTAAAGTATGCTTGACATGCTGGCCGATGGCCGGCATATGTAAAGCACACTTTACATGGAGGTTGCGATGAATATGCGGCGTTACATTGTGGAACTGGGCTCAGCGATTGCTGCCTATGGCCTGGTACTGACGGGATCCATCCTGTCGATCAAGAATGGCTGGGTGGAGGGGGACTGGCAGGTGCCCGTGGCCGTCCTGCCGATGCTGCCCATGGGGCTTGCCGCCTGGGCGATCCTGCGGCAGATCCGCCGGCTGGACGAGCTTCAGCGCCGCCAGCAGCTGGAAGCCCTGGCCTTCGCCTTTGCCGGTACGGCCATGATCACCTTCACCTATGGCTTCCTGGAAGGCGTGGGGATGCCCAAATTGTCAATGTTCTATGTCTGGCCGCTGATGGCGGCGCTGTGGAGCCTGGGCGGCTGGATCGCCCATCGCCGCTATCGCTGAAAGGACCTTCAATGAAAAACCGATTGAAGGACCTTCGGGCCGAGCGTGGCTGGTCCCAAGGCGATCTGGCGGAAAAACTGGCCGTGTCGCGGCAGACGGTGAATGCGCTGGAAAATGGTCGCTATGACCCCAGCCTGCCCCTGGCCTTCGCTATCGCCCGGCTGTTCACCCTGCCGATTGAGGCGATCTTCGAGGAGGATTGAAAACCGAACCCGGCAGGGGTTTCCTTGCCGGGTTCGGTCATGTGCGCCACAGATCAAAGATCGGTATCGCCGCGGGCCAGCACGCCCTCACCCGCCGAAACGGCGATGACGCCGCCCACGATCTCCACATCCTTTTCCGCCCGCACCTTGGCGGTCGCGATGAAATAGAGATAGGCGGGCACGAACAGGCCGACGAAAATGATGGCGATCATCGCGTTGAACCAGGCCATCACCACCAGGAAGAACAGCGACAGGCCCAGGGCGATGCCCGGAAACAGCGGATAGAGCGGGGCCTTGAACGGCCGCTCCATCGCCGGGTCGCTGGCGCGCAGCTTGAACAGGGCTGCCATGGAGATGATGTAGAGCACCAGGGCGCCGAAGGCCGACATGGTGATCAGCTCCGCCGTCTTGCCCGACAAGAGCGCAATGATGCCGATGACCCCGCCCGCGATCAGGGCCCAATGCGGCGTGGCATATTTCGGATGCAGGGTCGCCAGCACCGCCGGCAGATAGCCGGCGCGGGCCAGCGCGAAAATCTGCCGCGAATAGCCCAGGATGATGCCATGGAAGCTGGCCACGATGCCGAACAGGCCGATGGAGACCAGCATGTGGGTCCAGCCGCTATCCTTGCCCACGACGACGGCCATGGCCTCAGGCAACGGATAATCGACCGTGCTGAAATTGCGCCAGTCGCCCACCCCGGCCGTCAGGATCATGACGCCCAGCGCCAACACGACCAGGGTCCCGATGCCGGCAATATAGGCGATGGGAATGCTCTTGGTCGGTTCCTTCGCCTCTTCGGCCGCCATGGCCACGCCTTCGATGGCCAGATAGAACCAGATGGCGAACGGAATGGCGGCCAGGATGCCGGCCGTGCCGAATTCCTCGTTATTGGCGACGAAGTTGGTGACGCTGAAGGCCGGGGCCACGACACCCATGAACACCAGCAGCTCGATCACGGCCAGGATGGTCACGATCAGCTCAAAAGCCGCCGCCTGTTTCACGCCCACGATGTTCAGCCCCACGAAGACGATATAGGCGGCGATCGCCACCCCCATCACCGGCACGTCGGAGAACATGAAATGCACATAGGCGCCCAGGGCCGCCGCGATGGCGGGCGGGGCAAAGACGAATTCCACCAGCGTGGCATAGCCGGCCACCAGCCCGCCCAGTGGCCCGAAGGCCTTGCGGCTATAGGCGAAGGGACCGCCTGCCTGCGGGATGGCTGTGGTCAGTTCGGTGAAGGAGAAGATGAAGGTGGCGTACATCGCTGTCACCAGCAGCGTCGCCCACAGGAAGCCGATGGTGCCCGCTTCCTTCCAGCCATAGTTCCAGCCGAAATATTCGCCCGAAATCACCAGGCCGACGGCGATCCCCCACAGATGCACCGGCCCCAGCGCCTTTTTCAAACCCGTACCGCCCATGCCGTCCCCGCTCTTGGCAATGGGGCCGCAGCCCCGGTTGATCGAAGAATGGACTGTGATCCGGCCGGTCTTCTTCCCAAAGCGTGACCGGATGGTGCGCCGCAGCAAGTTTCACGCCACGGCCCGATGGTGCGGGATTCCGGCCTTTTGCCGCTCACCGCACCAAGGGGTGCCGCTTAGAATTTCAGCAGTTCTGTCGGCGCTGCCCGTCGAACGGGCATCTTGGTTAATATCCACCCTTCTTTGCGCATTGTCGATGGACGGACCGGGCCGCCCGTTCTATCAAAGGCATCGCAATTAAAGCCGGAACCGCCGGATGTCTTCTCTTCCCGCCCAGGAACGCCGCATCGCCTGGCTGATGACGGCGGTGCAGTTCGTCAGTGTCCTGTCCTTCATGGTCATCATGCCGCTGGGGCCGGATTTCGCGGCGGACCTGGGGATCGACACCGCCCGCGTCGGCTGGGTGCTTGCGGCCTATACCATTTCATCGGCTGTCATCGGGCTGCTGGCGGCCATGGTGCTGGACCGGTTTGACCGGCGGCCGGCGCTGGGCCTGTGCATGGTGGGGCTGGTTCTGTGCAATGTCGCGGCCGCCCTGGCCCAGGATTTATGGACCTTGCTGGCTGCCCGCGCGGTGGCCGGCCTGTTCGGTGGCCCGGCCGGTGCCCTGTCAGTGGCGATTGTCGCCGACAATGTCCCGCCCGAACGCCGCGGCAAGGCGATGGGCATGGTGATGAGCGCGGTGTCCATCAGTGCCGTGGCCGGCGTACCCGCGGCCCTGGAACTGTCGCATCTGTTCGGCTGGCGGGTGCCCTTCCTGGCGGTGGCCGGGCTGGGCCTGAGCATCATTCTGGTGGCCCTGCGCCTGATGGGGCCGCAGCGCCTGCACATGGCAGCACCGCCTGTTCCGCTGAACGAGGCGCCGGGCCATCTGCTGCGTATCGCCCGCGGCGTGCTGCCGGGTCTGGCCTTCGCCCTGTCCTTCATCGCCATCGTGCCCAGCTTCATGCTGATTACCAACATGGCGGTCTTCGTTCAGTTCAATCTGGGCTTCCCCCGCGAACAGCTGGGCATGCTCTATATGGTGGGCGGCATCCTCAGCTTCTTCGGCATGCGGGCCACGGGGACGCTTGTCGACCGGTACGGATCGGCGCCGGTCACCACCGGCACGGCGTTGGGATTGGCCAGCCTGATCTGGCTGCTTTATTACGACTGGCACTGGGCGTCGCTGCCCATCGTGGCCCTGGTGCCCGGCTTTATGCTGTTCAACACGGCCCGCATGGTGGCGCAGAGCGCCGCCGTGTCCAAGGTGCCGGCCCCGCCCGACCGCGCCGGCTTCATGGCCCTGGTGCAGTCGGTGACGCAGGTTGCCGGCGGGCTGGCGGCCATGCTGGCGTCGGCCATGCTGGAGACCGGGTCCGGTGGCGAGCTGCGGAACATGGACAATGTGGCCCTGGTGGCCCTGGTCGTCACGCTGCTGGCCCCGCCCCTGATCTGGGCCCTGGAACGGCGCCTGCCCAAGGGGGCCGGCATCAGCCACCGCGTGAACGCGGCCATGAAGGGGTCGTCAGGCGGGTGAGCGCGCGCCGTCTGTGATCTCCACCGGGCGGTCCTGCTTCAATCCGATGCCGGTCAGCTTAAGCCGCCGCGCCTCCGCCATCAGCCACGCGATCAGGTCGGCCGCCAGCGGCAGGGCATAGCCGTCGGGCCGAATGTTGGACACGCAGTTGCGTTCGGCATCGCGGGTGGTGCCCGGCCGGGGCGCGAAGGTAAGGTAGGCGCCGATGCTGTCTGCTGCGGTCAATCCCGGCCGTTCCCCGATCAGCATCACCACCATGGCCGCATTCAAGGCAGCCGCCACATCGTCACCCAGCGCCACCCGCGCCTGCTGGGCCAACACCAGGGGCGCCAGGTCCCATCCCGCCAGCCGGGGCAGCAATTCCCCCACCAGCGCGGCACCATGATCGTGCAGGGCGCGCGCCGACAGCCCATCGCCCAGGACGATGACAGCATCATAGGCCTTCTTGGGCCCCTGCCCGTGACAGCGCATGTCCGTGATCCGAGCTGCGTCGTCGGGGTGCAGCCGGCGGCCCAGGTCGGGGCGTTGCAGATAGGTCGACCGGTCCGGCGCCTGGCTGCGCACGACCAGAACCGGATGGTCGGACAGCCGCTCGGCCAGGCCATCGGCATCGAACGGCTGATGCACGGCATCACGGGCCAGCGCATGCGCCCCCTGGAACTCCAGCAGCCGCGCCACCGGCAGCGCGTCGCCCGTGCGGCCCAGCGCAATGCGGGCCGGGGTGAAGCGCCGCAGGTTGAACCAAGGATCAAATCCGGAATCGACCTTGTCACTCATGCTGCCACCCCTTCGATGAGGCGCAGCGCGCCGCTGCCCGCCGCCAGGGCCGGGCGTACCCGCGCATCCTCATCCATGACGCCCATTTTCTTGAGCCAAGCCTCAAATTCCGGCGCCGGTCGCAGGCCCAAGACCGAGCGGACATAGTTGGCATCATGGAAGCTGGTGCTTTGATAGGACAGCATCACATCATCGGCCCCGGGCACGCCCATGATGTAGGAACAGCCCGCCGCCCCCAGCAGGGTCAGCAGATTGTCCATATCGTCCTGATCGGCCTCGGCATGGTTGGTGTAGCAGACATCCACCCCCATCGGCAGGCCCAGCAGTTTGGCCGTGCAATGATCCTCCAGCCCGGCCCGGATGATCTGCTTGCCGTCATACAGATATTCCGGTCCGATGAAGCCGACGACACTATTGACCAGCAGCGGGTCGAAGGCGCGGGCCACGGCATAGGCCCGCACCTCCATCGTCTGCTGGTCCAGGCCGTGATGGGCGTCGGCCGACAGGGCGCTGCCCTGGCCCGTCTCGAAATACATGACATTCTGCCCGACCGTGCCGCGCTTCAGGGCCTGGGCCGCCTCATGCGCTTCCTTCAGGATCGACAGGTCGATGCCGAAGGACCGGTTCGCCGCCTCTGATCCGGCGATGGACTGGAACACCAGATCGACGGGACCCGCCCGCTCCATCACCTGGATCAGGGTGGTGACATGGGCCAGCACACAGGATTGCAGGGGCGCGTCGAAGCGGCGGCGCAGATCGTCGATCATGGACAGAAGGTCCAGACAGCGCCCTACCGAGTCGGTGGCCGGATTGATGCCGATAACGGCGTCACCGCTTCCATACATCAGCCCGTCCAGGATGCTGGCGGCGATGGCCTTGGGATCGTCCGTCGGGTGGTTGGGCTGCAACCGCACTGACAGGCGGCCGGCCAGGCCGATGGTGGTGCGAAAGCGCGTCACTACCCGCGCCTTGCGCCCCACGGCGATCAGGTCCTGGTTGCGCATCAGCTTGGACGTGGCCGCCACCATTTCCGGTGTCAGGCCGGGGGCCAGCGCCGACAGCGCCTCGGAAGTGGCTGCATCCGACAGCAGCCAGTCGCGGAACTGCCCCACACTCATGCCGGCGACAGGGGCGAAGGCCGCCGCATCGTGGCTGTCCAGGATCAGGCGCGTGACCTCGTCCACCTCATAGGGTACCAGGGCTTCGGCCAGGAAGGTTTTCAGCGGCACGTCGGCCAGGGCCATGCGGGCGGCCACCCGCTCCGCATCGCTTCTGGCGGCGACCCCGGCCAGATAATCGCCCGATCGGGCCGGGGTGGCGCGGGCCAGCAGGGTCTTCAGGTCATCGAACCGGTAAAGGGTCTTCGCCAAGGTCGCGCTGTAGGCCATGCCTGCCCCCTGCTGTCAGACCTGGAAGCGTAGCAAAGCCCTGGAAACTGGCAAGATGCTGCGGTGCGAAAATGATGCGCCCGGCTTTGTTCTGTCTATTCCCACCCACCCAGCAGCGGTCGCATGCGCAGGCTTTCCTTGTTGCGCACGCGGACCTTGCCATGGACATGGTCCGGCATGGCGTCGCGCGGGCCCCCCACGCGCACAGGCCGTTCCGCGAACCGGCCGAGCGAGATCATGCGGTCATAGGTGACGATGGCGGCCGCCACCGAGACATTGACGCAGAACTTGGTGGGGATCTTCACGACATGATCACAGCGGGCCAGCATGGCGGCCGACAGGTTTCCGCGCTCCGGCCCGAACACATAGGCCGCGCGCAAGGGGTGGCGGAAGCTGGGCAGCTCTGCCGCGTCATCCGTCAATTCGCACCCGACCAGCTGGCACCCCGACGGCAGTGCCATGTCGGCGATGGAGCCCCAGGGATAATAGGGCACATGGTCGACGCCGCCGGACGTGTCGGTGACGCGCAATTCGTCCATATCGACGACGCTGTTGACGGAAAAGACAAAGCTGGCCCCGAAGGCGTGGCCCGTGCGCATGATGGTGCCGAGATTGCCGGCCTTGCTGATGCCTTCCGCACCCAGGGCGAAATAACCGCGCATGATGATCCGCTGCAAACAAAGGTGAATTGCCGCGACTCCTTGCACACAAAGGGCCGGCACGGCAAGGTTCGTCCCCCGTTCCCCACCAATGCCGCCCGATCATGACCGCCTCCAATCCGCCCCATACCCCGCATGTCCATGGCCCCGGCTGTGGCCATGACCATCCCGCCCCCACCCTTGAAGCGGTCGCCGTCACGCTGCCCGACCGGGCGGCGAACCCGATCCTGATCCAGGTGACGCGCGGGCCCATCGTGGAAAGCATCCATCGCGGCCGGGCGGTGGCCGTGGGGGCGGACGGGGCCGTGCTGGCCGCCTGGGGCGATGTGACGGCTCCCGTCTATCCCCGGTCCGCCAACAAGGCGCTGCAGGCGCTGCCGCTGGTGGAGACCGGCGCCGCCGACGCCTTCGGCCTGGGTACGGAGGAACTGGCACTGGCCTGTTCCAGCCATCATGGCGAGGCCATGCATACCGAGCGTGTGGGCGCCTGGCTGTCGCGGCTGGGTCTGACCCCGGACCATCTGGAATGTGGCAGCCACGCCCCCTATCACGTTCCCACCTGGGAGGCGATGCTGCGCCGGGGGGAGGCGCCGACGACCCTGCACAATAATTGTTCGGGCAAACATGCCGGCATGCTGACCACGGCCCTGCACCGGGGGGAGGCGTTGCGCTTCTATGTCGGCTATCAGCACCGGGTGCAGCAGCGCATCCTGGGCGTCATCGAACAGGTGACGGCGCAGGATCTGTCGCGCGCGCCCTGGGGCACGGATGGCTGTTCCATCCCCACCATCGCCCTGGCCCTGGAGGCGCTGGCCTTCGGCATGGCGCGGCTGGCCGATCCGCAGGACCTGCCGTCCGCCCGCGCCGACGCCGCCACGCGGTTGCTGGACGCCTGGGGCCGACATCCAGACCTGATCAGCGGCAGCGACAGTTTCGACACCGGCTTCATGCAGGCGCTGAACAGCCGCATCCTGTGCAAGGGCGGGGCGGAGGGTGTGTCGGTGGCCGTGATCCCGGCGGAAGGCATCGCCATCGCCGTGAAGATCGATGACGGGGCCGCCCGCGCCGCCGGCCCGGCCATGGCCACGATGCTGCGCAAGCTGGATCTGCTGACGCAGGCGGAATGGACGGCCCTGGAACCGCTGGTCAACCCGGCCCTGCGCAACCGGGCGGGCGTGAAGGTGGGGGCGGTGGGGGCCGCCTTCTGACGCCGCGGGAATGCCTTAAGATGAGCCTGACCGACCCTACAGCCAGCCGCGCTTGCGGAAGTACAGCAACGGCCCGATGGCCGACAGCACCATCAGCAGCAGGGCGACAGGATAGCCCCAGACCTCGTCCAGTTCCGGCATGAAATGGAAATTCATGCCGTACATGCTGGCCACCAGCGTCGGCGGCAGAAAGGCGACGGAGGCGACGGAGAAGATCTTGATGATGTTGGTCTGCTGAATATTGATGACGCCCAGCGTGGCATCCAGCAGGAAATTGGTCTGCATGGCCTGGAAGGCGGCGTGTTCCACCAGGGAATGCACGTCGCGGGCCACGGTTTTCAGCCGGGCGCGCTGATCCTTGCCCATGTATGGCCCGGCCACGGTCACGGCAAAGGCCACCAGCCGCTCCAGGCCGGCCAGGCTGTCGCGCACCTTCTGGGTCAGGTCGCCGGCACGGCCGATGGCGGTGATGGTGGCGCGCATGGATACCGTCGTCGGCGGACGGCGGCGGGCGCGCTCACGCGTCACCACCTGCCGACGCTGCACCAGACTGCCATCCCGCCCGACCAGCGGTTCGACCGCCTGTTCCTCATGCTCGGCGAAGACACGGTGGGACAGCCGGTCCAGATCGGCAGTGACCCGTTCCAGGACGTCGGCGGCCCGGTCGACCACCGCTTCCAGCAGGCCCAGGAACGCATCCAGGTGCGTCATGACCAGTTCCGGCTGGCGCTGGGCGCGGGCAGCGAAGATGGCGAACCACAGGGGCTCCGTATGCCGGATGGTGACCAGCAGGGAAGGGGAGGTGACGAAGGTCAGCAACCCCCGCTCCAGCGGCCCGGTGGAGGATCGGACCAGCACGGGCGTGGTCATGAAGGCGCAGTCGCCCTCGGTATAAAGCCGGGAGGAGGTCTCGATCTCGCTGATATCCTCCTGCGTCGGCAGATCGACCGACAGCAGGGCGGAAACGGCCAGCCGTTCGGATTCGTCCGGATACAGCAGGTCAAGCCAGATGGTGCCCGCGGGCGGCAACTCGCCAGCCGGCAGGGCCTGCGCGCGCAGGCCCGCTTCGTCGCGGATATAGGCGGTGATCAAAGCCCGACCCCGGCGGGCACCGGCACGCCCGCCGACCGGCAGGCCGCCGTCACCGTGTTGGACAGCAGGCAGGCAATGGTCATCGGGCCGACCCCGCCCGGAACCGGCGTGATGGCGCCGGCCACTGCGGCGGCTTCGGCATAGGCGACGTCACCGACGATGCGGGTCTTGCCGGCCGCCGCCGCCGCCGGGTCACGGGCCGGGACGCGGTTGATGCCGACATCAATGACGGTCGCCCCCGGCTTCACCCAGTCGCCGCGCACCATCTCCGGCCGGCCTACGGCCGCCACCAGGATATCGGCCTGACGGCAGACGCCGGGCAAATCCCGGGTGCGGGAATGGGCGATGGTGACGGTGCAATCGGCCTGCAACAGCAGCTGGGCCATCGGCTTGCCGACAATGTTGGAACGGCCGACGACGACGGCGTTCAGGCCGCGCAGGTCACCCAGCGTATCCTTCAGCAGCATCAGGCAGCCCAGCGGCGTGCAGGGCACCAGGGCCGGCAGCCCCACCGACAGGCGCCCGGCATTGACGACATGGAACCCGTCCACATCCTTGGCCGGGTCGATGGCCGACAGCACGGCCTGGGCGTCGATATGGGCCGGCAGGGGCAACTGCACCAGGATGCCGTGGATCGACGGGTCATTGTTCAACTGATTGACCAGACGCAGCAGCGTTTCCTGCGTGGTATCGGCCGACAGCTTGTGGGTGACGGAATGCATCCCCACCTCGCGGGTCTGCTCCCCCTTGTTGCGGACATAGATGGAACTGGCCGGATCCTCACCCACCAGCACGACGGCCAGACCAGGAACCAGGGCGTGCGTGGTGCGCAAGCTGGTCACCGCCTCGGCGATGCGCGCGCGCAAACCGGCCGCGAAGCCCTTGCCATCGATGATGCGTGCCTCGGCCATGCCAATCTCCTGTCTTGTCGCTGCTACAGCCCGCCCAGCCAGTCCGACAGCCGGGTCATCAAGGCCTCTGTTTCGCCGGCAACGAATAATATCTTTGACCGGTCGGTGCCACCCGCGACGACGCCGATACTGCTTTTCGGAATCCGCCACGCTTTGGCCAGCAGCTCGATGATGGCGGTGTTGGCCTTGCCGTCTTCCGGCACGACCGTGACCGATATCTTGACCTGTTGGCGCTGGTCCGCCCCTTCGGCCACGCCTTGCACGGCATTGCGGCTGGCACGCGGGGTGGCGCGCACGAACAGCCGCACACCGCCGGCCGCAGGCTCCAGCGCCGGCTTCACCTTACAGCAGCCCGTAATTCAGGATCAGGCGCTGCGCGAACATGATGATCAGGATCAGCACGATCGGCGACAGATCCAGACCGCCCAGATTGGGAAGCACATTGCGGATGGGGCGCAGTGCGGGCTCCGTCAGGCGGTAAAGCGCGTCCGACACCTTGTAGACGAAGGCATTGCGGGTATTCACCACATTGAACGCAATCAGCCAGGACAGGATGGCCGAGATGATCAGCACCCAGACATAGAGGTCCAGGGCTACATAAAGGATCTCGGCGATGGTGCGCAGCAGCGGGTCCATGATCCATCCAGGAAGGTGGGGCGGGACAGGAAGGGCGTCCCCCATGCTGTGGAACGTAATGTCGCCACCTGCCCCTGTCCACCCCTGCAGGTCCGGGAATGCCAATCGGACGCGCTTTGGTCCGATCCGACACTCACTTGGTGCGGCGGACCTTGATGATGCCGGTGACGCCGTCAATGGTCATGGAATAGCTGCCGAACAGGCCCTTTTCGATCTGGACCTTCTTGCCTTCCTTGGCATTGGGGACGCTGCGGGCCACCACCATGCTCCAGACCTGACCATTGTCCAGGGTGAAGCTGTAGCGATCGATGGTCAGCTGCTTCACTTCCTTCAGCTTGGCGGTGATGCTCTCGGCTTCTTCGGGCACACCTGCGTCGGGCGCGCGGGCGATGCGCTCGGAACCAAAGGTTTGTTCGCGGGGGACGGGGGCGGTGACCGACGGGGCTGCCGGGGCCTGGGGCGCGGCTTGGGCCTGCGGGGTGGCCGGCGCCAGCTGGCGCAGGGCGCCGACCGTGCGATCATAGCAGGCCAGACGCGCGGTCGCGTCAACGATGCCCAGGCACTTGATCACATCGTCCGTGCCGGCAGCATGGGCTGATGAAATCGGCACCAGCGACGTCAGGGCCAGCAGGGTGGCGCTGAACAGGCGGGGCAGGCGGAAATCACGCATCGGTCTCGCATCCCTTTGAAGGGTTGGGGCGGACCTGTCATGCGCAGCCGGGGCGGCCAAGGCACACCCCATCCGGCATCGGGTCCGTCGATAAAGCCAAGCTCTACCCGCCGATGCCGAATTTCTCAATCAGCATCCATCATCATTGCCCGAAGGCGATAGATGGATCAGGCCACCAGCTCGATGGCGTAATTCTCGATGACGGTGTTGGCCAGCAGCTTGCGGCACATGTCCTCGATCTGGGCCTTGGCCTTCACCGGATCGGTTTCGGCCACTTCCAGTTCGATCAGCTTGCCCTGGCGGACCTCGCCAACGCCGTCGAAACCCAGGTTGGTCAGCGCATGGCCGATGGCCTTGCCCTGCGGGTCCAGCACGCCGTTCTTCAGGGTGACGATGACTTTGGCCTTCATGGGAACACCCGTTCTCTAGAGAGTGCGGTCGCTTCAAGCGGAACCGCTTGAAGCGTGAATCGCACGACAACCCAAATGGAAAGCGATGGCCGTGGGATAGCAAAAACCACTCAGCTTGGCGACGAGGAAAGATAGCGCCGCAACGCAGGGAAGCCTTGCCCCAGATGGAGATACGACAAGGGCCGGAACGGTTAAACCGCTCCGGCCCTGTCATCAATCGTCCGGACAGCGAAGCGCCCGCGCTTACTGCACCAGCTTGGGTGCCGTATGGTCGCCGGGGCCGGCCTCGGGCAGGATGCCCAGGCGGCGGGCCACTTCCTGATAGGCCTCGGCAACATTGCCCAGGTCCTGGCGGAAACGGTCCTTGTCCAGCTTCTCGTTGGTCTTAGCGTCCCAGAGACGGCAATTGTCCGGGCTGATCTCGTCCGCCAGGATGATGCGCATCTCTTCATTTTCATACAGGCGGCCGAATTCGACCTTGAAGTCGACCAGCTTCAGCCCGATGCCCAGGAACAGACCGTTCAGGTAATCGTTGATGCGCAGGGCCAGCGACAGCATGTCGTCCAGGTCCTGCGGGGCGGCCCAGCCGAACGCCGTGATGTGCTCTTCCGACACCATCGGGTCGCCCAGCTCGTCGTTCTTGAAGTAATATTCGACGATGGAGCGCGGCAGCGGCGTGCCTTCGGGGATGCCGAAACGCTTGGTCAGCGAACCGGCGGCGATGTTGCGGACTACCACCTCGATCGGGATGATCTCCACTTCGCGCACCAGCTGCTCACGCATGTTCAGGCGGCGCACGAAATGGTTGGGGATGCCGATCTCGCCCAGCTTCTGCATCAGATATTCGCTGATGCGGTTGTTCAGGACGCCCTTGCCCGTGATCGTGCCCTTCTTCTGGGCGTTGAACGCGGTAGCATCGTCCTTGAAATACTGGACCAGGGTGCCAGGCTCGGGGCCTTCATACAGAATCTTGGCCTTGCCTTCGTAGATGCGCCGGCGTCGCGTCATGGGTCTGGTGTCCAGCAATCGTTCCAGCCAAAGGGAGACGGACCCGCGTGACAGATGTCAGCGGGTCCGATGCCACCCTATAGCAAGCAACGCCGTTCGGCACAATGAAACCAGCGATGCGGGCGGGTCAGTGCTGGGTGGCAGGGATCAGAGGGCGACGGGATGCCATTGCGTCTGGTCCGGCCGGCCATCGGCAAACAGGAAGACGGGCGGGGTGCCATGCCGTGCCATCGACGGCAGGGCCACTAGGGCGGAACTGCCCGTGCCATAGCCCCAGTCGGTGACAATGCACATGGCCCCGCGCGGGCCGGCATCCCCGTCCCAGATGCGACAGCCCAGCAATTCCTGCCAGCCCTTCCAGTCGCCTTGGTCCGGGTCGGGCACCGCGGCTGCCTGGAACAGCGGACGGAAGAAGTGGGTGCGCGGATGGTCGGTGGCGTTCAGGTCGGTGCTGGCCATGATCGACAGGCCCACGGGCACGGGCGTGGTGCGGATGCGCCCGCCCTCCCCGTCCAGGGACAGGACGAAGGCGTCGCGATTGTCGGCCAGCAGCAGGTTGAAGGGACGGTAGGCGCGCCCGTCCAGATGCGACAGGGTTTCGGCCGCATCGGCCGCGTCGGCATGGTCCAGCGCGTCCAGCACCAGCTCGCCCCGCGTTCGCTTGCCGTCGGCCGGGCCCAATGTGCCTTCGCGGTTCAGAATGGTGGCGACGACGCCATGATCGTTGATCCCGAACCAGGAACCGCCGGCCGCATCATCCAGTCCGGCCACGATCTCCGGCCGGTCGGGCCAGTGACGGGCCGGCGCTTTCCATGGCCGCCCCAGCATCTCGTCGCGATTGCCGGCCAGCAGCAGGGGCCAGTCATGGCCCGGCCGGCGCAGGATGATCACAGTGCACATGCAGGCTCTACCCTTCAAATCCGGTCTTTTGATACCATACCTTAGACATGGGATTGCGCCGGGTGATGGCGGATGTCACATAGCGGGTATATAGTTGCTGCCCCAAGAGTGAATAAGCCCCGCTTGCAGAGGATAAGAAATGACCACGTTCGACGAACGCGAACAGGCATTCGAGAACAAGTTCAAGCATGACGAGGAACTGCTGTTCAGGATTAATGCCCGTCGCGCCAAGCTGATCGGCCTGTGGGCCGCGGAGCAGCTGGGGCTCTCCGGTGAAGATGCGGCCGCCTATGCCAAACAGGTCGTCTCTGCCGATTTCGAAGAGCCGGGCCACAAGGACATTGTCCGCAAGATTCTGGGTGATTTCGCCACGCGCGGCCTTGGCATCTCCGAACATCGGGTAGCGAAGGAAATGGACTCCATGCTGGACGTCGCCCGTCAGCAGCTCATGGCCGAATAGGAACCAGGCCACCGGGCGGCGGCGGCCTGTATGGTCCCCGCCCGGCCTCCTGTGTGCCCCTAACGGCCAAGACACAAGAAAAACCCCGCCGGTCGGAACCGGCGGGGTTTTTCTTTGCTTCAATCCACCCCGGATGGGGGCGGAACCAGAGAGGATCATCCCGGACGGGAGATCACTTCATCTTGGATTCCTTGAAGGCGACGTGCTTGCGAGCAACCGGATCATACTTGTTGAATTCCAGCTTCTCGGTCGTCTTACGGGGGTTCTTCTTCTTGACGTAGAAATAACCCGTGTCGGCGGTGCTCACCAACTTGATCAGCACGGTGTTCTGCTTAGCCATGATAAATCCTACCTGCGTCTAACTTGCGGCCACCGCAAGGACGCGCGGCCGATCCATAAAACTCACCCCCGACGGAAGAGGTCCCCCCCGTCGGCACAGCGGCGGAATCTACGCATCCGCCCCCGTCTGTCAAGGATAAAGACCCTACCTCTCCGCAACGTTGATGTGACGGGAAGCGAGGGCTTGCCGATACAGCACGGGATCGTCCAGCAGGGCGCGGGCCAGCTTTTCGGTATTGGCCGTCGCCTGGGCCGGGTCGGCGGCCTTTGCGGGACAGATGGCGCGCAGTTGCGCCAGCGAATCCGCGTCATCCGGCGCGGTCATGCGATAGCGGGCCAGCGCTGTCTGCTGCCCGCTGTCGGCGCGCACAGCCTCGGCCAGCAGACCGGTGACATTGCTGCCGGGCTTGCCCGTGCACAGGCTGGGCTGCACGCCCTGGCCGTCGAAACTGTATCCGCTGGGCGCATAGATGCGACTCCAGGTGATGAACAGCTCCGCCCCGTTGGGCAGTTGCGTCACATGCTGGACGCTGCCCTTGCCATAGGAAGAGGTGCCGACCAGCAGGGCGCGACCGGCATCCTGCAGCGCGGCCGCCACGATCTCTCCGGAAGAGGCCGTCTGACCATCGATCATCACCACCAGCGGCAGATCGGGGAAAGCGGTCGCCGGCTTCTGCGCCTCGAACCACTGGACAGAGCTGGGATTGCGGCCGCGTGTGGTGATGATGCGGCCCTGCGGCACGAAAAGGTTCACCACGCCCACGGCCTGGACCATGACCCCGCCGGGATTGCCGCGCAGGTCCAGGACGGCGCCGCGCACCGGCCCCTTGTCCAGATAGCGCTGGATGGCCTGACGGACATTGTCCTGGGTGGCGTTGTTGAACCGCTCGATCTTCAGGGTGACGATGCCGTCGGCAAAAGCGGACTGGACCGAATTGGGCACCAGATGACGGCGGCGTACGGAGACGATTCGCGCCTGCGGCTCGCTGGTGCCCAGCCGCATTTCCACCCAGCTGCCCTCCGGCCCCTGGATCAGCGCCGACAGCTTCTCATAAGGCAAGCCGGTGGCGCGGATTCCCGCCACTTCAAAGATTCGATCGCCAGCCTTCACCCCGGCCGCGGCGGCGGGACCATCGGGTACCAGGTCGGCCACTTCGAAATGCCCGTCGCGCTCGCGGATGCCGACGCCGATTCCATCATATCCTTCGCGCTGCGTGCGCTCATTCTGCGCGCGATTCGGCTCGGCGTAGCGGGAATAGGGGTCCAGGTCCACCATCATGCCGTCAAACATGTCGCGCCAGACCTGTTCGCGATTCCTGGCGGCGATGGCGGGGGCGGCGGCCGTGATGGCCCGCAACATCTCTGCCGTCACCTGGGCCCAGCGTTCGGGCACGCTGTCGGTGGGCAGTGCGATGCGGGCCAGTTCCACCCCGTCACGCTGCAGGATGTAGGTTCCCTCCACCTCCATCAGGGCCAGCGAGCGGTCGGCCGAGGCCACGCGGCGCAGCCCGTCGGCCACAAGGGCCGGCATGGACACGGGCTTCAGCGCATTGTCGGTGATGGGGCGGAAGGCGACGGAGAACAGATGTTCGGTGGTCAGGTTGGGTGTCGGCGGCAAGGTCTGCTGTTCGGCCAGCGCGGCGGGCACCGCCAGCAGGCCCATCATCAGCAGCATCGACCGAAGCCGTGACACCATGCGCATTTCCCCCGCCCGCGGGGGCCATCTCTGGCGCGGCCCCTCACCCTTTCACTGTGCCGCAGGGCGCGGGACACGTAAAGGCTGTCGGTTGGTGCAATGGGTTAGTTGGGCACCCGAACGATCCCGCCTCCTATCGCCGTCGGCGCGGCGGGCGGGGGGCGTCGATGCTGGGCGGCGGTGCCTCATCTTCCCGCTCCCGCCGGCGTTCCGGCCGGCCGCGCCGACTGGCCCCGGTTCCCGATCCGCGACCGCCCGGCATCTCGCTGCCATCCTGGTTCAACAGGCGGAAGACCATGGACCCGGTAATGGCATCGGCCTCGATCAGACGGATTTTCACCCGCTCACCCAGCCTGAACACCCGGCGGTGACGGCGGCCCAACAGGCAATGATGCACCTCGTCATGGTCATAGAAATCGTCGGGCAGGGTGGAGACGGGCACGATCCCGTCCGCGCCCGTTTCGTCCAGGCTGACGAACAGGCCGAAATTCGACACGCCGCTGATCTTGCCGCTGAAGGTGGCGCCCACGCGATCGGCCAGATAGGCCGCGACATAGCGGTCCAGGGCGTCGCGCTCCGCGTCGGCGGCGCGGCGTTCGGTGCCGGAAATCTGCTCCCCGATCTTGTCCAGCCGGCCCATCTCCTCGTCCGTCAGCCCGCCATCACCCAGATGGTAGGCGCGGACCAGCGCGCGATGCACGATCAGGTCGGCATAGCGGCGGATGGGGCTGGTGAAATGGGCATAGCGCTCCAGGGCCAGCCCGAAATGGCCGATATTGTCGGGCTGGTACACCGCCTGCGCCTGGGAGCGCAGGATGACGGTGCTGATCAGTTCCGATTCGGGCGTGTCCTTGGCCTTGTCCAGGATGTTGGTGAAGGCGGCGGGCCGCATCACGGTGCCCTTGGCCAGATTATACCCCATGCTCTTCAGGAACTCGCGCAGCGGTTCCAGCTTGTCCAGCGCCGGCTCGGCATGCACGCGGTAGAGCAGGGGCGTGTCGCGCGCCTCCAGCGCCTCGGCCGCCGCGACATTGGCGGCGATCATGAATTCCTCAATCAGGCGATGGCTGTCCAGACGGGCGCGCACGCCGATGGACGCGACCTTGCCATCCTCCCCGATCACCACCTTGCGTTCGGGCAGGTCCAGTTCCAGCGTGCCGCGCCGCGACCGGGCATGGGCCAGCACTTCATAGGCGCCGTACAACGGACGGATGACGGGGTCCAGCAGCGGGCCCGTCATCTCGTCTGGCGCACCGTCGAAGGCTTCCTGCACCTGCTCATAGATCAGGCGCGCGGCCGAGCGCATCAGCCCGCGCACGAAACGGTGGCGCTTCAGCCGGCCCGCCGCGTCGATCCACATATGCACGGCCAGACAGGCGCGGTTGACGCCGGGCTTCAGGCTGCACAGCTCGTTCGACAGCGCCTCGGGCAGCATGGGCACGACGCGGTCGGGGAAATAGCAGCTGTTGCCCCGATCCAGCGCCGATTTGTCCAGCGGGCTGCCCGGCGTGACATAGGCCGACACATCGGCGATGGCGACGATCAGGTGCCAGCCACCGGGATTGTTGGGGTCCGCATCCGGTTCCGCGAACACGGCATCGTCGAAATCGCGGGCATCGGCCCCGTCGATGGTGACCAGCGGGATGTCGCGCAGGTCGGTGCGCCCGGCCAGGGTGGGTTCCTGCGCGGCTTCGGCCTGTTCGATGGCGGCGGGGGGGAAATGCACGGGGATGCCATGCTGGTGGATGGCGATCAGGCTGATGGCCCTGGGCTGGTCGATACCGCCCAGCACCTCCACCACACGGGCCTGCTTCAGCCCATGGCGGGAAGACGGCAATATCTCCGCCACCACCAGATCGCCGGGGCTGGCATCCATGGTGTTCTGCGGCAGGATGATGAATTCCGCCTTGGCCCGCCGGTCGGCCGGGCGCAGGCGGCCGCCATCGGGGCCCAGCTCATAGACGCCGACCATCTGGGCGGTCTGGTCGCCGCCCAGCTTCTTGATGGTGCGGCCTTCATAGAAATCGTCGCGGATGCGGGCCAGCCGGGCCAGAACCCGGTCGCCCTCGCCCAGGGTGGGATGGCCGCGCCGTTCCGGCTTCATGACGATGCGTGGCGGCTCGCTGTCCGGGTCGGACCAGTTCAGGGGCCGGGCAATGACCTCCCCATCCATATCCACACCGGTGACGATGACTACGCCCACCGGCGGCAGGCTGGCCGGCGGGGCCAGACGGCGGCGCCCGCCCTTTTCGATCGCCCCGTCCCCTTCCAGATCGCGCAGCAGTTCCTTCAGCGCGACGCGATGGTCGCCGCTGATATGGAAGGCGCGCGCAATCTCCCGCTTGCCCACCGGGTACGGGCTTTCCCGGATGAATTCCAGGACCTGTTCCTTGGTGGGGAAGGGGGCTTCTTTCTTGGGGTTCTTCAAGGGGACGACTTCCGCGCGATCAAGATGGGGAGAGGGCAAAAAAATAGGCGAAACGCTGAAAGGTTCCTTCAAGAGGAATCAGCGTTCCGCCTATTCTATTCCTCGTGGTGTAACAGGGGGCGGATTGGCCACCCCCCGCCACACAGGAGCGAGAAGGATGCTTACCGAAACTAAGCAACCCCGTTCCATAGAACTGGTGTTCAAAGGCTTCGGCATCAGCCTGCGCCTGATGATCCGGTTCTAAGGGGAAGCCGGGGTGTTAGCAGCACCCCGGCAACCTTTCCAAATATAAGCCCGGCGGCCCGTTCTGGCAACGCGCCGAATCGGCTACCCGCCTCAGCTATAGCGCTGTTCGGTCCAGGGGTCGCCTTCGTTATGGTAACCGCGTTCTTCCCAGAAGCCGGGCTGATCCGCGGCCACGAATTCGATGCGGTTCACCCACTTGGCCGATTTCCAGAAATAGAATTTCGGGATGATGACGCGCACCGGCCCGCCATGTTCGGTCGTGATCGGCTTGCCTTCCCAGCTATGGGCCAGCAGCACATCGGCATCGTCGAACACTGACAGGGCCACGTTCGTCGTGTAGCCATCATAGGAATGGAAGACGATGTGCTGGGCTTCCGGCAGCGGCTTCACGACATCCAGGATGTGTTTGGCCGACACCCCTTCCCAATGGTTGTCATAGCGTGACCAGGCCGTGACGCAATGGATGTCGGACACGTCGGTGAAGGGCGGCTGGCTTTTGAACTGGGCCCAGCCCCAGGTGGTGGGATGGGCCACCAGCCCGTCGATGGTCAGTTCCCACTGGTCCAGCGACACTTCCGGCTGGATGCCCAGATCCAGTACGGGCCAGTTCTTCACCTCCCGCTGGCCCGGGGGCAGGCGGTTGGCGCGCGGGGCGGATGCCCCGGTCATCAGGCGGCCTTCGGCAGCCCATTTCTGCTTACTGTCGACCAGCTTGGCATTGGGCGGATTGTCGGGCGTGTCGGCGGGAGACATGGGATCTGTCCGTTGCTTGGTTGGATTGCTTTGCCCCTTACATAGCGCGGGGCGGGGCCGGGGGCGAGGGGGGATGCCGCAAGGAACGGTGTCAATCCGCGCAGGGTTGCTCCTCCACCGCCTCCACATGCGGGGATATATCTTCCACGGGGAAATATTCCCCACGCGTCCGCACCATCAGACAGCGCGCACCCTTGCGGTAATTGAAGATACAGGGCACCAGCCCCGTCAGTCCGCAATATTGTACCTCCGCCACGCCATCCCGGCGCAGGTCGGCGGCGACGCTGTCATTGTCGGCTGTTTCAGGATACGGATGGGGCAGGAGGCGCGGTTGCCATTTACGACCCAGAAGCTCCTTGCGCAGGTCCAGGATGCTCATGCCGACAACCTTTTCCGGGTCGGGATCCGCCGGGGCGGCCAGGGCGGATGACGCCGCCGTCAGCACCATCAGAAGCCCCACCATCCATCCCCGATCCACCATGACCCACCTCAGCCTCGACCATCGGCGGATCGTGACCGGACAGGACGCCCGTCGCAATGGTTTTGCCAAGGCCCATGGAATGGCACGCCAGGATTGCTATGTTGGGACTTGAGCGTTGATGAAACCTGCATGCTTTCTGGGGGCACGTCCCCGGTTCCCATTCCTTGGAAGAAGGTCTGTCCCGCCAATGCGGACCAAGATGATCCGGCTGATCCTGTCCTGCCTGCTGATCGCACTGTCGCTGTCGGTCGTGCGCCCTGTCGCCGCGCAGGAAGCCGCAGCCCCGGCGCAGACAGCGCCTGCCGCGGATACGGCCGCCCTGATCGATACGCTGGAGGACCCGGTCAGGCGCGACGCGTTCCTGGCGCAGTTGAAGGCGATGCAGGCCGCGCAGCAGAAGGTCGCGGCCGCGGATGAGCCGGAAGCCATGGGCAGCCGCCTCCTGTCCACCCTGTCGGATCGGATCGACGAATTCAGCCATCAGCTGGCCTCGGCGGGCAGGGCGGTGATCGACGCGCCGCATGCGCTGCGCTGGCTGCAACAGCAGATGTCCGATCCGGGGCGCCGCGATGCCTGGGCCGAACTGGGCCTGCATCTGGCCGCCATCATCGGCGGTGGTTACGCCGCCCGCTTCCTGCTGTTCTGGCTGCTGGCCCGGCCGCGTGCGGCGCTGGGAAGCCGTCCACCGGCGGGGGCGGTAACGAAGCTGCTGCTGCTGTTGGCGCGGCTGCTGCTGGACCTGATCCCCATGGCGGCCTTCGCCCTGGCTGGATTCGGGCTGCTGACCAACACGGACGCGCCCAAGGTGGTGCGGCTTGCTTCGCTCACCATCCTGAATGCCAGCCTGATCGTGCAGGGCGTGCTGGTGGCGGCCCATGTGCTGCTGTCGCCCTCCACCCCCAACCTGCGGCTGGCGCGGGTGGGGAACGAAACAGCGCATTATCTGCTGATCTGGGTCCGGCGCATTACGGTCATCGGCGTCTATGGCTATTTCATCGGGGAGGCGATGCGGGTGCTGGGCCTTCCGGCCACGCCGCATGCGGCCTGGCTGAAACTGGTCGGGCTGGTGGTGACCACCATGATCATCGTGCTGATCTTGCAGAACCGTAAGCCCGTGGCCCAGGTCATGCGCGGGGCCGCACAGCCCGAACCCAATGATCGGGACGAGGCGCTGCGCGCCGTGCTGGCCGGAGAGGCGGAGGATGACCCCACCGCTGCCTCGCCGGAAGCGCCTGTCCGCCGGCAGGTGGCCCTGTGGATGGTGCGCCAGCGGTTGGCCGATGTCTGGCACATCCTGACCATCCTTTATATCGGGGCCGTCTATCTGATCTGGGCCCTGTCGATCGCGGGCGGATTCGATTTCGTGCTGCGGGCCACGCTGGTCACGGGCGCCATCCTGATCGGATCGCGCCTGCTGTCCGAGGGGCTGGACCGGCTGGTGGAACGGGGCCTGTCGGTACCGGATGACCTGCGGCTGGCCTATCCGGGGCTGGAGGAACGGACCAACCGCTATCTGCCCTTCCTGCGCCGGCTGGCGCAGGCGACCCTGGCCCTGTTCACGGTGCTGCTGCTGCTTCAGGCCTGGGGGGCGGATGCCCTGGCCTGGCTGGGCAGCGATCTGGGCCAGCGTATCGGGGCGTCTGCCGTCACCATCCTGATCGTGCTGCTGCTGGCGCTGCTGACCTGGGAAATGGTCAATGGCGCCATCCAGCGCTATCTGACAGCAACGGACGAGAATGGTCTGGCCGTGCAGCGCAGTGGGCGCATGCGCACACTGCTGCCGCTCCTGCGCAATGCGATGACCATCGTGCTGGGCGTCCTGGTCGGGCTGATCGTGCTGTCGGAGATGGGGGTGAATATCGCGCCGCTGCTGGCGGGTGCCGGGGTCATTGGTCTGGCCGTCGGTTTCGGCGCCCAGACTCTGGTCAAGGATGTCATCACCGGTCTGTTCATCCTGATGGAGGATACGATCAGCGTTGGCGATGTTGTCACCGTTGCCGATCTGTCGGGCGGGGTGGAGGCGATGTCGATCCGGTCCATCCGTCTGCGCGGCTATGACGGTGCCGTCCACACCATCCCCTTCAGCTCCGTTACCACGGTCACCAACAGCACCAAGGAATTCAGCTATTACGTGCTGAACGTGACCGTGGATTACGGCGTTGATACGGACCGGGTTGTGGAGGTGCTGAAGGAGTTGGGCGCGGGGATGCAGGCGGAACCGGATTATGGCCGCAACATGCTGGGTCCGGTGGAAATTGCCGGCTTGGACGCTTTCCAGGACAGCGCCGTGCTGATCAAGGGGCGTATCCGCACCCGTGCCGGTCAGCAATGGATCGTGGGGCGTGAGTTCAACCGGCGCATGAAGAAGCGTTTCGATGCGGAAGGGATCACCATTCCCTTCCCGCAGCAGGTGCTGCATATCAATGCGGGCAATCCGGCCGCCGCCCCCTTGGTCGGGCAATGATCGGGCTTTCCATGATTTCCTACCAGACTCTGGCCATCTTCCTGACCACCTGCTTCTTCCTGTCGGCCACGCCCGGTCCCAACATGCTGTCGGCCTTGTCCATGGGGATGCGTCACGGGCTGTCGGGGGCCGCCTGGGGTGGGTTGGGCATGTGCCTGTCGCTGGGGCTGCTGGCCGGCCTGTCGGCGCTGGGTGTGGGCGTCCTGCTGAAGGCCTCGCCGCTGGCCTTCATAATTTTCAAATGGGTGGGCGTGGCCTATCTGGCCTGGCTGGGTGTGCAGGCCTGGCGTGCGCCGGTGGAACCGGACAGCGCGATGGCCGACGCTTCGGCCGACACCGGTTCTGCCCGGTTTGGACAGTTCGGCCTGCTGGGCCAGGGGCTGCTGATCACGCTGTCCAATCCCAAGGCCCTGGTATTCATGGCGGCCTTCTTTCCGCAATTCATCGATCCCGACCGTCCCATGGCACCGCAATTGACCATCCTGGTCGTCACCATGCTGGTGATCGAATTCGGCTGGATCATGACCTATGCGGTGGGCGGCAAGGGGCTGGCACTGCGCCTGTCGGGCCCTGTCGCGCGGCGCTGGCTGAACCGTTTGACCGGGGCCCTGCTGATCGGGGCCGGTG
Source organism: Niveispirillum sp. FG148 (assembly GCF_057809655.1). Lineage (NCBI taxonomy): Bacteria > Pseudomonadati > Pseudomonadota > Alphaproteobacteria > Rhodospirillales > Azospirillaceae > Niveispirillum > Niveispirillum sp. FG148. The sequence goes on from NZ_JBMDKJ010000004.1 coordinate 289,188, forward strand.
TGCTGCTGGCTATGGCATCAATCTGACACGCGCCTGCATATATACAGACGGATAAGGGAACCTTTGCGTGTGTGACAGCCCTTTGCCGGGCAACACCTACACGGCATAGTAGCCGCCTTGCGAGTTGATCTTGATGTTGCCGATGCCGCTGCGGTTCCTTTTGCGCCTTGCTGTCGCCTCCCGGCTTATGCTGGGTGTGGCTGCCATGGCCGGGATCATCGGGGTGCAGCCGGCCCCGGCCGTGGCAGACGAAATTGGCTGGGGAGCGTTTCCCGCCCTGGCCTTTTCCGAACTGACGACCGAAGACGGTCTTCCCCACGACGTCATCACCGCTGTCGCCCAGGATAGTGCAGGGCTGCTGTGGATCGGTACCCAGGCCGGGCTGGCCCGGTTTGACGGCTACCGGCTGCGTGTCTGGGAAGCCGATGCCGAACAGCCCGGCAGCCTGCCCGACAATTATGTGCGCGTCATGCTGCCCCTGTCCGGTGGCGCCATGCTGCTGGGCACGGGGGCTGCGGGCGTCGTCCTCTATGATCCCGCCAGCAACAGCTTCCGGCGCATCATCTCTCCCGACGGTGATCCGGGGCGGGTTCTGGCCATCGCCCCGGCCCTGGACGGGCGTGGCGATGCCGCCTGGATCGCTGCCGATGGCGGTCTGTTCCGGTGGGATGCGTCTGCGTCGACCCTGACCCGGCTGGAGGTGTCGCTGGACGATGGCGGTGCGGTCAATCCCCGCCTGTTCGCGGTTCACCAGGACAAGAATGGCGATCTGTGGCTGGGTGGCGTTTCCGGCCTGCTGCACCGAAAGGCCGGCCAGTCCCGCTTCACCCGCGTGCAGGCGGACGGGGAGGCCGGAATTGTGCTGGCGTCAGAGATCTGGGCCATCACGCGGGACAGTGCGGGCCGGCTGTGGGTCGGATCGGGCGACAGTGGCGTCATCTGGCTGGACCCTGCCGACGGCCGTCCCCGGGCGTGGCCGCGCCTTACCGGCCCCGACGGATTGGCGGGGCGTCGTACGATCCGCGGGGTGACGGAGGTGCCGGGTGGCGATCTGTGGATCGCCACGGACGGTGCCGGCCTGCTGATCCTGGATCCGCGCACGGGCGGGGTACGGCAGGAACGGCACGACCCCGTACTGGCGACCAGCCTGAACAGCGACCGCCTGCGCGCGGCGGCGGTGGATCGGGCCGGCAATATCTGGGTGCCGACCAATCAGGGGCTGGAACGCCATGATCCGTTCGCCGCCCGGGTGCGCATCATCCCTTCTTCCCCGCTGAAGCCGTTGAGCCTGACCAGCGCCGAGGTTCTGTCCACACTGTTTGATGGGCCCGGGCGCGTCTGGGTCGGGCAATCGGACGGGAATATCGACGTGCTGGACCTGCCCGGCCAGCAGCTCCACCGCCTGCACCTGCCCACGCCGCACAATGGTCGCGATGTACAGGCGCTGCTGCGCCTGCCCGATGGCACGGTGCTGGCGGCCGGGCGCGGGGTGGCCGCCATCGACCCCGTCACATTCGACATCCGGCCATCGGCCGTGCCGTGCGCCGATGGCCATATCATCATGACCATGCTGCTGGATGGCCCCGACATCCTGCTGGGTTCCTATGACGGGCTGATGCGCTATTCCCCGGCGACGGGGGCCTGCACCACCTATCGGCACATACCGGGCGATCCGGCCAGCCTGTTGAACGATCATGTGCGGGCCCTGCTGCGCCTGCCGGACGGGCGGATACTGGCGGGCACGGGCGGCGGGCTGTCCGTGCTGGGCCGGTCCGGATCTTTCCGCAGCTTCCAGCCTGTTCCGGGCGATCCGGACAGCCTTAGCCATGGTTTCATCACCGGTCTTGCCGCGGACACGCACGGAAGGCTGTGGCTGTCCACCGCCGGCGGTGGTCTGGTGGCGACGGATGTGGAGGATCTGGCCGGCACGCCCCGTTTCCGCGCCATGCGCCGGCGCAACGGCCTGCCGCACGACAATCTCGACGGGGTCGCGATTGACGCCAAGGGGCGCGTCTGGTTTACGACGCCGTCCCGTGTGGGCATGCTGGACCCGATCACGGGCCGTGTCACCCAGATGGGCGAACGCGACGGCGCCACCCTGAAATACTACGTTCTGCGCCCGTCCATGGCCGGTCCCGATGGCAGCCTGCTGCTGGGTGGGCTGGGCGGGCTTGCCATCCTGGATACTGACGGGTTGCCCGCGCGCCCTCCCATGCCGGAACTGCACTTGACGGGCCTGTCCATCAATCATGCAGAGCAGCCGGCCAGCGCCCTGCCGGCCCATGGCCAGGGACTGCACCTGTCGGCGCTGCAGCGCACCTTGGCACTGGAATTCGCCCTGCTGGATTACCGTGCCGGCAGCGACCTGCGCTACCGCCATCGACTTGTCGGGTTCGACAATGGCTGGCTGGACAGTCCCAGCCGTGCGCCGGGTGCAGGCTATACCAACCTGCCGGCGGGACAGTACGAGCTGCAGGTGCAGGCCTTGCAGACGGGCGTGGAGGGGCCGGTGGCCGAGCTGGTCTTGCCGGTTACGGTGGAACCGTTCTGGTATGAAACCTTGTCGGCGCGCATCGGCGCCGCGATCCTGGCCCTGCTGGCTGTCGGCGGCATCGTGCAGGCCCGTACCCAGGTGCTGCGCCGGCAGCGCCGGCAACTGGAACAGGAGGTGGCGGCCCGGACGCGCGATCTGGTCGCCGCGAATGCCCGCCTTGACGTGCTTGCCAGTACCGACCCGCTGACCGGCCTTCTGAACCGGCGGCGCTTTCTGGAAATGGCCCAGGCCGAACAGGCCCGCGCGCAGCGCTATGGGCGGCCGGTCACGTTACTGCTGGTCGATCTGGATCATTTCAAGCGGGTGAATGACACCTATGGCCACCGGATGGGCGATGCCGTGCTGCGCACGGCGGCCGGTGTGATGACCGCATCGCGCCGGGCCAGTGACCTGGCGGCCCGCTTCGGCGGTGAGGAGCTGGTTCTGCTGCTGCCTGAAACCGATCTTGCCGGGGCTGTCGGGTTGGCGGAACGGCTGCGCATCGCCCTGGCCGGCGCGCAAACGCGTCTGGACGGCGTCGATGTGCATATCACCGCCAGCATCGGTGTCGCGTCGCTGCGCGCCGGTGAAAGCCTGGACAACCTGCTGCACCGCGCCGATCAGGCGCTGTACAGCGCCAAACGCGCCGGGCGTGACCGCGTGATGGTGGCAGCCGGACAGAGCTGACCCCGCATCACCGCAGGGGGCCCATGACATGGAAATGTCACGCCGGTCTGGACAGGCGGGATATGTGCCGTCATGGTGCGGGCGCTAACTAGCGGTCTACCGACATTCCGTTCATGCGGGGGCGACACCATGCTGAAGGATCTGATCGACGGCTTTCGCGAGTTCCGGCGCACCAATTTCAAGCAGCAGCGCGGCCTTTTCCGGACATTGGCCTGGGCCGGGCAGAAGCCCAAGGCGGCGCTGATCACCTGCTGCGATAGCCGTGTCGACCCGACCTTGATTTTCGCGGCGCAGCCGGGTGACCTGTTTGTCATCCGGAATGTTGCCAATCTGGTTCCGCCCTATAAGCCGACCCAGGATTACCACGGCACCAGTGCTGCGCTGGAATTCGCGGTGCGGGAACTGGAGGTGCAACTGCTCGTGGTGATGGGCCACACGCAGTGCGGCGGCGTCGCCGCCCTGCCGCAGGACCGCAGCGACGAGAAGTCGGACTTCATCGGCCACTGGGTGTCGATCGCGCAACCGGCCCTGGCGCAGGCCCGCCGGGGAATGTCGGGGGATGCACAGCCCGATCTGGCCGAACTGGAACGTGCCGTCGTGCGGCTGTCGCTGGAAAATCTGCGCAGTTTCCCCTGGATCGCGGAGGCGGAGGCGCAGGGCAAGCTGCTGCTGTGCGGCATGCTGTTCGATGTGGCAGAGGCGGAACTGCATGTGCTGGACAATGCTAGCGGGCAGTTCCAACCCGTGTCCCCGCCGCGACCCCGCTTCCATGCGCCGCTGTCGGCGACGACGGCTGCCGCCGTCGGCAGCCGGGATGATGGCGCTGCGCACACATAATCCGGCCATGATCGGCGGTTAGAAGAACGCCTATGCGCAAGATCGTCCTGGCCCTGCTGGCCGCCCTCTTCCTTACCGTTCCCGTCGCCGTCGCCGCGCCGAAGGGCAAGGCGCCTCCACCGCTGTCGGCGGAAGAGCAGGCGCGCCTGCCGGCGATAGAGACCTATCTGAACGGCATCCGGACCCTGAAATCGAAGTTCATCCAGAGCAGCGATGACGGCGCCGCCCTGGCGACCGGCACGTTCCAGCTGATGCGGCCCGGCCGCATGCGCATCGATTACGATCCGCCCAACGGCAATTTCATCGTGGCCGATGGGTCCTTCGTCTATTTCTGGGATGCCGAGGTCAAGGAGCAGCAGAATTCCCCTATCGGCAGCACGCTGGCCGATTTCCTGCTGCGCGAAGATATCCACCTGTCCGGCGACGTGACCGTCATCGGCATGGACAGCCAGGACGGGCTGCTGGAAGTGACGCTGGCCCAGGCCAAGGATCCGGGCCTGGGCAGCCTGACGCTGGTATTCGAGGAAAAGCCCTTTTCCTTGCGCAAGTGGCGTGTGCTGGATGCGCAGGGCCGGACGACGGAGGTGGCCTTGCAGGGCCCGCAATTCGGCGTCAGTCTGGACAAGGACCAGTTCTATTTCCGCGATCCCGGCCGCCGCCGCGACCGCGACTGACCGGAGTTGCCCCCATGACCGCATCGACATCCGCCGCCCGCAAACCGCTGGTCGGGCTTCCTTGCGATGCGCGTGAACTGGGGCCGCATCCGTTCCATGTCGTGGGCGACAAATATATCCGCGCCGTCAGCCATGGGGCCCATTGCCAGCCCGTGCTGATCCCGGCGCTGGGCGACTGGTGGGATGCGGACGGGCTGCTGGACCGGCTGGACGGCCTGTTCTTCACGGGCAGCCCCAGCAACCTGCATCCAGGCCATTACGGGCTGCCCGACGACATGATCACCCCGCCGCTGGACCCGGCGCGCGATGCCACGACCCTGCCGTTGCTGAAGGCAGCACTGGTCCGCGGCATTCCCGTCTTCGCCGTCTGCCGCGGTTTTCAGGAACTGAATGTGGCGCTGGGCGGTACGCTGTACCCGCGCGTGCAGGAGGTGCCGGGCCGCATGGATCACCGGGAGCCGAAGGAGGCTGCGGTGGAGGTGCAATATGCGCCCGTCCACCCCGTCATTCTGACGCAGGGTGGTGAATTCGCCCGCATCACCGGGGTGCGTGAGATGATGGTCAATTCGCTGCACCAGCAGGGGATCGACCGCCTGGCCGACAGCCTGAGCGTGGAAGCAGTGGCGCCCGACGGGCAGATCGAAGGCGTGCGCTATACCGGCGGGCCGGGCTTCGCGCTGGCGGTACAATGGCATCCGGAATGGCGCTTTTGGGAGAACCCGCCCTATGCGGCCCTGCTGTCGGCCTTCGGGGACGCGGTACGTGCCCACGCGGCGGCCCGCGCGGCGTAGCCAAGCCTACGGATGTAGGCGCCGGCGATTGAGGCGCGGTAACTCTTGACCATCGGTCAGGAGTTACCGCCACTGGTATCAGTTCTGCACCGCAGCCCGCAGCAGGGTCAGCGGCACCGACTGCACCCGGTCGGGCGGCAGGGTGATGGTGACAAGGGTGCCGACATCGACGGTGCTTTCCAGCCTTGCGGTACCGCCATGCAGCTCGGCCAGGGCCCTGACCAGCGGCAGGCCCAGGCCCACACCGCCGGCATTGCGTGAATGGCTGCCCTCGATCTGGCGGAATGGCTCCATGGCGGTGGCCATGTCCTTCTCGCTCATCCCGATGCCCGTATCCTGTACGAAGATGGACATGGACCCGTCCGCCTCTGCCCGCGCACCACAGGTGACGCGGCCGCCCGGCGGGGTGAATTTCACGGCATTGGACAGAAGGTTGGACAGGATCTGCTTCAACGCCACCTCGTCCCCGCGGACGGGCGGCAGGTCGGTGTCGATGGCGGTTTCCAGCAGCACCTCCCCCTTGTCGGCCCGTTCGGCCACCAGACGCAGGCTGGACCGGATCAGGCGCGGGATATCGACCAGCCGTTCCGCCAGTTCCTTGCGGCCCGCCTGGATCTTGGACAGGTCCAGGATGTCATTGATCAGGGCCAGCAGGGTTTGTCCGCTGTCATGGATATCGTGGGCATATTCGCGATAGGCGCGGTTGGTCAGCGGTCCCATGGCTTCGGTGGCGATGATCTCCGAAAAGCCGATGATGGCGTTCAGCGGGGTCCGCAGTTCATGGCTCATGTTGGTCAGGAATTCGGACTTGGCGCGGTTGGCCATTTCCGCTGCCGCCACGGCCCTCTCCATGGCGGCGCGATCCTGACGCCATTGGGTGATGTCCCGCACGCTGCCCTGGAAGGCGATGGCGCGGCCATCGGCATTGCGGATGATGCCTGCGCTGATGGCGACCCACAGGGTGCGGCCGTCCCGCCGATACAGCTCGACCGGCACACTGCCCACTTCTTCCTGTCCCAGCAGGGCCTGGGTGATGGTTTCCCGGTTTTCCTGGTCGACATAAAGCTGCTTGGACACATCCTGGATTTCGGTCAGCAACTGCACTTCGCTGTCATATCCCAGCAAGGCCAGCAGGGCGGGATTGGCGGACAGGAAGCGGCCGCCGATATCCAGGGTGAACATCCCCTCCATCGCCGACTCATAGATGTCCCGATATTTGCGGGCGTCGGCCGTCGCGTGTTCCGCATTCCGTTTCTGCCGGTCCAGTTCGGCGGTCAGGTCGGCATTGCGCTGGGTCAGGGTGGCCATCTGCCACATCTGGTCGCGCCAGCGCTGCCGGATGGCGTGCGCCGCCACCAGCACCAGCAGCAGGGCCGCCAGCAGCGTCAGGCCGAGCGGCACAGGATGGCTGTCCGCCAGTCCCGCCGGCAGAACCATGTCGGGTTTCGACAGGGCCAGGAAAGCGGCCACAATAAATCCTGCCGCGAGTGGCAGGGCCAACCACGGGATCAGAGCGGTCCGTCGCGCCGCGGCGCCGACCGGAACAGGCCGTTCTGCGTGGTTCCGATTGTCCATCGCCTGCCTGCGGCCATCTTTAATAGTCATTGCTAGCATTTTTCCGATCCGGTGTCATGCCGCGCATGCGGTCGGGTGGATGAAGGGGGGCTGGACATCGGCAGCCATCGCGCCATCTGCTGCATCGATCGATGCCCTGTCCGGAAGACCCCATGTCCGATATCCCCGAAAAGATCGCTGTCATCGGTGCCGGCCTGTCCGGTTTGTCCGCCGCTCTGTCGCTGGTCGCGGCCGGTCACCAGGTTCGGGTCTTCGACAAGGGGCGGGGGCCGGGGGGGCGGCTGTCGACGCGCCGGGCCGGCGACTGGCGCTTCGATCATGGCGGGCAGTTCATGACGGCGCGGGACGATGGATTCCGCGCGGTCATGGCAGAACTGGTTGCCGCTGGCCGGGCCGCCCCATGGATGGCACGCGTCATCCGCCTGCATCCCGATGGAAGGCAGGAACCGCATGATGTTGAACGGTTCGTCGGCACACCCGGCATGAACAGCATCGTCCAGGGTCTGGCTGCCCTGTTGCCCGAAGCCGCGCGTCCACAGTTCGGGGTGCGCGTCACCGCCATTACCGGTACGCCCGGCCGCTGGTCCCTGGCCGTGGAGGATGGGGCAGATATCGGTCCCTTCGCGCAGCTGGTTCTGGCCCTGCCGGCACCGCAGGCCGCGGACCTGCTGCGCCCCGTAGCGCCGGCATTGGCGGAGCGGGCAGCCCATGCCACCATGGCGCCCTGCTGGGCCCTGATGCTGGGCTTCGCCGATCCGGTGGGGCTGCCGGGCTGGGATGCGGCCTTCATTGCCGATGCGGGCGGGCCTGACCGTCCCTTGTCCTGGATTGCCCATGACGGGGGCAAGCCGGGCCGGGCGGGCAATGCTGCCTTCGTTGCCCATGGTGCCCCTGCCTGGTCGCAGATGCATCTGGAAGCGGATGCGGCCTCGGTTGAAGCGATGCTGCTGCCGGCCTTCCGTGCGGTGACGGGGATTGTCGACGAACCGTCTTTCCTGGCGGCCCATCGCTGGCGTTATGCCCTGCCCACAGCCCCGCTGGCCGACGGATTCCTGCTTGACGCGGACCTGGGTCTGGGGGCCTGTGGCGACTGGTGTCTGGAAGCGCGCGCCGAGGCGGCGTTCGTCAGCGGGCGGCGGCTGGCGGTCGCCATGGGGACAGCGGCGTCGGGTCGAATGGGGAAGGCGTGATGGTGGAAGTCGTGGTGCCGGATCCGGACGATTATGTCCCCAGCCCCTGCCTGCGCAAATGTGACCTGGACCGGCGGCGGGAATTCTGCCTGGGCTGCAAGCGGTCGTTGCAGGAGATCATGCGGTGGGGCGTCATGACGCCCGATGAACGTCGCGCCGTCTGGGTCCGCCTGGGCCGCCCCCTGCCACCGCCGGGAGAGCACCGCGACCCCTGGTGACCATCGGTCAAACGGTCAGCAGCCGGCGGACGTCATGCAGGTCGTCGGCGACATGCAGGGCCAGCATCCGCATTTCCGCCGTGGCGGGCAGCAGGTCGGGCACCATCACCGCCATCATGCCCGCCCCATGGGCCGACCGGATGCCGTTATGGCTGTCCTCCAGCGCCAGGCAATGCGCGGGATCGACGCCCAGCCGGGCGGCAGCCGTGAGGTAAGGTTCCGGATGCGGCTTGCCACGCTGGACATCGTCGCGGGTGACGATGCTGGCGAAACGGTGGTGGATGCCGACATGGCGCAGATGTTCGTCCGCCTTCTCCCGGCCGGTGGAGGTGGCGACGGCCTTGGGCAGGTCCAACCCTTCCAGATGGTCCAGCAATTCCACCACGCCCGCCATCATCTCCACGCCGCGCCGCAACTGCTCCATGCGCGCCATGAAGGCCGTGCGGAAGCGGGTGAACCCATCCTCCCCGCCGAAATAGTCGCGCAGCATGGCGTGGGTCTCGGGCCAGGGCGTGCCGATGATACCGGCATAGAAATCATCCGCCATGGGCTGACCGACCGCCTCTGCGGCCCCCAGCGTGGCCGTGCGCACATGGCGCTCGGTATCGATCAGCAGCCCGTCCATGTCGAAGATGACGGCATGGATGGGGCGGGGGAAGGCGGCAACAGACAGGGACAGGGGCATTTTCCGGCTTTCAGGGCACCTTGAGGCCGGACACTTCCACCCGGTTGCGGCCGCGCTGCTTGGCCAGGTACAGCGCCTGATCGGCACGGTCCAGGATGGCGGCCAGCGTTTCCTCGATGCCGCCATACCATTCGGCCACGCCCAGGCTGGCCGTCAGCGGGATTTCCGTGCCTTCATGCAGGACGGGCGTGGCCCCGATAGCGCAGCGGATGCGTTCGGCCACCTGCGTGGCGGCGGCCAGCTCCGTTTCCGGCAGCAGAATCACCAGTTCCTCACCGCCATAGCGGGCCAGACTGTCGGCCCCGCGCAGCGCGGCGGCCGTACGGTCGGCGGCGGCCCGGATGGCGGTGTCGCCGGCAGCATGGCCGAAATTGTCATTGATGCGCTTGAACTGGTCCAGATCGATCAGCAGCAGGGAGAAGGGCCGGCGGTAGCGCACGGACCGATCCCGCTCCGTCGTCGCGATCTCCATGAAGCGGCGGCGGTTCAGGATGCCCGTCAGACTGTCGGTGCTGGCCAGCCGCTCCAGCTTGGCATTGGCCTCCATCAGCTCCGCCGTGCGGTCGGCGACGCGATGTTCCAGGGTCTGGGTCAATGCGCGCAGGTCGATGTTGGCCTGACTCAACCGTTCATAAAGCACGATATTGACTAGACCAGCCGCGAACTTGGCCGCCAGAACGCCCAGCATCTCCCCGTCCGCCGGCACCAGCGTGCGGTCACATTCCAGCAGGGCCAGGAAGATGGTGCCGTCCGGCCCCGGCATGTGCAGCGTCGCACGGTTGCCGTCCACGCCCGTCCGCCGCATGGCCAGCGCCGCCACCAGCCGGGCATAGAGCGTGCTGTCCGGATCCGGCGGTACGGGGGGGCAGAAATGGCCCGTGCCGGCCAGCGGCCGGAAGCGGTTGCCGCCGGGCAGCCAGCCGTCCATGTCGTCCACGACATAGACGACGCCCGATGCGTTGGCCCCCAGGATGGGGCCCGCCTGTTCAAGCATGGTCTGGGTATAGGCTTCCATCCCCATGTCGGGGCGCAGCCGGTCGTCCAGCGCCACCATGCGGCGCAGGCCACGGCGGTTCGCCTCGATCACGGTGATGCTGTCATAGGCGCGCAGTGCCGCGATCACGGTCGTGAACAGCTTCTGTGACGTCAGCTCCGTCTTGGCCTTGTAGTCATTGACGTCGTAATCGACGATGACACGTTCTTCCGGCGCCTGGCCGGGCTGACCGGTGCGCAGGATGATGCGCACGGCCTTGTCGCCCAGATCGTCGCGGATCGCGCGGACCAGACGCAGGCCGGCATCGTCGGTTTCCATCACCACGTCCAGCAGGACCAGCGCGATATCCGCCTCTGCCGCCAGCATGGTCTGGGCCTGGGCCGCCGAATAGGCGGACAGCAACTCCAGCGGCCGGTCGCGGAACCGCACCTTGCGCAGGGCATAGCGGGTAACGGAATGCACCTCTTCGTCATCATCGACGATCAGGATGCGCCAAGGCGGTCCGTCGGGTGGACGGTTCTGCGACGGTGCAACCGTGACGCCTTTCAGCGTCCCGTCTTCCGCGAACAGGAAATCGTCCTCGTCCACTCTGTCGCCCCATCGACGTTCAGTGCCGGTATCCGGTGCCGGTCGCCCCCCAGCACCCGTTCAAACGCAATACGCAAAGACAAACAGATATACGCCCATCCTCTCCGTTCACCGTGTTGCCACAGCGGAACGGTCCGGACAGGCAAAATCATCACCTTGTCAGTATAGACAGTTTCGGTCGCGGGTGCCCACAGCAAAAGGTACAACCGTTTGAAATCTTCGGTGGCGACGGGGGCGGCCCCGCCCTATCTTCGTCTCCAGATCAGAAATCAATTCGGGGAGTAACGCATGTCATCCGGCAATGCCATGGGTCGGGGGCCGCGCCGGCCCGCCATCTTGTTACTGTTCGTCGCGCTGGTCGGTGCAACCACACTGGCCTATGTGACCATGCCCGATACCCAGACCCCGAAGCCATCGAAGCCCCAGGAGGCCGTCGCCTTGCCCCCCTTGCGCCAAAGCCTGTTTCCCGCTGCCCCTGTCGCCAAGCAGATGCCGGTGGAGCATGTGCGCCACGGCGACACCTATGTCGACCCCTATGACTGGCTGCGTGACCGTGATTACCCCAAGGTCGACGATGTCGAGGTGCTGGATTACCTGAAGGCGGAGAATGCCTATACCGATCAGGTGATGGGCAAGGAAGAGGAAGGCCTGCGCGCAGCCCTGTTCGCCGAGCTGAGGGGCCGGGTGAAGGAGGATGACACGGGCGTTCCCTATCCCAAGGGCGGCTATATCTACCAGTCGCGCTTCTCCGCCGGCCAGGACCATCCCGTCTTCGTGCGCCGTGCGAAGGGAGAACCGGAGGGTGCGGAAAAGCCCATCCTGGACGTCAATGAACTGGCCAAGGGCAAGGAATTCTATGATGTCGAGGCGCTGGAGCCCAGTCCCGACGGCCGCTACCTAGCCTACAGCTTCGACGATAACGGGTCGGAGAATTTCACCATCGTCGTGAAAGACCTGACCACGGGTCAGCTGGTCGGCGATCCCATCCCCGGCACCTCGGGCTCCGTCGTCTGGGCGGCCGACAACAAGACCCTGTTCTATGTGCTGAAGGATGGAAGCCAGCGGCCCAAGCAGGTGATGCGCAACAGTCTGGGGGCCAAGCCGGACGCCGCCGCCCTGGTTTATGAGGAAGCGGACCCGTCCTGGTGGGTCGGGATCAGTGAAAGCCAGTCCGGCCGCTTCATCGAGATCGGGTCCGGCACGCTGGTGGCGTCCGAAACCCTGCTGATCCCGTCCGACAATCCCACGGCCAAGCCCAAACCCGTCATCCCCCGTCGCGACAACCATCTTTACTCCGTGGCCGACCAGGGCGACAGCCTGTGGATCCTGTCTAACGACAAGCACCTGAATTTCCGCCTGCTGAAGGCGCCCTTGAAGGACTGGTCGGAAAAAAACTGGACGGAGGTGATGGCCGGCAGCGACCGTCAGTACCTGACCGGCCTGCTGGCGCTGAAGGACTGGCTGGTCGTGTTCGGCCGGCAGGATGGCACGCAGCAGGTCTGGGTGCTGGACAAGGCAGGGGCCAGCCACACCATCGCGTTTCCCGACGCAGCCTTTGCCGTCTCCCCCGTCAGTAACGAGGAATATGAGACCGGGACGCTGCGGGTGCGGTATCATTCACTGGTCACGCCGCCGACCACCTTCGACTATGACCTGGCCGCCCGCACGCTGACCACGCGCAAGGTGCAGGAGATCCCCAGCGGCTATGATGCGTCGCTCTACACCTCCGAACGGCTGATGGCCCCGGCGCGCGACGGCACTCCCATCCCCGTTTCCATCGTCTATCGCAAGGACGTGAAAAAGGATGGCAAGGCGCCGCTGCATCTCTATGGCTATGGTTCCTATTCCATCGCCACGGAGCCGGGCTTCTCCGCCAACCGCATCGGCCTGCTGGATCGCGGCTTCGTCTATGCCATCGCCCATATCCGCGGGGGCGAGGAGATGGGCCGCCCCTGGCACGATGCCGGCCGCCTGACCAACAAGCCCAACACCTTCAACGATTTCCTGGACGCGGCGCAGTTCCTGGTGGCCCAGGGCTTTACCAGCCCTGGACAGATCAGCATTGAAGGCGGGTCGGCCGGCGGCACCCTGATGGGGGCCGTGCTGAACATGGCGCCCGACGGCATGTTTGCCGGGGCCGTGGCCCATGTGCCCTTCGTCGATGTGCTGAATACGCTGTTCGACGATACGCTGCCGCTGACCACGGGCGATTACCCGGAATGGGGCAATCCCAACCTGCCGGAAATCTATCAGGTCATGAAGACCTACAGCCCCTATGACAATGTCACCAAGCGGCCTTATCCGCCGCTTCTGATCACGGCGGGGCTGAATGATTACCGCGTCACCTATTGGGAACCGGCCAAGTGGGCGGCCCGGCTGCGCACCCACAAGACCGACGACAATGTCCTGCTGCTGAAGACGGAGATGAGTGCCGGCCATGGCGGCTCCACCGGCCGCTTCGACAAGCTGAAGGAGGTGGCGTTGAGCCAGGCCTTCATCCTGCGCGCGCACGGGATGTCGAAATGAGTGATGCCAAGCCGGGCCGCTATCCCCCTGACGCGTTGAAGGCCGATGGCCTGCGCGCTGTCGTCGGGCTGGCGGTCATGCTGGGCCTGCTGGGGCTGGCCGGGATGCAGGCGCATCCGCTGGTGGCCCTGCCGCTGCTGGCGGGCGCGGGGCTGTTCCTCTGGCTGGGGCTGCGTACGCTGTGGCGGGGTGGGGCCCGCTTCGGGGTAACGGATCAGGGGCTGCGGCTGCAGGATGGGTTTTTCACCATCCTGGTCCCCTGGGACCGGATCACCGGGGTCCGCCTGCGTTATTATTCAACGAAGAAGGACCGGTCCGGCGGCTGGATGCAGTTGACCCTGCGTGTCGGCCGGCGGGGATACAGTATCGAAAGCCAGTTGACGGGATTCGATGCCATTGCCGCCCGGGTGGCGACGATGGTGGTAGAGCGCGGCCTGCCCGTGGACCCGTTAACCCGGGAGAATTTCCTGTCCCTGGGCCATTACATGTGACGGATCATGCCGACGGCGGTACCCACGGATCATAGGTCCCGAAATGCCAGAGGTGCCCTTCCGGATCGCGCAGCGTGAAGGCGCGGGAACCGTAATTGGTGTCGATGATGCCGCCTTCCAGGGTCTTTTCCCCCGCTGCCGTGGCGCGGGCGTAAAGCGCATCCAGATCGGTGATGATGAAGCAGTTCAGGGCAGCACCCGACCCGTCCGGCCCTGGCGCCCGGAACCCATATTGGTCTTCGCGGTCGCTGGACAGCATGATCATGCCCTTGCCCAGGGTCAGTTGGGCATGGACAATGTCGTCCCCTTCACCCGGCACGACCAGATGTTCGGCAAAACCCACCACCCGGACCAGCCAGCCGATGGCGGCCTTTGCGTCCTTGTAGCGCAGGCACGGCGTGACCTGACCTTCGCGTTCCAGCTGTTTTCCCAACGCTTCCGCCATTTCTGGTTCCCCCGATGCCTGTGATTTCCGACCTTCCCTTACGTCAACATAATGCAACGGCATAGGCTACCCCTCTTTCGCTCCGATATCTTTTCCTATATGCACCCGTGAGAACCTGTGCCGGCAACCGGCGACGGGACGATGGTGGTTGGTGTTGTTGCGGAGGAAGTACGGTGAAGGCGCTGAAGCCCCTGTTCATGTCCGGCAAGGAAGTGCTGCCCCTGGTGGAAGGTGGGAAAGGCATCGCCGTGTCGACGGGACAAAGTGCGGGTGCCTGGGCGGCTGCCGGCGGCATCGGCACCTTTTCCGGGGTCAATGCCGACACCTATGACGAAAACGGCAACCCGGTTCCCCAGGTCTACCGTACCCGCACCCGTCGCGAACGGCATGAAGAGCTGATCGCCTATGGCATCCAGGGCGGCATCACGCAGGCGCGCATCGCGCACGAGATGTCGAACGGCAATGGCCGGCTGCATGTCAATGTGCTGTGGGAAATGGGCGGGGCCGAACATATCCTGGAAGGCATCCTGGAAGGGGCCAAGGGCCTGGTCCATGGCGTGACCTGCGGTGCCGGCATGCCCTACCGCGTGGCGGAAATCGCCGTGCGCTATGGCGTGCATTACTACCCGATCGTCAGCTCCGCCCGCGCCTTCCGCGCCCTGTGGCTGCGTTCCTACAATAAGCATCCCGGCAATCTGGGCGGCGTGGTCTATGAGGACCCGTGGCTGGCCGGCGGCCATAACGGCCTGTCCAACAGCGAAGACCCGCAGAAGCCGGAAGATCCCTATCCGCGCGTCGCGGCCCTGCGCCAGATGATGAACAGCTTCGGCCTGACCCAGACGCCCATCGTCATGGCGGGCGGCGTCTGGTGGCTGGAGGAATGGGACCATTGGCTGGACAATCCGGAAATCGGCCCCATCGCTTTCCAGTTCGGCACGCGCCCGCTGCTGACCAAGGAAAGCCCGATTTCGGATGCCTGGAAGCAGAAGCTGCTGACCTTGCAGGCCGGTGATGTCTATCTGAACCGCTTCTCCCCCACCGGCTTCTATTCGTCGGCCGTGCGCAACCCGTTCCTGGAGAAGCTGCGCCTGCGGTCCGAACGGCAGGTTGCCTTTGCCAGCGAGCCGGTGGGCGAGCTGACGGAGGAATTCGCCATCGGTCCGCGCGGCCGCCCCGTCTATCTGACCAAGTGCGACAAGGCCCATGCCGAAGGCTGGATGGCCCAGGGCTTCACCCAGGCGCTGAAGACGCCGGATACGACGCTGGTCTTCGTCACGCCCGACGATGCCCGCGCCATCCTGAAGGATCAGGTGGATTGCATGGGCTGCCTGTCGGCCTGCGCCTTCTCCAACTGGTCGCAGAACGAGGAGGGGACGACGGGCCGTCGTGCCGATCCGCGCTCCTTCTGCATCCAGAAGACGCTGCAGAACATCAGCCATTCGGATGATTGCGAACATCAGCTGATGTTCGCCGGCCACAATGCCTATCGCTTCGCCCAGGACCCCTGGTACGCCAATGGCTTCGTGCCGACGGTCAAGGAACTGGTCGACCGCATCATGACGGGCAAGTAAGGGCTCACGCGGGGGGGAGCATCCCCCCCCCGTTCTCCGCTTTTACCGCCGGGCCAGCAGGTCCTGATGTCCCACCGTCAGACGGGCGCCCATTTCGCTGGCCAGATTGCGGCGGCGTTCGGCCCAGGCCCGGATGCGGGCACCGCTGCCCGGTTCCTGCTCGCCCGCCGCGCGGGCATAGCCTTCGACCAGGGCCAGATGGGCCGCGATCTGCTTGGGACCGATCTTCCAGTCGGCCGCGGCCGTTTCCACCTTGTATCCAACATCGGTCAGCGCGCGGGTCATGGCGGCCGGCGCGGCCGGTCCCAGTGCGGGGCCCCCAAGCCCCTTGGCCCGGCCCATATGGGTGTGGAACAGGCCCAGCACGAAGCCATCATCCTCGTCCGTGACAGAGAATTCCACCCGCCCGTCCACCGTCAGCGTGGACAGAAGCGGTGGATAGCCGCAACTGGCCAGTTCCTTGACAAAACGATCCAGCCAGGGCTGGGAAACCAGATCGAAAAGCGCCTTGGCCGTGACCCCGTCATACTGGTTCAGGCCCAGTTCGGCCGGGTCCTGGGTCAGATCGAAGCTGCGCATCTCCACCCGCACGGCCATGTCATCGCAGGTGATCATATAGGCGCGGCGCTGTTCCTTGTGTTCCCAGCCATTGCGGTCGGCCCAGCGCCCGATCTCTCCCGGCGCCTTGGACAGCAGCTTGCGGTCCTTCTCGATCAGGGTCCAATCCTGCTCCCCGCGCCCCAGCTTCATGGCCAATTGCCGGACATTGCTGCCCGTTCCGGCGCCCAGATCGATAATCATCGGATGCTGCGGCAGGATGCGGCCAAAGGACCAGGCCAGCCCCACGGCGCGCGCCGCCTCGTCCAGCGGTTCACGCAGTCGCAGCCATTCGGGTTCGAAATCCAGGTTCATCACTGTTCCGATATGGTTAACGGTGCCAGCATGCCGGACAGGGCGTCGCGTATCAATGCGATACTCTGTTGCCAGCTTGGCAAGGTGGCGCCCGCCTGTCTGGCTGCCTGACCGGCCGCCCTTCTGGTGGCCGCGTCGGACAGCAGCCAGCGCAGGGCCACGGCCAGGGCCGCTGCGTCACCCACGGGCACGACACCGCCGGCTTCCGGTGGCACCACCTCGCCCAAGGCGCCGGCATCGGTAACAATGGTGGGCAGTCCGCGCTTCAATGCCTCTGCCGCCACCATACCATATCCTTCATGGAAACTGGGCAGCACAAAAAGGTCGGCCGCCCGCCATTCCGACTCGAGCGCCGGGCCGGACAGTTCCCCGGTCAGCCGCACCCGGTCCGACAACCCGTGCGCGGAAATGGCTTCCGCGATGGCACCTGCCTGACCCGGATGGCGGGCATCACTGCCCACCAGCACCAGCCGCCAGGCAAGGTCGCGCAGGCCGGACAATGCTTCCACCAGCACCAGATGGCCCTTGCGCGGGGTCAGCGTGGCCACGCACAGGATGGCCGGTCCGGTCCCGGTCGGTCCGCTGCCGACGGATGGTGCGGCGGGGTCGGTGCCAGGGTTGGCGATGGTGATGCGTGCTTCCGGCACCGACAGGCCCATGACATTGGCCCGCGTGGCCCGGCTGGGCACGATGACGTGGCGCATGGGGGCCAGGGCGTCGCGTTCGATGCGAAACAGGGTGTCGGCCTGTTCGGCCGTCAGGCCGCTTTCCAGATGCAGCGGATGGTGGATCAGCGCGGCTATCCGCAGCCGATACTGGTCAACCCACAGGGCGTGCGCGGCAATGGGCAGGGCCAGACCGTCGACCAGGACGGGACAGCCGTCCGGAATGGCGGCGACAATATCGTCCGCGGCCTGACGCGACGGATCATCCACGAACGGGTGGGGGCCGGGCAGTTCATGGACGATGACCTGATCCCCCATGGCCCGCAACCCCGCCACCAGCCGGCGCAGATAGCCGTAACCACCCGTCAACTGGTTGATATCGCCGGGACAAAGAATATGCAGTGGCAAGCCGATCATGCAGCACCGGCGTGCAGCGGGGCATCATAGGCACCCCAGGCGACGTGGCTTTCCGACAGGCTGACGCGCAGGCTGTCCAGCGCCGGGCCGTCGGCGCCCAGGGCCCCGGCACGGATGCCGGCCGCAAGGCGGCGGTGGATGTCACCGGCCAGGAACTCCGTGGTCGTATTGCGGCCCCGATAGTCCGGCAACTCATCCAGGTTCTGATAATTCAGCGGCGCCAGAACCTGCTTCAGCAGATTGGTGGCGGCGCCGATATCGACGACCAGCCCCTCCGGCGACAATTGCCGGCGGCGGAATTCGGCATCCACCACGAAGGTGGCGCCATGCAGCCCCTGGGCGGGCCCGAAGATGCCGCCCACGAAGCTGTGGGCGATCATGATGTGGTCACGCACGGTCACGGAATACATGCACGGCCTTTCGCGGGGCTGGTCCGGTCGTAAGTCACAACGGGACAACCGAAGGGGAGGGCGGCCAGATCCGCCATGGCGGCAGGAAGGTCAGCAAAGGCGATGCGCGGCCCCAGCAGACAATCCAGCACCGGATCGCCCAGCAGCGACAGCGCCTTGTCCAGCCGTCGCGTCTGGGTCCAGCGCGGCCGGAAGGCCGGCGCCACCATGCCGACCTGCGAGGATATGATGCGCAGCCGGCCCGGATGGAAGGTCGACCCCAGCGGAACCGTCACCGGCCGGTCGCCATACCAGGATGCTTCCACCAGGGTCGCCTCCGTCCCGGCCAGACGCAGCGCCGTCGCCAACCCGTCGGATGTGGCGCTGGCATGGATGACCAGATCGCAGCCGCCCTCGGCCTGGTCCGGACTGACGAAGCCGGCCCCCAGCCTGTCGGCGATGGCTGCGCGGGCAGGATCGATATCGATCAGCGTAACATCGGCGCCCGGCATCCGCGCTGCCAGATAGGCTGCCAGCGCGCCAACAACACCGCCACCGACCACGGCGATGCGCTGTCCGGGGGCGGCCCCGCCATCCCAAAGGATGTTCAGCGCCGTCTCCATATTGGCGGCCAGCACGGCGCGTTCGGTGGACACATTGTCGGGAACCGGGCGGCACCCTTCGACGGGCACCACCGCCACGTCCTGATGCGGATGCAGGGAGAAGACGCGCCGGCCCAGCAGGTTGGACGGGCCATAATCGGCGATGCCGACCAGGGCATAGCCATATTTCACCGGCCCCGGAAACTCCCCCTCCTGAAAGGGGCAGCGCATGATGAAGTGCAGGTCTTCGGGCACGCCGCCCCGGAAAACCAGCGACTCGGTTCCCCGGCTGATGCCGCTGGCCAGGGCCCGGACGCGCACATCGCCGGCTGCCGGTTCCTGCACCTCCTGCTGGCACAGCGCGCCGCGGCCGGGGGCCAGGGTCCAGAAGGCGGTCGCCCGGTCCGGAAGGGCGGCATCGGCGAGGATCATCAGGCGCGATCTCCACAATGGGGCGTCGGCGGGGCTGGCAGCATACGAACGCCAGGAAGGCAAATAAAGTCCGGCCTGATGACGGGCCTGTGACGATCGGCCCTTGCCTTCGCCGCGGCGGCGCCAACCTATTCCCCATGCACCTTTCCCACGATCCCGCCTCTGCCGCCCCCACCTTGTCGCGCCCGGCCATCCTGGCCCAGCTGGGTCTGGCCGGATTGACGCTGTGGGTGGCGGCATCGGTGCTGGGCCCGGCCGTCGGGATGCCGCCAGGCTATCCTCTGGCCTGCCTTGTGGCGCTGCTGCCCTTTGCCTGGCTGGCGCTGACGGGGCTGGACCGGCATGGCCATTCCCGCTGGGGCTGGGCCAACCGGGTCACGCTGCTGCGCGGCGGGCTGCTGGCCCTGCTGGGCGGCATGATGCCATTTGCGCCGGAAGTCATGACCGGCTGGGGATGGGGGCCGGCCGTGATTGCCGTCACGGCGTTATCACTGGACGGGGTGGATGGTTGGGTGGCGCGTCGGGCGGGGCTTTCCAGCCCCTATGGCGCGCGTTTTGATATGGAAAGCGACACGCTGGCCATCCTGATCCTGTCGCTGCTGCTGTGGCGTCTGGGTCTTGTCGGCCCCTGGGTGCTGCTGTCGGGCCTGCTGCGGCCAGGCTTTGTGCTGGCGGCCCGATTCTGGCCCTGGCTGGCAGCACCCCTGCCCTACAGCCGGCGGCGGCGGGCGATCTGCATGGTGCAGGTGGCGGTTCTTGCCCTGGCCCTGGTTCCCGTTGCCAGCCCAATGCTGACCCGCTTTGCGGTAGGTGCAGCGCTTGGGCTTTTGCTTTTCTCTTTCGCGGTCGATACGGTTTGGCTGAAACGCTGCCGGGATCGATCCGGTGGACTGAAAAATGGATAACATGGTTCTGGAATACGCCGCCGATGATCACACCGCCCCGCTGGACCACACGGCCCAGCGGGCGGTGGACCGTGCCCTGTCGGAATTGCGGCGCGGCGAAGCGGTGGTCATCACCGGTGATGACGGGCGTGCCGTGCTGGCGCTTGCCGCGGAGGCAGTGACGACCCCGGCCCTGAACCAGCTGGCGCATCTGGCCGGCAGCACACCGTCCCTGATCCTGACGGGTCAGCGCGGGCGGGCGCTGGGCCTGGATGTGCCCGTTGACCAGCCTGTGCGTGTCACCCCGCCCGCGGGCCTGACGGCCGATCTGGTGCGCGACCTGTCCGACCCGACACATCCCGCGCGCGCCGGCCAGATGCCGCCGTCGGTCAGTCTGGGGGCTGGACCGGAAGCGGCGGCCACCATCCTGGCCAAGATCGCCCGCCTGCTGCCTGCCGCCATTGTCGCCGACCTGCCGGCCCCGCGCGGGACCGTGGATGGTGCCGGCTTTGCCCGCCGGCATGACCTGTTGCTGGTGCGGGCCGCCGATATCGTGGATTACCGCCGTCGCTCCGCCCGCAGTCTGGCCCGTGTGGCAGAGGCAGCTGTGCCGCTGGAGGATGCAGAGCGCACCCGCATCATCGCCTTCCGCCCCACCGATGGCGGGCCCGAACATCTGGCCATCGTCATCGGTGATCCGGCGTCGGGCCAGCCGGTGCTGGCGCGGCTGCATTCGGAATGTTTCACGGGTGACCTGCTGGGTTCGTTGCGGTGCGACTGCGGTCCGCAATTGCGGGGGGCGATCAAGGAGATCGCGGCGGTCGGCCAGGGTGTCCTGCTTTATCTGGCCCAGGAAGGGCGTGGCATCGGGCTGATGAACAAGCTGCGCGCCTATCGCCTGCAGGATGGCGGTCTGGATACGGTGGATGCCAATACGGTGCTGGGCTTTGATGCCGATGAACGCGTCTATCTGCCCGCCGCCAGCATGCTGCGCCAGCTGGGCTTCACCAAGGTGCGTCTGCTGACCAATAATCCCGACAAGATGGCCCAGCTTGCCCGCTGCGGCGTGGAAGTGGTGGAACGCGTTCCCCACATCTTCCCCGCCAACGGCCATAACGAGGCCTATCTGCGCACCAAGGCGGAAAAGTCCGGGCACCTGTTTTAGGAAGTCGTCCCGAAAGGCCTAGGCAAAAACCTCCCCTTCGTACTTGGCATGCGGCCTGCATTAAGGCTTGGCGAACGGGAGGAACCAGCATGCCGCCAAGCACCATCCATATGGACCATGTCCGCAGCCAGATCCGGCATCAGCAGGCAGCAGCGCTGGAACGCCCGACGGCGGACATCGCCGGTGACGGCACGTCCACGGCCAAGACGGCCAAGGATGGGGACGGGGAGGGCATGTCCTTCTGGGACGTGCTGGATGTGGTGAACCCGCTGCAGCACATTCCCGGCGTCAACAAGATCTACCAGGCCATCACCGGCGACACGATCAAGGCCCCGGCCAAAATTGCCGGGGCGGCCCTGTTTTTCGGCCCGATCGGCATTGCCGTCGCCGCTGCCGACGCGGTGGTGGAGAAGGTGACGGGCAAGGACACGCTGGACAATGTCGCCTCCGCCTTGGGGCTGGAGAAGGATGACGCGCCGGCGGAGGATGACCCGTTCACGGTGACCGCCCAGCGCCTGCCCCGCACCGCCGATGCCGCACCGGTGTCGGAGCCGGCACCTCCGGTAGCGGAAAAGATTGCCGTCCCGGCCTCGGCGGCCGGACAGCCTGTGGACCTGTCCAGCGGTCAGGCGGCCCTGCTGGAAAGCCTGATGGGTGGCGCCAGGACCGCCGCCCCCGCGGCGCACGCCAGCCCTGTGGCTCCAACTGCCCCGTCCGTCACCCGCAGCGTTCCCGCCGCCGCCACAGCCGGTTCCATTTCCGCCACCGCACCTGCCACGGGGGGCATCGCTACGGCACAGCAGCTGAAGGCCCTGGAGAGCACGCCGGGCGCGTCGGCGGCCGTGAGTGCTGCGCGTGGTCTGGGTGCGTCGGCGGTCATGGCCAGCCTGCCCACACCCGGTGCCGCCGGGGCTGGCGACAATGTCCTGGCCTCCATGGCCCAGGAGCAGGCAAAGGGGGCCCGTACGGGCAAGGGTCTGGCCGAATACCGGGCCGCCGCCATCTCCAGCGGCAGCATGGCCGCCCGCCCGATGATCCCGTCCAAGTCGGCGCAGATGGTGCAGAACGGTGCCGCCAACATGCCGGGCGCCAACTACACCACCAATCCCCTGCTGACCACCCGCACGGCCGGCACCACCGCCACCGCAGCGCACCAGGCAACGCCGCCCGCGCCCGCCCCGGAGCCGTCGGTAGACCCCGCAGTCCAGCAGCCGGCGGTCCTGGCACCGACCCCGGTGCCGAAGGAACAGATCGCCGATATGATGGCGCGGGCCATGAGCAAGTATGAGGCGCAGGCCCGCCACAAGACGGACACCGGTACCGCCACCATCCATTGATAAGTACGGCCAGAGCGGCTGCCGGATTCGCCCCCGGTCACCCGGTAGAGGCGTCCAATCTTTCTGTCATACCAAGGGGCATGGAACATGACCCTTGGAGGCCAGCGACCGCTGGCCCGCGGGCTCGTGCCCGCGTAAGCCAAGCCGCCGGATGGCGGCGCCCGGCGCATGAGGGAACATGGACTGACTCAAGAGCCATGTCCCATGGCTCTTGAGTCAGATGAATGTCAACCGGATGCGGCCGGGTTCCAGGCCGACGATGCGGGCGGGCCGATCCTCCAGCCAGCCCCGCACGGAAAAGCTGCCTGTGCTGTCCAGGTCGAGCCCTTCCGGGCCGGCACAGCTGAAACAGGCACCGGTTCGCGACAGATCCACCGTTTCCCCTTTGATGACGCGGTCGCCCATGGCCAGCAGGGCGGGGCTGCAGACTGGCACGCGGGGAAAGCGGCGTCGCTCGGTCGGCGGGCGACGGGATGTGGGGCGCGGTTGCTCGTCGCGACGGGCCAGCCATTCGGCCATATCGACCCAGCGCTGGCTTTCCGCCGGGTCGTCGGTATTCAGGGCCGCTTGCCAGCAGGCCAGCAACTTGGCGTTCAGGGCTTCATCGGGTAACAGGCCGGCACCGCCAGCCACCACCCCCGGTTCCAACTCTGCCACCTGCATTGACGCCTCTTCCGGTCAACCATCCGCCCACGCACACGCTGGAGACGTGTACCGTATACGGCAACGTCAATTTAGACCAGTCGGATTAAATTGTCGTCAATCAATCCGAAGGATAGGGGCTGCGGGCTGACCCAATGCCCGCCAGGTTCCAATGAAACCCAAGGTCAGGGTGATGGCGGTACAAAGAAGGGTTGTGACGAATACCGCCTGAGGCACGAAGGCGAACGGGAAATCCATCACCTTGGTCACCACGGCCCAGGCGACGACGGTGCCCAGGACTCCGGCCACGGCGGCGGTAATCAGGCCCAGAAGGCCATATTCCAGAAGGAAGGCCCGCAGAACCGTGGCCCGTGTCGCCCCCAGCACCTTCAGCACGACGCTGTCATAGACGCGGCGGCGGTGTCCGGCGGCGACGGCGCCGGCCAGGACCAGCGTACCCGACAGCAGCGTGACCGCCGCCGTCAGCCGCACGGCCGTACCGACATTGACCATGACGCCCGCCACCGTCTCCAGCGCGTCCTTCACCCGGACGGAGCTGATATTGCTGAACTTCACGGCGACATCGCGCTGGATGGCGGGTTCGGCCGCCGGATCGGAACGCACGGTCGCCAGATAGGTCTGGGGTGCGGCCTCCAGCACGCCGGGAGAAAAGACCAGGGTGAAATTGATGGTGATCGTGTCCCAGTCCAGTTCGCGGACCACGGCCACTTCCCCGTCAATGTCCCGCCCCAGCACATTGACGGTGATGACGGCCCCAGGCCCGATGCCGAAGCTTTCCGCGATCTCCTTCGATACGGCCAGCTTGGGCGGGCCCTGATAATCGGCGGGCCACCATTGCCCGGCCAGCACCTTGTCCGTGGCCGGATGGTCGGCGCGATAGGTGATGCCGCGGTCGCCATTCAGCACCCAGGAATATTCCTTGGTCTTCAGGGCCTTCTCCGCTTCCATCCCGTTCACGGCCACGATGCGGGCGCGCAGGTTGGGGACCAGGGCAAGATCGGTGGCGCTGGGCACGGCCAGGACCGTGTTGCGGAAATCCTCCACCTGATCGGGCTGGATATCGACGAAGAAGAAGGAGGGCGCGTTGGTCGGCAGCCGGTCCGATACCTCCTTCTGGAAATTGGCTTCGATCAGGGCGATGGCGACCAGCACGGTCAGGCCCAGACCCAGCGACAGGACCACGGCACTGGTCGGGTTGCCCGGCCGGTGGATATTGGCCAGCGCCAGGCGCAGCACGGGCCGGCGCGGTCGTCCCGCCCGCTTGGCCAGTGCCGTCACGCCCAGTCCGGCCAGCCAGAACAGGCCCAGCACGGCCAGGGCGCCGATGACGAAGGCGGCGGCAAAGCCCTTTTCCTCTGCCGTCACCACGGCCAGGGCCGCCAGCCCCAGGCCCGACAGGGCGATGCCGGCCAGATAGGCAGCGCGCGGCCTGCCCTTGGTCTTCTGCACCCGTTCGCGGAACAAGGACACGGCCGGCACCTCCCGCGCATGGCCCAGCGGCCACAGGGAAAAGGCCAGCGCCGTCAGGAAGCCGAATCCGGCCGCCACGGCCAGTGCGTCCGGATAGACGCCGATCCGTGCCGTGATGGGCAGCAGCCCTGCCAACGCCTTGCCCGTCAGCAGCGGGGCCGCCGTGCCCACGACCAGCCCGATGGCCACACCGACCCCGGCCAGGGCCATGATCTGGATAAGATAGGTCTTGAAGATCAGGGAACCGGGCGCGCCCACACATTTCAGCGTGGCGATGGTGTTGGTGCGCGTGTCCATATAGGCGCGCACGGCATTGCCCACGCCGACCCCGCCGACCAGCAGGGACGTCAGCCCGACCAGGGTCAGGAACAGCGCCAGCCTGTCGATGAAGCGGGCAAGCTGTGGTGCGGCGTTCAGATAGTCACGCAGGCGCCAGGGGGCGCTTTCCATTTCCGCCTTGGCCTGGTCCCGGAAATCCTTTGGCGTGATGTCGGGCCGCAGCTTCACCTGATAGGACCAGGTGATCAGGCTGCCGGGCTGGATCAGCTCCGTCTTCGCCAGCGCCGCGTCCGACAGCATCAGCCGGGGGCCCAGCGCGAAGCTGCCAGACCCGGCCTTGTCCGGCTCATGGGCGATCAGGCCGCGCACCTCCACATCCAGGCCACCGATGCTGACCGTCGATCCGACCTTCAGGTTCAGGCGGCCGGCCAGCGTATCCTCGATCACCGTGCCGAACCGGCCATCGCGTTCGGCCAGAAGGGATTGCACATCCACGGTCTGCGGCTGGCCGTCCGGTCCCTGGATCTCAAAGGAGCCATAAAGCGGGTAATTGGCGCTGACCGATTTCAGTTCCACCAGGGTGCTGTTGCCGCCATCGGCGGGGTCGCGGGCCATGGCGCGCATTTCGGCCGACGTCATCACCTCCCCGCGCGCGGCCAGGAAGGCCAACTGCTCGGGCGTGGCTTGACGGTACAGGATGCGGGCGGCGACATCGCCGCCCAGGATGGCGCGGCCGTCGCTGCGCATGGCATCCGCGATGCCGCTGGAAATGGACTGGACCGTGGCGATGGCGCCGACGCCGATGGCCAGGCAGGCGATGAAGATGCGGAAGCCCGACAGGCCGCCGCGCAATTCCCGCCGCGCCAGGGTCAGGGCCAGTTTCCATTGCGCCAGCCAGCCGGAAGGGGCGGCGGGCGCGGGGGAATCGTTCAGCACGGTCGCACTCATGATCAGCGCCCCGCTGCGGCCACGCGGGCATCGCCGCGCACATCATCCACGATCACTCCATCCACCAGCCGGATCACCCGGTCGCATTGCCGCGCCAGATTGGGATCGTGGGTGATCAGCACGATGGTGGTGCCCACCCGGTCGGCCATGGTGAACATCAGTTCGATGATGCGCTTGCCCGTCTCGCCATCCAGATTGCCCGTGGGTTCATCGGCCAGCAGCAGTGACGGTTCGGGTGCGAAGGCACGGGCCAGCGCCACGCGCTGTTGCTCCCCGCCTGACAATTGACCGGGATAATGGCTGAGGCGGTGGCCCAGTCCGACCGCCTCCAGCCCCTTGCGCGCCCGCTCGAACGCATCGGGGGCGCCAGCGAATTCCAGCGGAATGGCGACATTTTCCAGCGCATTCATGGTCGGGATCAGGTGAAAGGACTGGAAGACGATCCCCACTTCATCCCGGCGGAACCGGGCCAGATCATCCTCCCCCATCCGGGTCAGCTCGTGACCCTTCACCTGCACAGAGCCGGATGTGGGGGGCTGCAGCCCGCCCAGGATCATCATCATGGAGGATTTGCCGGACCCGCTGGGCCCGACCACCCCCACCTTTTCGCCGCGGCCGACATGCAGGTCAATTCCCTTCAGGATGTTGACGCTGCCCGCCTCGCTCTCCAGCTTAAGACGGACATCGCGCAACTGGACAACGGGATCGGCCGGAACAATGGGCATCGCCATGACGAATTCTCGCAGCAAGGGTGACCCGATGCGATATGGCCCCTTCCCGGGGGCTTTCAACCGAATCGCATCGCTGGTTCTGCTGCTTTTGTGCCTTCTGGCCCCATCCCTGGCGATGGCGCAGGTCACAGGGGCGCCGATAAAGATCATCGTGCTGGGTGACAGCCTGTCCGCCGGCTACAAGCTGCCGCTTGAGGCGGCCTTCA
Organism: Niveispirillum sp. FG148; assembly: GCF_057809655.1. Classification (NCBI taxonomy): domain Bacteria; kingdom Pseudomonadati; phylum Pseudomonadota; class Alphaproteobacteria; order Rhodospirillales; family Azospirillaceae; genus Niveispirillum; species Niveispirillum sp. FG148. The sequence continues at coordinate 316,093 of NZ_JBMDKJ010000004.1, forward strand.
CCAGCCAGCTGGAGACGGCCCTGAAGGGCAAAGGCTATGCGGTCAGCGTGCCCAATACCGGTGTATCGGGCGAGACGACATCGGGCGGCCTGTCGCGGCTGGACTGGGTGCTGGGCGACAAGCCGGGCCTGATGATCGTGGAACTGGGCGCCAATGACGGGCTGCGTGGCATCGACCCGAAGGTGACGCGGGACAATCTGGACAAGATACTGACGAAGCTGAAAGAAAAGGGCATTCCTGTCGTGCTTGCCGGCATGATGGCGCCGCGCAATCTGGGCCAGGATTATGGCAAGGTCTTCGACGCCATCTATCCCGAACTGGCGAAGAAGCATGGCGTGCCGCTCTACCCCTTCTTCCTGGACGGGGTGGCGATGGACCCGAAACTGAACCAGGAGGATGGGATGCACCCGACGGCCGACGGCGTTGCCATCATCGTCTCGCGCATCCTGCCCACCGTCACGGCGGCGCTGGACCGCATCAAGGCCGGAACCAGGTAAGCATGGAAGAGATGATGGATGACAGCCCCGCCTTCGCCAGCGCCGTAGGGCGGGGGGCGGAATGGTCCGGTGCCGCCAAGGACTGCCTGGACAATCTGACCCTGGTGCCGGGCGCCAATTTCGGCGTGCTGTATGTCAGCGACCATCTGGCCGATCAGATGGGCAGCATCACCACCCTGCTGCGCGGCGTTACCGGGATCGGCGATTGGGTCGGCACCGTGGGGCTGGGCGTCGTCGGCACAGGCGTGGAGATTTTCGACCAGCCCGCCATCTCTGTCCTGATCGGCCGGCTGCCGGACGGCGCAGTGCAGGTTCTGGGGCCGCTGACGGACGGGCTGGCCCCGCTGGATACCGTTGTTCCCTGGCTGCGCGACCATGCGCCCTTGCTGTTGCTGATGCATGGTGATCCGCAGCATGCGCGTCTGCCCACACTGTTGACCGACATTGCCGGACGCACGGGCGGTTTCATCGTCGGCGGGCTGACGGGGTCACGCGGGGAACAGGCCGTGCTGGCCGGGCATGTGGCACCGGCCGGGCTGGCCGGTGCCATGTTCGACGCTGTCGTGCCCGTGGCGACAGGGCTGACCCAGGGCTGCAGCCCCATCGGCCCCGTCCGCACCATCACGCGGGCTGACCAGCATGTGGTGATGGAAATCGACGGCGCCCCGGCCCTGGCCGCCCTGAAACAGGATATCGGCCCGGAACTGGCCGGCGACCTGCGCCGCATCGGCGGGCTGGTGATGGCCGGACTGCCCATCCGCGGCGATGACCGCGGCGACCGGCTGGTCCGTAATCTGACGGCCATCGACCTTGAACGCGGCTGGATCGCCATCGGGGAGAATGTGGGGGATGGTCAGCCCATCCAGTTCTGCCGCCGCGATGCCGACAGTGCGCGGGCCGATATGGTGCGCATGCTGGAAGGGCTGAAGCGCCGCCTGTCCGGCCCGCCCCGGGCCGGGGTCTATGTCACCTGTGTGGCCCGCGGCGCCCGGCAGTTCGGCCAGGACGGGGTGGAGACGGCACTGATCCGCGAGCATCTGGGGGACTTCCCGCTGACGGGCTTCTTCGCGGGCGGCGAGATATCCAACGCGCAGCTTTATGGCTACACGGGCGTGCTGACCCTGTTCCTGTAAGGAACGGGGTCACAGCATCACGGCACCGCCCGAAGGGCTGATGCACTGCCCCACCATGTGGCGGGCGTCTTCAGAAGCCAGGAACACATAGGCCGGCACCACATCGGCATATTGGCCCAGGCGCTGGCTGGGCAGGGTGCGGCGATAGGCTTCGGCGGCGGCCCGCGCCGTGCCCGTGGTCAGCTTCGGTTCCAGCGCCCCCGGCGCCACGCAGTTGGCCGTGACGTTGCGGGGGCCGATATCATGGACCAGGCTGCGGGTGAAGCCCAGCAGCGCGCCCGATGCCGCCCCGGTCAGCGTGCCGCCGGCGGCCCCGTGATAGGCGATGTCGGACACGGTGGTGATGATGCGGCCGTAATTCTGCGCGAACATCAGCGGCAGCAGCATGCGCGTGATCATGAAGGCCGAGCGCACATTGACCGACATGATCAGGTCGAACTGGTCGGCCGTGGTGTCGGCGAAGGGGATGCTGGGACGCAGCCCGGCATTGTTGACCAGAATGTCGATATGGCCCAGACCGGCGATACCGTTTTCCAGCACGCCATAGGCGCCGTTATTGTCGGTGATGTCGGCCTTCACGGCCAGGATGCGGCGGCCGGTGGTCTGGATGTCGCGGACCAGATCGCTGATGGCCGCACGGTCCCGTTCCTCCTCGTAATGCAGGACGAGGTCGGCACCTTCATGGGCGAAGGTCCGGGCGATGGTCATGCCAAGATCACTCGCCGCACCCGTGATCAGGGCCACCCGGTTTTGCAGCCGTCCCATGATCCTAAAACCTTTCACGCAAACCATCGCAAAATCGACATCCTGGCCAGCCGGTCGGGAAGCGTCAATCTATACGCTTATACGTTACCGGTTCACAAATCCTTGTCAAAGCAGGCAGACTCCGAACGGCCCGCATAGGGGCCATAATTGGTGGTAATCCGATAGCCATACCGGCGGTAGAAATTGACAGCCCGGTTATTCGCCCAGCGCGTTTCCAGCATCAGCCGCCGAAAGCCCATCTGCCGCGCCCCGTTCTCCAGAAAGGACAGCAAGGCCGCACCCACCCCGGTGGTGCCGGGCGCGGCATACATGCGCTTGACCTCTCCCACCCCGTCGGCCAGCGGCCGGACGGCGCCGCAGCCGACGGGGATGCCATGCAGCCGGGCCAGCGCGAACAGCGACCGGTCCGCCAGCAGCGCCCAGTCGGCGAATCCGGCCCGCCCGTCGCTGCCGAACCGGCGGCCTAGATCGGCCGACAGGGCGTCGATCAGGGGGATGACATCCGGATGGTCCGGGCTGGACCGTTCCACGGTCAGACCGGCAATGGGGGGCGGCAAACGCCGGTACAGGACGTGCGTGGCGTGGCTGGTGCCGTCACCGTTCAGCGCATAGTCCGGGATGACGCCGCAACTTTCCCAACCCAGGCGCTGATAAAGCCGTTCGGCATCGTCGCCCTGGCGTGTGTCCAGCACCAGAAGCCGCCGGCCCAGGCCCCGCGCCACCGCCTCCGCCCGTTTCAGCAGGGCGGCGGCGACGCCGCGGCGGCGGGCATCGGGATGCACCAGCATCTTGGCAATCTCCGCCCGGTGGCTGCCATTCACCTGGCCGGCAGGGATCAGGGTGACGGTGCCAATGGGGTGCCGATCCCCATCGCGGGCGATCAGCACGATCTTCTCCCCCGCGGCAACGGCGCCTGCCTGCGCCTGCCAGAAGCTGGCGGCAGTGTGCAGGTCCAGCGGCGGGATGAAACCGACGGCAGCGCCGTCCATGACACAGTCCCGCAGGATGCGGGCAAGGTCGGGGATTGCGGCCCGGAAGTCATCCGGGCCGGCGGTGATGATGTCAAAGTGCATGATTGGCCCCTCAGGGACGGGTGATGGCGATGATGTAGCGGGCGGGAACATCGCCCAGGCTGGCGAATCGTGAGGCGCCGTACAGCCGGAAGCGCAGGCAGTCGCCCGGTTCCAGCAGATAGGGTGTGCCATCCAGCCGGTATTCCAGACGGCCTTCCAGCAGCCAGATATGCTGTTCAAGCCCGTGCAGCGGCGGGCTTTCATAGGTGATGATGGTACCGGGCGGCAGCGTGCCCTGGATCAGCTCCGTTTCCAGCCCGGCCGCAGGCGGGGAGATCGACCGGCGCACAAAGCCCGTGGACGCATCGGTCCAGATCGGCTGGTCCGCGGCGCGGATCAGCAGGGCTGGTTCTGCCTCCACCTCCGCCAGCAGGCGGGACATGGGGCGGCCATGGGCGGCGCAGAGCCGGCCCAGCAAGCTGGCCGTCAGGCTGCTTTCCCCGCGCTCCAGCCGCGACAGCGTGGCCTTGGGAATGCCGCTGCGGGTCGCCAGCTCATCCAGCGTCCAGCCGGCATCGCGCCGCAGCTGGGCCAGCCGGGCGGCAAGGCGGATGTCGATCGTATCGATGTTCTGTTCCATATTTGAGATAAAATCCCAAAAAAGGAATCAGATCAAGTGGCTTTGGGGGGCCGCTTCCAACAGGCTATCATGGTCACTCCCTGCGGCCCCATGACGAACCTGCCCCATGCTGCTTGTCCGCTGGTCCCACCGCGTTGAAACGGATGGCGCCACCCTCGTCTATCCGGACGGTTGCCGCGATCTGCTGTCGATCACGGCGCCCGACGGACAGTCACAGGTCATGCTGACCGACTGGGACGATGGGCCACGCAGGGTGGATCTGGTGGCGGGAACAGCATTCATCGGCTACCGGCTGCGGCCGGGCGTACGGATCGATCCGGCGGACCTGCAGGCACTGGCAGGGCGGGCGGACGCGCTGGACAGGTACATTGCCGGAATGGCGGTGGCCGATCCGGACCTGGACCAGATCGTGGAGGCGCTGGCCCGTACGCCGGATTCGGGATCGGCCGTATCGCGACAGGCGGGCGTGTCACAGCGGACCTTGCAGCGGCATTTCCGCGACCGGGGCCTACCGTCGCCGGATTTCTGGCGGCTGCTGGGCCGGGCGCGGCGTGCCGGCGTCCTGCTGGGGACGGACCGGCCGCTGGCCGACATCGCCTATGAACTGGGCTACAGCGACCAGGCGCACATGACGCGGGAGATGGTGCGCTGGTTCGGCCGGACGCCGTCGCGGCTGCGGCGGGATCCGGCCCTGCTGTCGGTCCTGTCTCAGCCCGGATTGGGCAATTGGACGGGCGAACAGATTTCCACCAGATAGCCGTTGGGGTCGTTCACATAGGCCGTGACCTGTCCCCAGGGCTGTTCCTCGGCGGCCTGAACAAGGGTGGCACCGGCGGCAACGGCACGGTCCACGGCACTTGCCACGTCTGCCGTCTCGAAGGCCAGTTCGAAGCAGGGGCCACCGGCCACGGCCGGCTGCGGATTCTTGCCCAACTGGCGCATCAAGGCCGTGGCGGAGAAGGCCAGCTTGGTCTGACCCGTCAGCATTTCCCCATATTGCCCGCTTTCATGCAGAAAGCTCTGCTCCAGTCCGAAGGCGCGGGCGAAGAAATCCATCGTGGCGGGCACGTCATCGACATAAAGGATGGTGTAGCGAAAAATCATGGCAGGCTCCGTTGCTGTCCCCGTGCTTATGCCAGGGAACGGCCCTGCCTTTCTTGAAGAATGACGACAGCCGTCCGTCCTTGGGAAAGGTGTTAGCAGTCCTCGCCCTCGTCAGTCCCTGTCAGCAAGGCCGCAACGTCACGCCCGCCATAAAAGAAGCGGCCCACCTCGACATCGCCGGATGGCAGGATGAGGTAGGCGGTGATGATCCGACGTTCAAAACTGTGAAGACGCAGGCCGGGCCGTAGGTCGTCGCGGCGGCGGCCCGCTTCGGGGAAAGTGAGCAGAGTGCCCAGACTGGTTCGCAGCCGGCGGATATACCGGATGGCGGTCTCCGACCCGCTGGCCTCGGCGATGTAATCGTAAATCTGCCGAAGATCGCGCTCCGCGGCGGGGCGCAAGACAAGCTGGCGGCTCACACTCCAGCCTTCACCGCGGCGTGGCGGCGCTCGATCTCGTCAAAGGTGGCATCGGCTGATCGGCTGGGGCGCGGGTCGCTCCAGGCCTCATCCAGCGCCTGCCGCAGGGCATGCGTCCGCTCCTTGATTCCCAACTCATAATCCTCCAGCAGGCGCAATCCGGCGCGGACAACCTCGCTGGCGTTCTGGTAGCGGCCGCGCTCGATCTGGAGTTGGACGAAGGCTTCGAAATGGGGCCCAAGGCTCAAGCTGGCCATGACCTACCTCGATAACATTTATTGTCATTTAATGTTATCACCGCGTCACAGCTTCTGGAATATCTCAATCCTGCGGGCGGGGTGCCGGAAACGGGATGATCAGCGCGCTGTCACCCGACCGCACGGCGACCCATTCCACCGCCGCCGGTTGCAGGGGCCGGGGACTGGCGGGGGCAGGGTCCTGCTGCACCGGAATGAAAGACGATCCGTCCATGGCCTGTACCCCTTTGTTGACGATCGATTGAGCGCAGATGAAGACGGCACCGCCCCTCCCTGTCGCCGGGAGAAACGGTGCCGTCTTCACACTTCATGCCCCTGTGGGTGCCGCCGCCGGCATCCGCCAGCTTTGACCTGGGTCTGAAAGGGCCCCTGGCTGAAACGATCCGGGCGGGGTCGGCGATCCATCGCGCCGTCCGCCGGCTTTCCGCCGCCTCCTCCCATCCAGCGCGGAGGAAGGCGGAAAGGTTTCGGCTCTGGGGCCAAGAGCAGGGGAAAGGATGCAGCCCCTTTCCCCTGCGGACCCGCCACCCCGTTCAGGAAGGATGACGGATCAAGCTTTTGAAAATTCCCTCAAGCGCCGGGCGGGCGCATCCGCGCCCTTGGCTCCCGGCGCATGTGCGCCGCAGCGGCAGTCGCCGCCGGCATGGTCCCAGCCGAGGCTGGAACCATGCGTTGCCACGGGATCAATGGAACTGGTCGGTCTCGGTGCTGTCCTTCATGGCGGTCGTGGAGGACGTGCCGCCAGAGATGGCGACGGCCACGGCGTCGAAGTACCCGGTGCCCACTTCGCGCTGGTGCTTCACGGCGGTGAAGCCCTGCTCGGCGGCAGCGAATTCACGCTGCTGCATCTCGGAATAGGCGGCCATGCCGCGTTCCTTGTAGCCCTTGGCCAGTTCGAAGGTGGCCAGGTTCAGGCTGTGGAAGCCGGCCAGGGTGACGAACTGATACTTATAGCCCATGGCGCCCAGCTCGGCCTGGTACTTGGCGATGGTCGCCTCGTCCAGGTTGGCCTTCCAGTTGAAGGAGGGCGAGCAGTTATAGGCCAGCATCTTGCCGGGGAACTTCTTGTGCACGGCCTCGGCGAAGCGGCGGGCTTCGTCCAGGTTCGGCTTCGACGTTTCCCACCACATCAGGTCGGAATAGGGGGCGTATTCCAGGGCACGGGCGATGCAGTAATCGACGCCGACACCCTTCTTGATGCGGAAGAAGCCTTCCGGCGTGCGGTCATTGCGGTCGATGAAGGGGTGATCGCGCTCATCCACATCGCTGGTGATCAGCTGGGCCGACTCGGCGTCCGTGCGGGCCACGACCAGGGTGCTGGTGCCGCAGACATCGGCGGCCAGACGGCCGGCATTCAGCGTGCGGATGAACTGCTGGATCGGGATCAGCACCTTGCCGCCCAGATGGCCGCACTTCTTTTCCGAGGCCAGCTGGTCCTCGAAATGGACGGCGGCGGCGCCAGCCTCGATCATGCCCTTCATCAGTTCAAAGGCGTTCAGCGGGCCACCGAAGCCGGCCTCGGCGTCGGCGATGATCGGCGCGAACCAGTAGGTGTCGCCCTTGCCCTCAGCCGTCTGGATCTGGTCGGCGCGCTGGAAGGCATTGTTGATGCGCTTCACGACGGCCGGGACGGAATTGGCGGGGTACAGCGACTGGTCGGGATACATCTGACCGGCCAGGTTGGCATCGGCGGCGACCTGCCAGCCCGACAGATAGATGGCTTCCAGACCGGCCTTGACATGCTGCAGGGCCTGATTGCCCGTGAAGGCACCCAGCGTGTGGACGTAGGGGCGGGTGTGCAGCAGTTCCCACAGGCGGCGGGCGCCCATTTCGGCCAGCGTGTACTCGATCTTCACCGAGCCGGACAGACGGCGCACATCCTCGGCGGTGAAGTCACGCTTGATGCCGTCAAAGCGCTTGGCGTGGATCGCGGCGAGGTCGATGCTCTGGGCTTGGTCGAGGGGGGACATTTGACAACTCCTGGCCTGGTGGGGCTCTCAATAGGTTTCTGAACGGCTGCTTGATTTTTCTGCCCCTTGCTTCCCCGTTGCCGGGGCTGGTGTGCAGTGCAGCGCTGTTGGACCTGACCATGAACCGGCGACAGAAAATGATCAATATGGAGATTTTCGTAAAATAGTATTGCTGTCACAGTCTGTAATGCCCATTGCTGTGATGTTGTAAAGTTTGTAAATTGTCAAAGCATGGAAACGGGGGCGCCAACCATGAAGAGCATCGCGGAAAAGCTGGGCTTCAAGCCGGGGCGGGTGGGCTGGATGCTGGATGCGCCTGGAGAATTGGGCGAAATCATCGGACTGCCGATGGTGGCGCCAGCGGGGGATTGCGACCTGATCCTGGCTTTCGCGGTCGATCGGGCGGCGTTGGCGGCAGTGTCGGCGACGGTTCTGCCGATTTACAAGCGTGGCGGCAGCCTCTGGTTCGCCCATCCCAAGAAAAGCGGGGCGATCAAGAGCGATCTTTACCGCGATGCGGGATGGGAACCGGTGACCGCAGCCGGCCTGATCCCCGTCACCCAGATTGCCCTGGATGATGATTGGTCGGCGCTGCGCTTCCGGTATCGCGACGAGGTGCCGAAGATTACGCGTAAGGAAGGTTTGAGCTGAATGTCTGAAAAGAAGGCCATGCTGGGCCACAAGGTCCGCCGCCTGCGCCGTGACCTGAAGATGACCCAGGCGCAGATGGCGGAGGAGATTGGCGTCTCCCCCAGCTATCTGAACCTGATCGAGGCCAACCAGCGCCCCCTGACGGTGCCGCTGCTGCTGAAGATCGCGTCGGTCTATGGCATCGACATGGCCAGCTTCGCCGAAGATGACGAGACGCGGCTGGTGGCGTCCTTGCGAGAGGTGTTCGCCGATCCCCTGTTCGATGCCGGCGATATCAAAAGCCAGGACATGAAGGAGGTGGCGGCCGCCGCCCCCAATCTGGGCCATGCTGTCGTGGCGCTGTACCGTGCCTTCCGCGAGGCGCGGGAGGATCTGGGGGCGCTGGCGGAAAAGGTGGCCGACCGCGACAAGCTGCAGGTCATGGGCGCCCAGGCCTTCCCGCAGGAGGAAGTGTCGGAGTTTTTCCAGGGCGAGCAGAACCATTTCCCCGATCTGGAGATTGCCGCCGAAACCCTGTGGATTGATGGCGATCTGGACAGCGGCAACCTGTTCGCCACCCTGGCCGCGCATCTGCAGAAGAAACATGGGGTGCGCGTGCGCCTGATGCCGACCGACGTCATGGGCGGGGCCATCTGCCGCTATGACCGGCATTCCAGGCGCGTGCTGATCTCCGAAATGCTGGACCCGGCCGGTCGCACCTTCCAGTTGGCCAGCCAGGCGGCTTTGCTGGGGCAGGCGGCCCTCCTGGATACAGCCGTGGCGCGCGGGAATTTCAGCCATGAGGAGTCGCGGCGGCTGGCCCGGGTCGGTCTGGCGAATTATTTCGCTTCCGCAATAATGATGCCCTATGGCCGATTCCTGACGGCAGCCAAGGAAGTTCGGTACGATATCGAAATATTATCCCGCCGCTTCGTGGCCAGCTTTGAACAGGTCTGTCACCGGCTGACAGCCCTGCAACGGCCGGGGGCCAAGGGCGTGCCCTTCTTCTTTGCCCGTGTCGATCCGGCCGGCAACATGTCGAAACGGTTCAGCGCCGCGCCCGGCTTTCATTTCGCCCGATTCGGCGGGGCCTGTCCGCGCTGGCATGTGCATGATGCTTTCCGCCGGCCGGGGGAGATTCAGACGCAGCTGGCGCGCCTGCCGGACGGCACCACCTATTTCTCCGTCACCCGCACGGTGACCAAGCCGGGCGGCGGCTGGAAGCAGCCGGCGCGGCAGTTCGCCGTCGCCATCGGCTGCGACCTGGCCCATGCGGCGCAGCTTGTCTATGCCGACGGGGTGGACCTGTCGAACAACGAGGCCGCCACGCCCATCGGCGTCAATTGCCGCATCTGCCCGCGCCTGGACTGCACGCAGCGCGCCTTCCCGCCGCTGTCCCACCGGCTGGCCGTGGACGAACATATCCGCGGCGTGTCCAGCTATGTCTCCGTGGGGGCGTCGTAGGGACTCATGCCCCCTCAGTGGCCGGGCGCCGCCATCCGGCAGCTTGGCTACGCGGCACGGGCCGCGCGGCGGCAGTCGCCGCCGTAACAGCGGACATAATTTATGGCCGCTGTTATCACCCCTTCGCGGCCACCTCGGCGGCCTTGGCCTCCACCAGCTTGACCAGATGGTCGACAATGGCCTCGTCCTTCAGCCGGTGGGCCGGCAGGCCGCCCAGATAGACCTGATGCGTGCCCTTGCCGCCGCCGGTGAAGCCGATATCGGTCATGGTGGCTTCGCCCGGCCCGTTGACGACACAGCCGATGACGCTGACGGTCAGGGGCGTGGTGATATGGGCCAGCCGTTCCTCCAGCACCTCCACCGTCTTGATGACGTCGAACTGCTGGCGCGCGCAGGAGGGGCAGGAGATGACGGTGACGCCACGGCGACGCAGGCCCAGGCTTTTCAGCATCTCGTACCCGACCTTCACTTCCTCCACCGGATCGGCGGACAGCGACACGCGGATCGTGTCGCCGATGCCGGACCAGAGCAGCATGCCCAGCCCGATGGAGGATTTGACGGTGCCGGCGCGCAGGCCGCCCGCCTCCGTGATGCCGATATGCAGGGGATAGTCACAGGCGTCGGCCAGCCCCTGATATGCTGCCACGGCCAGGAAGACATCGGACGCCTTCACCGAAATCTTGAACTCCCGGAAATCATGGTCTTCCAGGATCTTGGCATGGGTCAGGGCACTTTCGACCAGGGCATCGGGGCAGGGCTCGCCATAGCGTTCCAGCAGTTCCCGCTCCAGGCTGCCGGCATTGACGCCGATGCGCATGGAACAGCCATGATCCTTGGCCGCCTGCACCACCTCCCGCACCCGCTCGGCCGAGCCGATATTGCCGGGATTGATGCGCAGGCAGGCGGCGCCGGCCTGTGCCGCCTCGATGGCGCGGCGGTAATGGAAATGGATGTCGGCGACGATGGGCACCTGGGCCGCGCGCACGATCTCCGCCAGGGCCGCCGTGCTCTCCTCGTCGGGGCAGGACACGCGGACGATGTCGGCGCCCGCCTCCTCCGCCCGGCGGATCTGCTCGATCGTGGCCTTGGCGTCGGCCGTGACCGTGTTGGTCATGGTCTGCACGGTAATCGGCGCATCGCCACCGACCAGCACCGACCCCACCCGCACCTGTCGGGACTTGCGGCGCTGAATCTGGCGCCAGGGGCGATGGGTGGCGGGGTCGTGATTGGGGCTCATGATCGACGGAAATCCTGGAAACAACGGTTAGCGGGCGGTCAACGCCTCGGGTGCCAGCGAAATGCTGCGCATAACCTGGGACTTGGCGCCCAGCGGGGCAAGGTCGCGGCCATCCAGCGCCACGACCAGGCCGCCGGCGTTGCCGGTATTCAGCACCATGCCCGGTACGTCGGGCGCACGGAACAGGTCGCCCCGGCGCAGCACGCGCGACGCCCAGAGCGTGCCCTTGCCGTCGCGCACCTCAATCCAGCTATCCTCGACGGCGCGGATGGTCACGCGCACCTTGCCATCGGACTGACCAAAGACGCGGCCCGTGGGCGGCACCTGTTCGGGGGCGGGCGGGGGCTGATTGCTGGCATTGGTGGGGGCGTCCGGCGCCACATCACCGGCGGCGACGGGTTCCACATCGGGCGTGGCGGGTTCAACAGCGGCTTCCTGCGTGGGCGGCGTTTGGCCCAGGTCGGGTAGCTGCGGCACCTCGCTTTCATCCTCTGTCGGGCCGTTGCCGGCGGCGACGGGGCTTGTATCCGTGGCGGGCAGCGGCGGGGCTGTGGGCGCTGCGACATTCACGGAACCGCTGGGGACGGAGGTCTGCCCGCCGCTGCTGCCCACTTCCGGTCCGGAGGGGGGAGAGGCTTCCACCAAGGCTTCCACCTGCCCCGGGGCCAGCACGGGTGCCGGGGTGGGGGCCGGTTCCTGCACGGTGCCGTCACCATAGATCAGCTTGGACAGCCGCTCCGGCAGGGCGGGCACAATGTCCCCGACCGAGCGGTTGGCGGCTGTCAGTGCGTACCAGCCCCCATAGACGCCGACGGTCAGCAGGGCAGCGACCAGCAGCACGGCCCCGCCGGGCACGCGGGTTTCATTCACCGGTTCGGGAAAATACAGCTCCGGCGCCGGTTCATGCCCGGCCGCATCCTGTTTGAACCGCAGCAGCACGGCCGTCGGGTCCAGCCCGACAATCTGTGCGTAGGAACGCAGGAAACCGGTGGAATAGGCATGGCCGGGCAGATCGCCCCAGCGGCCTTCCTCGATCGCTTCCAGGAAATTCAGGCGGATGCGCAAATTGGCGGCCAGGTCGGGCAGCGCATAGCCCAGCGCCTCACGCCGCGCCTTCAGCGCCTCCCCCACATGGCGGGGGCCGTGGTGGGGTTGGTGCTGCTGCTCGTGATGTGCGGCGTCCGCGCCGTGATGGCGCATGTCGCGCATATCCTGCTGTCGTCCGTTTTGATCGGCCATCGTTCCCTGCCGGCTGAAACCCGACCACCTGATCCCGCCCGGAGCGGCGGTCCAATCCGAAAAATGGGAGTAACCCATTGAGATGCCGGGATATTACCGCTCCGAATCTCCGTGCCCGAAGCGATGCCACTCTAGCAACCGGTGCCGGCCCATGCAACCCGCCCCGCCGCAGGGCGCCTATGGTGACGGCGGAGACTTTGCCTGGTCATTGGCGCGGTCCAGTGTGGACAGCAGTTCCGGCCCTGTCGTGGCGGTCAGATGCTGAATATCGGGCACCGTGAGCGTCTCATAAGGCAGGAAATGATGCCAGCCCCGGCCAGCGGCGCCGTCATAGACGAAGACGCGGGTGAGCCTTGCCAGTATCTCCCTCTGGCGTTGTGCGACCTGACCACGCCCGCGGTCCAGGTATCGGAGCACGAACCGGTTCAGCACCAGACAGGTGTCGGCGGGAGGTTGGTTGGTGGGAAGCATGACGCGAACCCGTGCGCACCCGATCCGCTCGGGATGGCTGATCAGGTCCTGATCAAGCTGCCATTGCGCCTGATAACTCCGGCGGTAGCCCAGATCCTGCTGCAGGGCGCCCGGCTGCAGGCTGGGGCGAAATTCCGCTGTCAGGTGCGGACGTTCAAACAGGGCAATCTGCACCAGGTTGGGCAAGGCCAGGGCGGTGACGGCGCCCAGCAGCCACCCTCGCCCCACCGGCCCCTTGGGCAACGCATTGCACAGCACCACGATCTGGGCGCTGACCGGGATGACCAGGTAGGAGACTTCGTCAGGCAGGGCGGCATAGCGCAGGGCCCACAGGCCCGCCGCCAGCAACAGAAACCACCGCTCCCCCTTGTCCAGCCCGGCTGGCCAGGACAGCCGCCGCCGCCACAGGGCGATGATGATGAAGGCCAGGAACGGCAGGCCAACCGCCGCGGCATAGCCAAGGATGGCCCGCAGGACGCGACGCGACCAGGGATCCGGCTGCAGGACCCGCATTCCGAAGTTGAAAATGCCGTTCAGCGCCCGCTCGCTGTAGACGCCGGCAAAGATGCCGGCCACGACGGCCAGGAACAGCAGACAAGCCAGGATCAGCCGCGCCGGCAGCCGCCGCGCCTGCAGGACGGCGGCAATGCCGAACGCAGCGAACAGGATGATGTTGTCCGGTCGGACGCCCGTGGCCAGGGCCCCCAGCAGCGCCAGGAGGAAAAGTTCCCGCGGGCCGGGCAAGCTGGTCACCGCCCGCCATTTCAGCACAGCCAGAATGAAAGCAAGCCCCAGGAACAGCGACATGCTGGTTTCCATCAGCTCACTGGCAGGCAGATGGATCGTGGGCACCACAGCTACGGCCAGGGCCGTCAATGCGGACCGGGTTTCCCCCTGCGATGGCAGGCAGAAACGATAAACCAGAATGATGGTTGCCAGATAAAAGGCCCCGGCCGGCAGGCGCGCGACCACGTCGCCGAAATTATTCAGCAAAGGGTAGGTGTAAAGCTCATACAGCGGAAAGCCCCAGGACCGGATGGGCGTGTAGCCAAGGGTCGACAGGTGCGATGCGTGCCGCACCACAAGGGGGGCGTCATTATCCTCTCCGATTCCGGGGGTCATCAGCCCCATCAGAATCAGGACGGCCCCCAGGACAAGCACGGCGAGCAATGGCCAATGGCGACGCCAGGAAAGGCCGATGGCGTGCGGAAAAGAAACCATGATGGCTTTGGTCTGTCTTGATGTTTGGGGGTGTCGCGGTATCGTCGGCTGTCATTGCTGCATAACCGCGATGGCGGCCTGTCGGCAACGGCCATTGGGCAACGGGAAAGCGGATCACCGGCGGCCCCGCGCCCTGCATCGGGCGGCGAACCGGCGGATGCCCAGGGTCTGCCCCACTATCCCAGCCTTACCCCGTGATCCGCCGCATAGGCCTTCAGATAGGGCCGTAGCGACCGCACGGGAAGATGGTACAGCCGGTCCATATAGGCCGACAGATCACCGACATGCAGGGACCGCAGCATGGCCTTGACCGGGAAGAAGGCAGGTGCCGACATGGACAGGTGGCGCATGCCGACCCCCAGCAGGGCCATGGCGTCCAGCGGCTTGCTGGCCATCTCCCCGCACAGTGACAGGGTCACGCCCGCCTCGCCGCATTTTTCCACCAGCATCTTCAGGACGCGCAGCAAGGCCGGCGACAGAAGATCGTAGCGGTTGTTCAGCATCGGGTTGCCACGGTCGCTGGCGAACAGATACTGCAACATGTCGTTGGACCCGACCGACATGAAGTCGACCAGCGGCAGCAGCGCGTCCAGCTGGAACAGCAGGGCCGGCACCTCCATCATCACCCCGACCTTCAGGGTGGTCGGGCCGGGCTGGCCGCTGTTGGCCAGACGCTTGACCTCCAGGTCCAGGATGCGGCGGGCCTGGATGAATTCCGCCACGGTGGCCACCATGGGGAACATGACGCGCAGGTCCCGCCCGGCAGCCGCCAGCAGCATGGCGCGCAACTGCTTGCGCAGCATGGAAGGCCGGTCCAGCCCGATGCGGATGGCACGCCAGCCCAGCGCCGGATTCTCCTCCCCCAGTTCGGGGAAGTAGGGCAGGGTCTTGTCGCCGCCGACATCCAGGGTGCGGAAATTGACGGGCTTGCCCGCCGCTTCGTCCAGAACCTTGCTGTAATTTTCCAGCTGCGTCGCCACATCGGGGTAGGACGGGCGGACCATGAAGGGAATTTCCGTGCGGTACAGCCCGACCCCGTCGGCGCCGGTTCCCGCCAGATGCGGCAGGTCGATCAGCAGCCCGCAATTCAGCATCAAGGTTACATGCTGTTCGTCCACGGTGATGG
Organism: Niveispirillum sp. FG148; assembly: GCF_057809655.1. Classification (NCBI taxonomy): domain Bacteria; kingdom Pseudomonadati; phylum Pseudomonadota; class Alphaproteobacteria; order Rhodospirillales; family Azospirillaceae; genus Niveispirillum; species Niveispirillum sp. FG148. The sequence continues at coordinate 331,279 of NZ_JBMDKJ010000004.1, forward strand.
CCGGCAGATCGCGCAGCTTGGCATATTCGGCCTGCCGGCGCTGACGCGCGGCCATGCTGGCGGCGAACACGGCCTGGATATCATCGGCCGGTCGGACGAAGATCTGGCCGTTGTCGCCATCGACAATCAGGAAATCCAGCGGTTCCACGCGGCGCAGCACATCGGCAGCCTGCCCCACGACGGGGATGTCCAGGGCGCGCGCGACGATGGCGACATGGGAATAGGCCGACCCTTCCTCCATCACCAGCCCGCGCAGGCGGCGGCGGTCATAATCCAGCAGTTCCGCCGGGCCCAGATTGCGGGCGACCAGGATGAATTCGTCGGGCAGGGTACCGCCGATGGCCTCCACCGGCTTGCCGGCCAGATGCTGCAACAGGCGGTTGGTGATGTCGTTCAGATCCAGCAGCCGGTCACGGATATAAGGATCCGCGATTTGCGCCATGCGGGCGGAGTTGTCGTCCTGGACACGCTGGACGGCCGCCTCGGCCGTCAGGCCGGAACGGATGGCCTCCCGGATGCGGTTCAGCCAGCCGCGGTCGGCGGCGACCATGCGGTAGGTCTGCATGATCTCGGCATGTTCGCTGTCCGACTCGCCCACGGCAATCAGCATCTGATCGATGGCCGAATGCATGCTTTCCACGGCTTCTTTCAGCCGGGCCAGTTCTGCTTCCGGATCATCGGCCACCATCTGGCGGATGGTCAGCTGCGGCCGGTGCAGCACGGCCACGCCCATGGCCACGCCCCGGTTCAGGCTGGTCCCTTCCAGACGCGACGGCAGCAGCACCAGATCATTGACCAAGGACAGTTCGCGGCTGTCGACCAACTCGCCCGCCACGACCAGTTCCGCCACGATCATGGCGATGGTCTGCAGCGTCTCCACCTCCTGCTCGTCATAGTCGCGGCGATCCTTGTGCTGGATGGCCAGCACGCCGCGTACGCGGCCCCCGCGCAGAATGGGCACGGCCAGGAAGCCGTTGAACGGGTCTTCCCCCGTTTCCGGGCGATAGGCGAAATTGGGATGGCTGGGGGCATTGGCCAGCGCGATGGGCCGCGCATGCGCCGCCACGTCGCCGATCAGACCCTCGCCCACGCGCATGCGGGTCTTGTGGACGGCATCGGGGTTCAGACCGATGGTGGCGAACAGTTCCAGCACCTCGCCCGCGCGCATGACGTAGCAGGAACAGACGTCCGCCGACATCTCGTGCGCGATGGTCATGACGATCTTGTCCAGGCGCGATTGGGCCGTGCCGCTGCCGGCCATGACGTCGCGCAGGCGCGCCAGCAGGCGCCGCGCACCCGCCACCGGATCGGGGCTGCGCCCCGCCTCCGGCACGATCGTCGGTGTGCCGCTCATCATCGTCATCGCCAGACCAGTTCCATCCACGAAGGCGCCCAGCCCGGCCCCAGGTTTAGGCGACCGGACGCGATATCCCTACCACAGGAAGCGGCGGGCCACACGGGCCTTATGCGCCCGAAAATCGCCGGGAAAGAGATTATCCGGCCAGCCCTAAAGATCGGGGAGCTGCAGGGGCAGGTCCGCGCGGCAGTCGCCAGATGCCACCGCGTCGCGCAGGCCACCCGTCAGCACCGACAGCACCAGATCGCGGCTGGGCATGCGTGGCAGGTCGCCATCCGGGTCCAGCTTCAGTCCCGCGCGGATGGCGCGGGACTGCACGGCCTTGGCGATGGGCTCCTGTCCGGCATGGGTCGGGTCGCACTGGATCAGCGCCAGCCGCGGGGCCTCCGTTCCCTGCCGCATCAGGGCGAAGAAGGCGAACAGATAGCGCTCCTCCCCCGCCGTCCCGCCATCGGTCAGGGATCGGGCCAGGTCCTTGGCATGACGCGTTCCATGCAGCAGCCGTTCCAACCCCACCGTCGTCATGCGCCCCTGGGCCAGATAGGCGGCGCGGACCTCTCCGCCTGGCACGATGATCCGTTCCAGCGGGATATCCTCCACCTGCTGGAAGGCCAGGCTGCCGACGCGGCCGCCGGGGGCCGACAGGACATAGCGGAAGCCGATGCGCATCGCCTCCTCCGTCACGGTCAGCGTGTCGCCCGTGCCGGTGGGCAGGTCGCGCGGCATCACACCGGACGGCAGCGACTCGCCCGTCGGCAGGACGGGCACGCGTGCCGTCATCACCGGTTTGCATCCGGTCAAGGCCAGCAGGGCCAGGAACGGCAGTGCCCAGCGTCTCATCGTGTCTTCCAGGTGCGATTGGGGCCTGTGTCGATATGGGTATGACCGGTGGAAGGATAATAGGCGGCCCCGCCGCGCTGCATGGTTTTGGCGATTTCGCTCAGGGCGGGACCGGGCAGCAGCGGTACCTTGAAATCCATGGCCCGGCCTTGCAGGTGGTAGCTTTCACGGGCCGCGTTCGGGTTGTCGCGTACCAGATCGGCATTGGTACCGGCCGACCGGAACCCGTCCGTCACCTGCACCACGGTCGTCGGCGGCAGGCCCGTGCGGTACAGCAGGTCGAACATGAAATCCATCAGCAGCGGATCGATCTTTCCCACTCCCCCCGTGCGCCGGTCGCGCAGCAGGAAGTCGATCCGGCGCATGGCCTGCTGATCGTAGTCGTTATTGTGGAAATAGATCACATCCACCATCTCCCCGCTTTTCACATGCGCCAGCACGATGCGCCGGACATCGGGCAGGGGGGGCAGTGGCGGGAATTCCGGTTCCGGCGGGGGCCGAACGGCGCAGGCGGCCAGCGGCAGCATCAGCAGGGCCGTGCACAGGGCGCGGCGGGACGGGACAGCAGGGGTCATCATGGCACCAGACGATAGCCACCAGCCTCGGTGACCAGCAGCGTCGCCCGCGTCGGGTCCGTTTCGATCTTGCGGCGCAGGCGATAGATATGGGTTTCCAATGTGTGGGTCTGGATGCCGGCGCCGTAGCCCCAGATGGCGTCCAGCAACGCCTGTCGCGGCACGGGTGTGTTGCTGCCATGCAGATGGGTCAGGATCAGGCTTTCCTTCTCTGTCAGGCGGATGCGGGTGCCATCCCCGGCCTCCAGCCGCTTGGCCGACGGGTCGAAGCGGTAGGGGCCGATGGTCAGGCCCAGGCTGGCGGCCTCGGCTTCGGCCGGTCGCAGCAGTCCGCGCAGCCGCGACAGCAAACTGCCCAGGCGGATCGGCTTGACCAGATGGGCGTGCGCCCCTTTCGGATCGGGCCCAGGTTCGGTGGCGCCCGCAGGCAGCAGCAGGATCAGCGGGCCGGGAATCCCCTGCTGGCGCAGGTCCCGGCAGAGCGTGGCCCCGTCCCTGTCCGGCAGTTGCGCATCGACCAGGGCCGCATGGACGGGCCGGGTGATTGCCGACGACAGCGCGGTGGCGCCGTCACCCGCCTCCACCACCTGCCAGCCGGGCTGCGCCGACAGATGTTCGACCAGCGACCGGCGCAGCGCCGCGTCGGCATCGACCAGCAATATCCGCGTGATGCGATCCCCCATCGCCCCGACCCTCCCGCCCGGCCTTATTCGCCGGGGCCGGGGCCAAGCGGTTCGCGGCCGCGGGTGGCCTGCGGCATCAGTTCGACAATGGTCAGGCCCAGGCGGCCGTCGACGACGACCAGTTCGCCGCGCGCCACCATGCGGTCATTGACGAACACGTCCACGGGATCGCCGACGACGCGTTCCAGATCGACAATGTCGCCCGGTCCCATGCGCAGAAGCTGGCTGATCCGCAGGCGGCGACGGCCAAGACGGACCGACACCTGTACCGGTACGGACAGGATGGAGGAACGGTCGATATCGTCTTCGGCCATTCGGCGGGGCTCTTTCCATCACCAGGGGGAATATCCCGGCGACTATAGGCCATTCGGGGGGGCGGGGGAAAGAGTCGGGTCCGTTCAGGGGGCGGACAGCGCGGAAATGGCCGCATTCAGGTCCTGTGGCCAGATGGCGATGTTGCCCGCCCGGCCGGAGATGCCGACATTGACCCCACCGACGCGCCAGATTGCCCCATCTTGGATCAGCAGCGGCCCGCCGCTGGTTCCGCGACTGGCGGAGCAGTCATGGACCAGCAGCGGCCCGGTGCTGGTGGTCAAGACGGCACAGTCGCGGTCCGCCATCAGCAGATGGACACGATCCTGGCTGAAACCAGCCACGGCCACCTTGTCGGTCGGACGGGCCGGCCGGCTGGACAGGGGCAGGGCCGGCACCTGTGCATCCCCCGACAGGCGCAGCAGCGCCCAATCCGCCGTCAGGCTCTCGCCGGGTCTGCTGCCATCATAGCCGGGCGGGACATGCAGCCGTTCCACCATCAGATGCAACTTGTAGTCACCACGCTCATAACCCAGCAGGACATGCAGGGATCCGGCGGCCAGCAGGGCGCGGGTGCGGTGGTTGTAAAGGCAATGCGCCGCGGTCAGAACCAGCCGCGGTCCGATCACCGTACCGGTGCATTTGCCGCCGATATTGGTCTGTACCCGCGCCACGCTGTTCCAGGGCGGTCGGGTGATGTCCATGACCTGCCGGCCGTCTTCGGCGTTGACGCCGGGGGCGCGGGGCGGGTCGGCCGCCGCGGTCAGCGGCGCCAGGACCAGAAACACCGCCACCAGACGCGAAAGCAGCCGGCGGCGGCGTCCGCTGTCAGAATGGATTGCTGTCGCCGCCACCGGGATCACCGCCGGTGAGGAACATCCACATGACATAATAGAAGACCCCCGCAAATGGCAGGCCGACAACCATGCCCAGCAGGATGTAAAGCACATACATGGCGCACCTGAGCGCATAGCGCCGTCCCATCACGGGGCGGCCGAATTGTTGAGTCTGCTACGCCTGCCCGCGGCGCTTGTCATCCGACAAAACGCCGCGGGCAGGTATCGACAGGACGCGGCCTCAGCCCAGCCAATCCAGGCTCGGGTTGGCGATCTGGGCCATGCGCCCGTCGGCCGCGCCGATATGCAGGAAATGGGTCAGCGGGTTCAGGCCGGTGCCGGCAATATCCTCGTTCATGGCCTGATAGGCCTTGGTGTTGAACCAGGCCGACGGGTCACGGCCTTCCTTCCAGCCGAAATTGTTGTAGTGCGTCCAGGCCGTGGTCTCACCGCGTGCAACGGCGGCGGCCACATCCTTGTATTGCGACAGATAGTAATCCACGTCGAACAGCGCGTTGGGCGACCGCCCTTCCTTCTGGCCGTACAGCTGGAAATGCTGCCAGCCGCTTTCCAACTGGCCATTGCGCACGGCGGCCGCAACGTCCGTATTCCGCGACAGGTACAGCGCCTCGTCGAAGCCATTGCGGGCCGTGCCGGTGGGCGCACTGTTCAGCCAGACATTCACGCCGAAGGTGATGATCTCCACGCCCGACAGCGTGTCCGTCCCTTCACCATTCGAGGCTGTGATGGTGGTAACGCCGCCATCGCCGCGCACCATCGTGTAGTCGCCACCGACACCCAGGCGGCCGTCGTAACGGACCACGTCCACGCCATCATTGCCGAAGATGCGGTCGTCGCCAGCCCCGCCGACAAACACGTCATTGCCGGGGCCGCCCGCCAGATCGTCGTTGCCAGCGCCCCCCAGCAGGGTGTCGTTGCCGGCCCCGCCCGTCAGCGTGTCGTTGCCGTCGCCGCCATCAACGCTGTCATGACCCCCATTGGCCATCAGCAAGTCGTTGCCGCCCAGGCCCTTGATGAGGTTGTCCAGCCCGTTGCCGGCGATGGTATTGTCCAGCCGGTTGCCGATGCCGACCAGGGCACCGCCCGTGACGGGAACGGGGTAGCTGCCCCGCTGGGCATATTCCAGGCTCAGATCCTCGACAAAATCCGGCAGGACGAAGTCGATATGGGCCAGAATGACATCGTGACCGCCACTTTCCGTTTCGACGATCCGTGTTCCATAGTGAAGAACGTCGTAAATATCGTCCCCAGCACCACCCGACAGGGTATCATTAGGGTGCTGGGACAGAAGCGTATCGTCGTTTGGTGTTCCGTTCTGCAGAGTACCAGGCATTTTCTTCTCGATTCAGCATTTCGTTATCGCCCCTGTTTCTTCAGGTTCCATATCGACCGTGGCAAATCGGTGTCCGCATCGGATCAACATGGCGATTTTTGAACGGTCCCCACCGTTCGATCCCACTGGTCAGCCCAGCCAGTCCAGGCTGGCGTCAGCCAACTGCGCCAGCCGCCCCTGGGCCGCGCCGACATGGATGAAATGCAGCAGCGGATTCTGACCGCTGGCGGCCACGTCGCTGTTCTGCGCCAGATAGGCATTGGTACTGAACAGGGCCGACGGATCCCGCCCCTCCCGCCAGCCGAAATTGTTGTAATGCGCCCAGGCGGTGGTTTCCCCGCGGGCGACGGCGGCGGCCACGTCCCCATATTCGGACAGATAGAAATCCGCATCGAACAGGGCATCAGGGTTACGCCCCTCCCGTTCCCCGTACAGCTGGAAATGCTGCCAGCCGCTGACGAAGCTGCCCTGGCGCACCGCGTCGGCGACATCGGCATAGCGTGACAGGTACAGGGCTTCGTCGAAGCCGGTCGGGGCGGAGCCGGGGGCGGGCCGGGACAGCAGCATGACATCATCGCCGAACACCGCCACCTCCACATCCCGCAGACCGGCCGTGGCGTGAAAGGGCGGGGCGGTGATGTCGATGACGACATATTGGCCGGCATCGGCGCTGATGACCTTGTACTGGCTGGCCGGGCCCGCAAACAGGGCAATGTCCAGCCCGGCATCGCCGTTCAGCCGGTCCTCCCCGACATCGAAGATCAGGATGTCGTCGCCGGCCCCGCCGTTGAGCACATCATTGCCATCCTCTCCGGCCAGCGTGTCGTTGCCGGCGTCGCCGCGCAGGAAGTCGTGACCGGTCCCGCCCAGGACCAGATCATCGCCGCCGCCGGCCCGGATGACATCATCCCCACCGGCGCCCATCAGCACATTATGCAGCTCGTTGCCCTGGATGATGTTGTCCAAAGCATTACCGATGCCGATATGTGCCCCTTCCTTTTGTACGGCAAAGGTAGGGTAACGCAGGGCATAGTCCAAGGTCAGGTTTTCAACATTGTCGGGCAGTACGAAGTCAACGCGCGCAACAATAGTGTCATCGCCACCATTATTGGCCTCTTCACGTACAACGACATTCATATGCTGAATATCGTAGGTGTCGTCTCCCGCGCCGCCAACTAGTATGTCACCGTCATTCTGTGATAGAAGGGTATCGTTTCCGGGTGTTCCGGCCCGTTCACTTCCAGGCATGATCGTCTCAATTTCGCAATGATCTGCGCCCCAAGTATTAATTATTACTCTACTTGGATAAAAATACAACGGCCGATTTGTATAAGCGCGATAGGTCCACCCGTGGCAGCCTTACAAAAATCGTCAAAAATACCTTGGTTCCACCCCCGGTGGGATGTTGCTATTCTGCGGCCGCAACAAGGTTTACGCCGCATGAACCATAACCAGCCGCCGTCCCACCATCCGTCGAACCGCGCGTCGAGGCATCGGTGGTGGCGGGTGGCATTGTGCGTGGCGGTGATATTGGCCCCATGGCCGCTGACGCTGCCGGCCGGGGCTGCGGCCGATTGGTCGGCCTTCACCGACCCGCTGTTCGATCGCATCGGCCGCGACCAGGGGCTGCCCAATGACGTGGTCGGCCGCATCGTGCAGGACCATACGGGTTTCCTGTGGTTCGGTACGGGTGGCGGACTGGTCCGATTCGACGGCCACCGTTTCCGCCATTACACCAGTGATCCCGACGACCCGCACAGTCTGCCGGACAGCTATATCACGGCCCTGCATGTGGACCCTGCCGGCGGTCTGTGGGTGGGCACCAATGCCGGCGGATTGGCCCGCTATGATGCGGCAAGCGACCGGTTCGACCGGATCGACGCCGGAATCCTGCACAATTCCGTTCAGTCCATGGTGACCGATGCCCGTGGCCGGCTATGGACCGGGACGGTCGGCGGGCTGTATGTCCGCGATCCGGTGACGGGCGCGCTGCGCTACTTCCTCCGTCGCGGATCCGATCCCGACAGTATCCCCATCGACAATCTTCGCACCATGCTGGTGCAGCCCGATGGCACGCTGCTGCTGGGCACCGGGCGGGGTTTGGTTCTGTTCGACCCGGAGACGGGCCTGTCGCAGCCCACCCCACTGGCGGAACTGCTGCCCGATGGGCCCGTGCATGAAATGCTGCGCGACAGCCGGGGCCGCATCTGGGTCACGGGCATCTTTCCCGGCATCGCGCTGTGGGACCCGGCCACGGGGGAACACCGGCTGATTGATCTGCTGGGCACCGGTGAAAGTGCTGAACAGACGGTGGGCAAGTTCGCGCTGGCCGAGATGGCGCCCGACCGCATCGCCGTCGGGACGCAGGGTGCCGGGCTGCTGATCCTGCATGTCGATACCGGCCGGATCGAGCAGCACCGCCATGATCCGACCCTGACCAGCAGCCTGTCGGCATCCGACGTGCGGTCCCTGCTGGTCGATCGGTCGGGCATCCTGTGGATCGGCACCTGGGGCGGGGGGATCAGCCGGCGCAATCCGCCCATGGCGGCCCTCAACCCCATCCTGGCTTCCCAGATCCGGCCCGACCGGCTGTCCGATCCACAGGTGCGCAGCCTGATGCTGGCGCCCGACGGACGGCTGTGGGCGGGGTTGCAGACCAACGGCATCGATATCCTGAACCCGGCCACGGGCACGCGCGATGGCATCCGGCCCGGGCACGGGGGGCTGCCGGAAGGGGCCGTACTGTCGATGGAGATGGCGCCGGACGGGACCGTCTATGTCGGTACGCAGCGGGGGCTCTACCGGCAGCGCCCGGGATCGCCGCAGCTGGAACAGGTGCCCCTGCCGCCGCCCAGCCCGCCCAGCCCCGGCGTCTGGTTCCTGATGCGTCAGGGCGGCACGCTGTGGATCGCCGCCAACGGGCTGGTGGGTCTGGACCTGGCGACGGGCCGCATGCGGGTGGAACGCACGCGGTCCGGTGACGATACCTCGCTGTTCGATAACCGTCTCCGCCTGCTGGCCCCGGCGGCCGACGGCCGGTTGTGGGTGGGCGGACATGGCGGCATGCATCTCTATGACCCGCAGTCACATGTCTTCACCCGTATCCACAATGACCCGGCCGATCCGCGTTCCCTGTCGCATGATTTCATCACGGCCATCCTGACCGACCGGCGCGGCCGTGTCTGGGTGGGGACGCTGGGCGGTGGCATCAACATCATGGAACCGGGCTGGCGGCCCGGCCAGCCGGCCGTCTTCCGCCGCCTGGGCACGGCGCAGGGGCTGCCGACGCTGATGGTCAATGCCCTGCGGGAGGATAAGGCTGGACGCATCTGGGCCTCCACCGACAATGGCCTGGCGGTCATTGATGGCGAAAGTCTGTCGGTGCAGGTGCTGGACCGGCCCGACGGGGTGGGGGTCAACAGCTTCTGGGCCAACAGCGTCACCGGCGGGCCCGATGGGCAGCTGATGTTCGGCGGGCGCAGCGGGCTGGTCGTGGTGCGGCCCGACCTGCTGGATGCCTGGCGCGTGCTGCCCCCGACAGTGGTCACCGACCTGCGCATCGGTGACCGGTCGGTGCCGGCCGACATCTATAACCAGCCCTCACCCCCCGATATCCGCCTGTCACCGGAAGACCGGTCGCTGTCGGTGGAATTCGCGGCTCTGGACTATACGGGTCCGGAGCGCACGCGCTTCCTCTACAAGCTTGAGGGGTTTGAAAGCCAATGGATGACGGGCGACGCGACGCGGCGCCATGTCTCCTATGCCAACCTCGCCCCCGGCTCCTACCGGCTGCTGGTCCGCGGCAGCAATCGGGAAGGGCTATTCGGGTCGCAGGCGCTGGTTCTGCCCGTCACGGTGCTGCCGGCCTGGTACCAGACCTGGTGGTTCCGGCTGGGGCTGCTGGTGGCCGGGCTGGGGCTGGTGGCGTTGGGCGTGCAGTACCGCACCCACCGTCTGCGTCGGCGTCAGCGGGAGCTGGAACGCGAGGTTCACGACCGCACGCTGGAAATCGCGCGGCAGAAGGATGCCCTGTCCCAGACGCTGGCGGATCTGCGCGCCACGCAGGACCGGCTGGTTCGCGAACAGAAGCTGGCCTCCCTTGGCCGGCTGGTGTCGGGCGTGGCGCATGAACTGAATACGCCGCTGGGTGTCTCCATCACCTCCTCCTCCTTCCTGGACCAGGAGATCGAAAAGCTGACCCGGCAGGTGGAGGCCAAGAACCTGACCCGCACCGCCCTGTCTGACTTCCTGGCCACGGGTCGGCAGGTGCTGGACATGCTGGGCACCAACCTGGAACGCGCAGCCCGGCTGGTACAGAGCTTCAAGCAGGTGTCGGCGGAAGAATATGTCGGCCCGCGCCAGAATGTGGCGCTGCGCCCCCTGGTGGCCGAGACCTTGTCCGCCTTCCAGCCGGCCTTTGAGAAGCAGGGGATCGAACTGCGGCTGGAGGGGGACGACAGCCTGTGTGTGCAGGCGCAGCCCGCCCCCCTGGCCCATGTGCTGACCAATCTGGCCCAGAACGCCCTTCAGCATGGTTTCGGCAGCCGGCAGGGTGGCACCGTCACCATATCGTGGGAGAAGGGGGAGGGGGCGCAGGTCATCCTGACCTTCGCCGATGACGGGGCGGGCATGGCGGCGGATGTGCGGGACAAGGTCTTCGACCCGTTCTTCACCACGGCGCGCGATCAGGGCAGCACCGGCCTGGGCCTGCACATCGCCCACAATCTGGTGTCCGGCCCGCTATCAGGCAGCCTGCGGTTGGACAGCGAACCGGGCCAGGGCAGTCGCTTCATTCTGGTGCTGCCGGCGGCCTGACCCCGGCAGCATGATCGGGGACCCGAAACGAAAAGGGCCCCGCCGTTTCCGGCGAAGCCCTTTCGATTTGGTGGAGCCAAGCGGGATCGAACCGCTGACCTCTACAATGCCATTGTAGCGCTCTCCCAGCTGAGCTATGGCCCCGTAACTCGTTCGCGTCGTCTGGGTGACCGTCGCGGTGGGCGGCTTTATGGACAAACTTGGCGACCGATGCAAGCCTCTTCGTCAGCCGTGATGACAAGGCAGACATGTTCTGCCTGGAGGCTGTGCGCCACCGCGTTGTTCGATCTCCGGCGATGTGGGCAAACAAAAAGGGGTGGGTAAACGAAAAGGGCCCCGCCGTTTCCGGCGAAGCCCTTTCGATTTGGTGGAGCCAA
>NZ_JBMDKJ010000040.1:0-44606 GCF_057809655.1 Niveispirillum sp. FG148
CCAGTGTGGCTGATCATCCTCTCAGACCAGCTACTGATCGTCGCCTTGGTAGGCCCTTACCCCACCAACTAGCTAATCAGACGCGGGCTGCTCCTTTGGCGATAAATCTTTCCCCCGCAGGGCTCATCCGGTATTAGCGTTCGTTTCCAAACGTTATTCCGAACCAAAGGGTACATTCCCACGTGTTACTCACCCGTGCGCCACTCACCTTGCGGTGCGTTCGACTTGCATGTGTTAGGCCTGCCGCCAGCGTTCGTTCTGAGCCAGGATCAAACTCTCAGGTTTTTTGCGGAATGCTCACTCACGTGAACAAACCTCTTTGACGGATACGAAAAAACGCCAAACTTCCCAATCGTCTGCCCTAACCCATCCACCATCCAGAGACCCGTGAAGGTCAATAGCGTGGATGGCGTATAGAGCAACATGTACCAGGATGCTCACGCCAACGTATCCTCACGAACCAGACCCTCCGGCTCAGCAAGATCCGCCGCCTGCGCATCCCTTCTCAACAGATTCACTTGTCAAAGATCCAGGGCCAAAAGGCCAAACGATACACCATCACCCGGTTTTAAACCCCGGGTCCAGAACAGCCAGACCGCAAAGCCAGGCTATTTCAGGGATCGTTCCACCATCGCCGCCGGAGCGTGTCCGGCGCGTCGGTGGGGCGCTTTCTAATCGCTCCACCAAACCCTGTCAACCGCTTTTTTCACCGCCCCATCTTTTTTTCCAGACCCGCCAGAAACAAGGCAAACCCAAAAAGACAAAGCCAAAAACCGACCAACAGCGGCAGGACCAACCCCGCCAAACGATGATGTCTATCCAACAATGTCAGAGGCTTATCACCCCAAGACCCACCACAACGCCACAACCACAAGGGCCGCCTCGCTGCGGGAGCCGGGATATAGACCCCCGCTCACACACAACGCAACCAGATTCTTCACAGCATCGTCACTTTCTTGAAATCAGACGGAACAGCCACCCCATGTGGGGAGCGCAGGCACGGCCACGGCACGCATGTTCTGAACCTGGTTGCATCTGGTCGGACCAGAGGGCATGCTTTATTCAACCCGTTGCATAAAGGATAATCACATGACGGCCTATCCCCACCTGTTGCAGCCGCTCGACCTTGGTTTCACCACCCTGCGCAACCGCGTGCTGATGGGGTCGATGCATGTGGGATTGGAGGAGGCGCCGAATGGGTTCGAACGGATGGCCGCCTTCTACGCCGAACGGGCGCGCGGCGAGGTCGGGCTGATCGTCACCGGCGGCATCGCCCCCAATGAGCGCGGCCGCCCCGCCCCGTTCGGCGCCGTGCTGGCGACGGAAGAGGAAGCGGCACATCACCGCGTCATCACCGACGCCGTTCATCAGGCGGGCGGCAAGATCGCGATGCAGATCCTGCATTTCGGCCGTTACTCCTATCAGCAGGATCTGGTGGCCCCGTCGGCGGTGCAGGCCCCCATCAATCCCTTCGTGCCCCATGCCCTGACGGGGGAGGAGGTGGAGGAGACCATCGGCGATTTCGTGCGCTGTGCCGCGCTGGCCCAGGCTGCCGGCTATGACGGTGTGGAGGTGATGGGGTCCGAGGGCTATCTGATCAACGAGTTCATTGCCGCCCGCACCAATCATCGCGACGATGAATGGGGCGGGTCTTACGAGAACCGCATCCGCCTGCCCGTGGAGATCGTCCGCCGCATCCGCGCGAAAGTTGGCCCCAACTTCATCATCATCTATCGCCTGTCCATGCTGGATCTGGTGGAAGGCGGATCGACGCTGGCGGAGGTGGTGCAGCTGGGTCAGGCCATTGAGGCCGCCGGCGCCACCATCCTGAATACCGGCATCGGCTGGCACGAGGCGCGCATCCCCACCATCGCCACCTCCGTCCCCCGTGCCGCCTTTGCCTGGGTGACCCGGGAGATGAAGGGCAAGGTGTCGATCCCGCTGATCGCCACCAACCGCATCAACACGCCCGAGGTGGCCGAAGGCCTGCTGGCCGAGGGTTATTGCGACATGGTGTCGATGGCCCGTCCCTTCCTGGCCGATGCGCAGTTTGTGCAGAAAGCGCGCGAGAACCGGGCCGACGAGATCAATAGCTGCATCGCCTGCAACCAGGCCTGCCTGGATCACACATTCAGCGGCAAGATCACCTCCTGTCTGGTCAACCCACGCGCCTGCCATGAGACCAAGCTGGTGATCGCCCCCACGGCGGCGCCCAAGAGCATCGCCGTGGTCGGGGCCGGCCCGGCCGGGCTGTCCTTCGCCGTGACGGCAGCGGAGCGCGGGCACAGGGTCACCCTGTTCGAGGCCTCCTCCCAGATCGGTGGGCAGTTCAACATCGCCCGCAAGATCCCCGGCAAGGAGGAGTTCAACGAGACCCTGCGCTATTTCCGCCGGCAACTGGAGTTGAAGGGGGTGACGGTGCGGCTCAATACCCGCGCCGATGCCGCGACGCTGGCCGAGGGCGGGTTTGATGAGGTGGTGCTGGCTACCGGCGTCGTGCCGCGCAAGCCGGCCATCGAGGGGATCGACCATCCCAAGGTGCTGGGTTATCTGGACGTGCTGCGCGATGAAGTGCCCGTGGGGCAGAAGGTGGCCGTCATCGGGGCCGGCGGCATCGGCTTTGATGTCAGCACCTATCTGGTGGAGCAGCACGCGGCGCCGTCGGCCGACCGCTTCTTCAAGCAATGGGGCGTCGATCCTGAGTACCGCCGGCCCGGCGGCTGTGCCAAGCCGGAGGTGGAGCATAATGGCAGGCAGGTCTTCCTGCTGCAGCGTACGGAGGGCAAGCTGGGCGAGAATCTGGGGAAGACGACCGGCTGGATCCATCGCAGCGTGCTGAAGATGCATGGCGTCGCCACCATCGGCGGCGTCACCTATCGCCGCATTGATGATGCCGGTCTGCATGTGACCATCGGCGGTCAGGAGAAGCTGCTGGAGGTCGACAATGTCGTCATCTGTGCCGGGCAGGAACCGCTGCGCGCCTTGCAGGCCGATCTGGAGACGCGCGGCGTCCGTGTCCACCTGATCGGCGGCGCCGATGTCGCGGCCGAACTGGACGCCAAGCGCGCCATCAACCAGGGCACGCGCCTGGCTGCCGCTCTCTGATGCCAATCAATAGGGAACACGCCATGAGCCCCCATCCCGGCCTGCACCCGGCCGCCGCCGCCTCTCTGACCGCTTGGCACGCCATCGTCGCCGACCGGTCCATCGCCGCCCTGCGCGCCATCACCCATGATGAGGCCGTGTTCCGGTCGCCCGTGGCCCATACGCCCTATCAGGGGGCCGATGCCCTGCTGATGGCGATTGGGGCCGTCATGCAGGTGTTCGGCGATTTCACCTATCACCGCACGACCGTGACGGCGGACGGGCTGAATGTCGTGCTGGAATTCAGTGCGACGGTGGAAGGCAAGGCGGTGAAGGGGATCGATTTCATCCGCTTCGACGAACAGGGCCTGATCCGGGAATTCGAGGTGATGATCCGGCCCTTGAGCGGCCTGCAGGCCCTGGCGGCGGAAATGGGTCGGCGCGTCGGTCAGGAGATGACGGCGTTCAAGGCGAAAGCCTGATCTGGCATTGCCGGCGGGGGTTCCTTATGAAGGCCCCTGCCCACCGCTGAAACGGATGCCCCGCATGTCCCTGCCGCACGCCCTGCTGACCGCCCTGATCGAACGCCCCGGCGCCGGTTCGGAACTGGCGGGGCGGTTCGACCGGTCGATCGGCTATTTCTGGCAGGCCACGCATCAGCAGATCTATCGGGAGCTGGCACGGCTGGAGGCTGCCGGATTGATCGAAGGCAGGCAGGTGGATGGGGCCCGGGGACGTAAACGCACCTATCGGGTGTTACCGGCGGGCCGCGATGAACTGGCCCGCTGGACGGCCGAGCGCCAGGAGCCGTTACCCATCCGCGACGAGATGATGGTGCGGCTGCGGGCCGAGGCCGTGGTCGGCCCGACCACCTTGCCGGACAATCTGGCCGAACTGGCGCGGCACCATCGCCAGCGGCTGGAAACCTATCAGGCTATCGAGAGGCGAGATTTCACGCCCGCCCCGACCGATCGGGCGCAACAGTTGCGTCATCTGGTACTGAAGGCGGGTATCGAATATGAGCGGCAACGGGCGGCGTTCTGTGAGCAGGCCATGGCGTTGCTGACGCCGCCTTGATCAAACTGAACCCCTGAGAAAAAAGCGCCCCATCCAGCTGGACGGGGCGCTTCTGTTGTCACTTGGTGGCTTCGAAGAAGTCGTTGCCCTTGTCATCGGTGATGATAAAGGCGGGGAAATCCTCCACCTCAATGCGCCAGATGGCTTCCATGCCCAGTTCGGGATAGGCGATGCATTCCACCTTCTTGATGCAATCCTGGGCCAGACGGGCGGCGGCACCGCCGATGGAGCCCAGATAGAAGCCACCATGCTTCTGGCAGGCATTCTTCACGGAAGGCGAGCGGTTGCCCTTGGCCAGCATGACGAAGGAACCGCCCGCTGCCTGGAACTGGTCGACAAAGCTGTCCATGCGGCCGGCCGTCGTCGGGCCGAAGGAACCGGAAGCATAGCCTTCCGGCGTCTTGGCCGGACCCGCATAATAGATCGGGTGGTTCTTGAAATAGTCAGGCAGTGGTTGGCCGGCATCCAGCAGCGCACGCAGCTTGGCATGGGCGCTGTCGCGGGCCACGATCAGCGGTCCGGTCAGCGACACGCGGGTGCGGATCGGATACTGGCTCAGGGTCTTGCGGATGTCGTCCATGGGCTGGGTCAGGTCGATCTTCACCACCTCACCCGACAGCGCCGCCTCGTCCACTTCCGGCAGGAAGCGGGCGGGATCGGTTTCCAGCTGTTCCAGATAGATGCCGTCCTTGGTGATCTTGGCCAGCGCCTGACGGTCGGCCGAGCAGGAAACGCCGATGCCGATGGGCATGGAGGCGCCATGGCGCGGCAGGCGGATGACGCGGACATCGTGGCAAAAATACTTGCCGCCGAACTGCGCCCCGATGCCCAGGCCCTGGGCCGCCTTGAACAGGGCCTGTTCCATGTCCAGGTCGCGATAGGCGTGGCCGCTTTCCGACCCTTCGGTCGGCAGGCTGTCATAATAGCGGGCCGAGGCCAGCTTCACCGTCTTCAGGTTCTGTTCGGCCGACAGGCCGCCGATGACCACCGACAGGTGATAGGGCGGGCAGGCGGACGTGCCAAGGGACGCCATCTTCTCCTCAATGAAGGGGATCAGACGATCGGGCGCCAGCACCGACGGCGTGGCCTGGAACAGGAAGGTCTTGTTGGCCGACCCGCCGCCCTTGGCCATGAACAGGAACTTGTAGGCATCCTCGCCCTCGGCGAAGATTTCGATCTGGCCCGGCAGATTGGTGCGGGTGTTCTTTTCCTCATACATGGACAAGGGCGCCACCTGACTGTAGCGCAGGTTGCGCTTCCGATAGGCGTCGGCCACGCCCTCGGACAGGGCCGCCTCGTCGGCACCCTTGGTCCAGACCTTGCGGCCCTTCTTGCCCATGATGATGGCCGTACCGGTATCCTGGCACATGGGCAGGATGCCACCGGCGGCGATGGAGGCGTTCTTCAGCAGGTCCAGCGCCACGAACCGGTCGTTAGGCGACGCCTCCGGATCTTCCAGGATGGCGCGCAACTGGCCCAGATGGCCGGGGCGCAGGAAATGGTTGATGTCCATGAAGGCGGCTTCGGCCAGCAGGCGCAGCCCCTCGGGCTCCACCTTCAACACCGTCTCGCCGTCGAATTCGACCGTGGAGACGTAATCGCTGGTCAGCTTGCGATAGGGCGTGGTGTCGGGGCCCAGGGGGAACAGGCTGAAGCTCTGCTTCACAACATCATCGGGCATTTCTGGCTCCGGGGCTTTTCGGGGGCGGCGGGCCGGGGTCCGCCGTTCAAGGCCGTTCAGATAGCGCAAGGCACGGCCCACCGCCAGGGGGCCGTTGGTCGCGTGCTGCCGGCGACCCGGGACTGGTCACCGGCAGCTTGCGATGCACGTCGATCAGACAGCAGCGACGCAGACGATTTCCACCAGATAGCCGGGGGCGGCCAGACGGGCTTCGACCGTGGCGCGGGCCGGCGGGTTGGACTGGTCCACCCAGGCGTCCCAAACCTCGTTCATGGCGGCGAAATTGCCGATGGCGGACAGATAGATGGTCGTGGACAGGATCTTCGACTTGTCGCTGCCGGCTTCGGCCAGCAGGGCGTCGATCTGGGCCAGCACCTGGGCCGTCTGGCCCTTGATATCGGCGGTCGGGTCGGTGGCCACCTGGCCCGCCAGATAGACGGTGCCGGCATGGATGGCGGCCTCGCTCATGCGGCGGCCGGGATGCAGACGGTTGATGCTCACCGGGAATTCCTTTCAAAGGCGGAACCGGCCGCCGACCATGGCGGCCATCACCCGTGGGGATAAGGCCCAACCCTATCCGCCCGCAAGCCCCGGCGACAGCAGGGACGCAAATGCCAGTCATGCATGCGCCGCCGCTTAATTACCGGCCGGCCCGCAATCCCGGTAATAAGATTACGCCCGGATGGCAGAACCATCCGGGCGTCAGTTCAACAGCGGGTATGGCAGAACCTGGCCTTATTCCCCATCCACCGCATGCGGACGCAGCGGCAGCTCGGGTTCCTTCGGGGTCAGCAGCCGGCCCAGTTTCGGGGACACCCAGCGCTGGATATCATCCATCAGGGTGAACATGGTCGGCACGAAGACCAGCGACAGCAGGGTGGACGTCACCAGGCCACCGATCACGGCCACGGCCATGGGCTGACGGAACTCCGTATCCGCACCCCAGCCGGCGGCGATGGGCACCATGCCGGCCACCATGGCGATGGTGGTCATGACGATGGGGCGGGCACGCTTGGCGCCTGCATCCAGCAGGGCATCGCGCCGGCTCATCCCATGGTCGCGCATGGCGACGATGGCATATTCCACCAGCAGGATGGAGTTCTTCGTGACGATACCCATCAGCATCAGGATGCCGATCAATGCCGGCAGTGACAGCGCCATGTCGCCCATCAGCAGCCCCACGACCGCCCCACCCAGCGACAGCGGCAGTGCCGTCATGATCGTGATCGGCTGGAAGAAGTTGTGGAACAGCAGCACCAGCACCGCAATGATCAGCAGGAAGGCCGTTCCCAGCGCCACGGCGAAGCCCATGAACAGGATCGCCATCTGCTCCGACCCGCCATAGTTCGGCTTGGAAATGCCGGCCGGCAGGTGGGCCATGGCGGGCAGGTTGTTGATGGCCTTCATGGCCTCGCCCAGTTCCGCCCCGTTCAGGTCAGCCTGCACCGACACGCGGCGGGCACGGTCGAAGCGGTCGATCTGCACGGCACCGGAGCCCAGCGACAGCTGCGCCACGGCCGACAGGGGCACGGTGCTGCCATTGCTGGTGCGGACGCGCAGGTTGGAGATGACATCGATATCGCCACGCGCCCCCTTGTCCAGTTGCACCCGGATCGGCACCAGACGGTCGCCCAGGTTGAACTTGGCGGAGTTGGTGTCGATCTCGCCCAGCGTCGCCACTTTGGCGACCTGACCGATGGTGAAGACGGACACCCCCTGCTCGGCCGCACGGTCGAACATCGGCTTGATCTGGATTTCCGGCCGCTGCATGGGGGCGGTGGAGCTGACATTCTTGATGATGGACAGAGTCCGCATCTCGTCCAGCACCTTGTTGGCGTGGGTGTCCAGCAGCGGGCCGTTTTCCGACGTCAGCATGATGGAAACGTCGCGGTTGGAGAAGCCACCCGTGGCGTTGAAGCTGAACCGCACGCCGGGGATCTTCTGCAACTCGCTCAGGACGCGAGTCTCGAAATCCTTCTGGTGGACACGTTCGGACCGCTCCTTCAGCAGGACGATGATCGAGCCCTTGCGCACCTGGCCGCCGCGACCGGCGCGGGCCCAGGTCGTCTCCACCTCGGGCTGGGCCTTCAGGATGGTGGCGGCGCGCTGCACCATCGCGTCCATCTGTTCCAGGTTCACGCCCGGCGCCATCTCCATCTGCAGGTTGGAGAAGCCGATATCCTGGGCCGGAACGAAGCCCGACGGCAGCAGGGTGGCAAGACCGACCGACGCGAAGAAGAACAGGGTGCCGGCGATCAGCGTCGTCTTGCGGCGCCTCATGCACCAGTCCAGCATGTGCATGTAACGCTGCACCCAGGGGCCGGCCTCATGCTCGTCCTTCTGCGACGGCTTCAGGAAATAGGCGGCCATCAGGGGCGTGAGCAGACGCGCAACCAGCAGCGAGAACAGCACGGCCACGGCCACGGTCACGCCGAATGACTTGAAGAACTGGCCGGCGATACCCGGCATGAAGGAGACGGGCAGGAACACGACGACGATGGTCATGGTCGTGGCCACCACGGCCAGGCCGATCTCGTCCGCGGCTTCCAAAGCGGCGGCGAAGGGCCGTTTACCCTGTCGGATATGGCGTACGATATTTTCGATTTCCACGATCGCGTCATCGACCAGGATACCGACCACCAGCGCCATCGCCAGCATGGTGATGCCGTTCAGCGTGAAACCGAACCAGTCCATGATCAGGAAGGTCGGGATGGTCGACAGCGGCATGGCGATGGCGGAAATCAGCGTGGCCCGCATGTCGCGCAGGAACCACCAGACCACACCGACCGCCAGCAGGGCGCCGATGACCAGCGCCTCGATGGAGGCGTGATAGCTGTCGATGGTGAACTTCACATTGTTGATGATCAGCTTGAAGGTCAGGTCCGGATAGTCCTTCTCCAGCTGCTTCACCGCCTCCAGCACGCCCTTGTAGACGGTCACTTCCGAGGAATTGGGCGAACGACCGATGGCGAAACCGACCGTGGGCACGCCGTCCAGCCGGGACACGCCGCGCAGTTCCGACGTACCGTCGACCACATTGGCGATGTCCGACAGACGGACCTTGCGCCCACCGGATACCGAAATCTCGATCTTGCGCAGGTCATCCACGCTTTCGGCGCGGCCCAGAGTGCGGATCGATTGCTCGGCATCACCGATCTCACCCCGGCCGCCCGGCAGGTCGACATTCAGGGCCTGAAGCTGCTGGTTCACCTCGCCCGCCGTGACGCCCAGCGCCATCATGCGCTCCGGGTCCAGGTTGACGCGGATTTCACGGCTGAGACCGCCCAGGCGCTCCACCTCGCCCACGCCGTTCACGCGCTTCAGCGAACGGGAGATGTCGCTGTCGATCAGCCAGGAAAGCTGCTCAACCGAGCGGTAGGTAGAGGTGACGCCATAATAAAGGATGCTGTCGCCCGTCACTTCCAGGCGCTGCACCTGCGGTTCATAGATATCCTGCGGCAGATCGGAGCGGATGCGGGCCACGGCGTCGCGCACGTCAGACACGGCGCGGTCGGTGTCGTAGCCGATCTTGAACTCGATCGTGGTGTTGGAATAACCGTCGGTGATGTTGGACGACACATGATCGATGCCGGTGACATTCGACACCGCGTCCTCAATCTTCTTCGTCACTTCCTGTTCCAGTTCCGACGGCGCGGCACCCGGACGGCTGACGCCGACATTAACGACGGGAAAGTCGATGTCGGGATTGTTGGTGATGTCCATCGTCATGAAGGACACCAGACCCGCCAGCGTCAGGATGATGAACAGCACAATGGGTGGAACGGGATGGCGGATAGCGACCGCCGAAATATTGCCACGGCTCATGTCCGGTGCCTTTCCTTGCAAGCGGCGGTCAGTTGGACGGCAGCGGGTTGACCGGGGTGGACGGCAGATCGGCGACGATCACCTTGTCACCGGTGCGCAGATAACCCGCACCGGTCACCACCACTTCCTCCCCGGCATTCAGGCCGGACAGGATGGCAACCTTGTCGCCCACGCGCGCGCCGGTGCGCACTTCCCGCGCCGTGACGGCGTGATGGCCCTTGTCATCCACCGCCTTTTCCACGGCCAGGATCCAGCTTTTGGCATCGCGATAGACGACGGCATTGTCAGGAACGATGGGGGCGGTCTGCGTGCCCGTGCGGACCTTGGCCGTCACGAACATGCCGGGGCGCAGACCCGGATCGTGCGGCACTTCCACCTTCACGGTGCCGATGCGCGACTTGATATCGACGACGGGGGAAATCAGGCGAACCTGCCCGATGAAGGGCTTGCCATGGATGTCGACGGCCGACAGCTCGGCCGGCTGGCCGGGCTCCAACTGGCGCAGGTCGATCTCCGGCACCTCGGCCAGCAGCTCAACCCGGTCGTCGCGGATGATGCGGAACAGTTCCGTGCCGCCGCCCGACATGACGGCACCCAGCCGCGCATTGCGCTTGGACACGGTGCCGTCGGTGGGGCTGCGCACTTCCGTCTGGGCCAGACGGGCGACCGCCTGGGCACGGGCGGCTTCGGCCACGCCGACGCGGGCCTTGGTGGTCAGCGCCGTCGCCCGGCGGGAGTCCAGATCGCGGCTGGAAATGGCCCCGGTGCGGGCCAGATCCTCAGCGCGGCGGATATTGGCATCGGCTTCCGCGGCCAGGGCCTGCGCCTCGCGCAGCGACGCTTCGCGCGAGACCAGATCGGCGCGCAGCACCTTGTCATCGAAGCGCGCCAGCAGTTGCCCCGCCTTCACCTTGTCGCCTTCGTCAACCAGCACCTCGGTGATGGCCAGGCCGGAGGTCTGGGTACCGATGGGCAGTTCGTCCCATGCCGCCAGCGACCCGGTGACCATCAGGTGACGCGGCACCTCGGCGGCTTCCGCCTTGATGGTGGTGACGGACATGATGCTGGATGTGTCCTTGCCGCCATCCGCCGCGGCGACGGGCTTGCCGTCGGCACCGCTTTTGGGCTTCAGGGCCACATAGGCACCTGCGCCAGCAATGGCGACGACCACCGTGCCCAGCAGGATCCATTTCAGCTTCGACGGCCGCTTGCCGCCGGGCGGAGTCCAGCGCTGGCCACCCGGCATCTGCGGCCGGCTTTCGTTGCTGTCGTTACCAGGGCGGGAGTGGAGAGGCTGCACCGTCATATCAATCACCATCATCGGGCCGCGGCGTCGGGCGCGGTATCCGGGCGAGGGTGATTGTTCACGGGAGACCGCCCCCGCGATCACCCATGTCCCCCCGTCCTAATCGCGGACATTACATGCGGAAGATTGTGGCGGAAAGTCACACATGGTTTCCGGAGTGTAACGATTCATTGCCGGTAACAATGGTCACAGGCGCCGAAAAACCCCAGGCATTCAGCCATTTCTGAAGATATCGATGATAAGGCCTGTCGTCAGGGCCGAAAACAGCGTGGTTAACAGAGTGGCACTGGCCGTGCGGGCCACATGCGTTTCGTAACGCTGGGCAAAAAGAAATACGTTCATGCCGCTGGGCATGGACGCCGTTGTCACCGCAATCGCCAGCGTCAGGGGCGGCAGGTCGAACAGGAACCGGCCCGACAGATAGACCAGGGCCGGCAGGGCCAGCAGCTTGACCAGCACCATCAGCAGGGTCCGCCCCACCAGATCGGTGACTTGCAACCCGACCAGACTGGCCCCCAGCGCAAACAGCGAACAGGGCACCGCCGCCTCGCCCAGCATGCGCACGATGCTGTCGATGGGCCCAGGGATGGTGCCGCCCAGCGACCCGAAGGCCAGTCCCGCCAGGATAGCGATGATGACCGGGTTCTTCACCAGGGCGACGCTGGTCTTGGCCGCCACCCGCAGGGCGCCGCCGCCCTGCCCGGCCCGCGATGCCTCCGCCAGCACGGTGGCCAACCCGACCAGATAGGCGGAATGGCAGGTGGTCAGCAGCAGCATCTGCTGCAATCCCGGCTGGCCATAGGCAGCCAAGGTCAGCGGCACGCCGATCAGCACCGTGTTGGAAAAACACGCCCCCAGCATCAGGGTCGCCGCCCCGCCCAGGCTTTCCCGGTAGATGATACGGGCATAAAGGAAGCTGAACAGCATGATGACGGTCAGCGCCAGATAATAGGCGGCCATCAGGTTCAGCTCATCCCCATGCGGCAGGCCGCGTGCGGCCATGGACCGGAACAGCAGGGCCGGCAGGGCCAGATAGAAGATGAAATTGGATAAGGAACGCGCGAAGTCCGCCGGGAACAGCGGCGGCCGGCCCACAAAGAAGCCGATGGCGACAAGGCCGAAGACAGGCAGGATGATGGTCAGGATGGTATCCATGCTAACCCCGCCGCGACAGCCAGCCTATGAGGGCCAGGGACAGGGCCAGCATGGCACACACCGTTCCCGCCAGCCCGCCCCAACCCAGGGAAGCCCAGATGATCCCGCCGCCGGCACCGACCAGGCTGGACCCCATATAATAGAAGAAAAGGTACAGGGAAGACGCCTGGGCCTTGCCCGTAGCAGGCGCCAGCGCGCCGACCCAGCCGCTGGCCAATGAATGGGCCCCGAAGAAGCCCAGCGTCATCAACCCGATCCCCGGCACGATGGCATAAAGACTGCCGGCCAGGGTCAGCAGGACGCCCGTCGCCATGACCAGCACGGCGCCTGCCATGGTGCGCGGCCGGCCCCAGCGCGCCGTCAGCCGCCCGATGCCCGATGACGACCCCATGCCCAGCAGATAGGCGCTGAAGATCAGCCCGACCACGGACTGCGGCAGGTCGAAGGGCGGCTGCAGCAGGCGGAAACCCATGTAATTGAAGATGGTGATGAAGCCGCCCATCAACAGAAAGCCCTGCAGGAACAGCAGGCGCAGGCCGCTGTCGGTCAGTGGTGCTACCAGCGCCCGGACCATGGCGCCCAGCCGCGCCGGCCGGCGCTGAAACCCGGCCGATACCGGCAGGAACCGCCAGACGGCAACCGCCGCCGCCCCGCCCATCAGGCCGATACCGACAGTGGCGGCCTGCCAGGGCAGGAAGTCGACGACGACGCCCATGACCAGCCGCCCCGCCATGCCCCCCATAGCCGACCCGGCGATATAAAGCCCCATGGCCCGGTCCAAGGCGCGGGGCTGCATCTCTTCCCCCAGATAGGCCATGGCGACAGCCGGCAGGCCTGCCAGCGTCACCCCGAACAGGGCACGGGCCAGCAGCAGCCCGTGCCAGGACGGGATGATGGCCGTAACCAGGGTCAGCAGGGACGATGCGGCAAGCGACGCCACCATCACCGGCTTGCGCCCGAACACATCGGCCATGGCCCCCGACAGCAGCAGCGATACCGACAGCAGGCCTGTGGCAAAGGACAGGGCAAGGGCCGCCTCCGCCGGGGCGACGTGAAAATTCTCCGCCAGCAGGGGCAGCAGCGGCTGTACATGGTACAGCAGCGCGAAGGTGGCGAAGCCCGCCGCGAACAGGGCCAAGCTGACCCGGCGGAAGGCCGGGGTGCCGGCCCCGATTCCGGTCAGACCGGAATCGGGCGGGATGTCACCGGGTCTCAATTGTAATCGATGCGGATCTTGGCCGCCGCGGCCTGCGCCGTGGCCCGCGCTTCATCCGTGTCGGTGCCGCGCGCCAGCGCCACGCCCATGCGGCGATAGGGGCGCGTTGTCGGCTTGCCGAACAGGCGCACATCCACGGCCTGGTCGGGGCGGCCCGTGAACAGGGCAGCAGCCAGACCGGTAAAGCCAAATTCCTTGGCATCGCGGTCAGCCAGGATCACGGCGCTGGCCGACGGGCCGTACAGTTCCACCACCGGAATGGGCAGGCCCAGGATGGCGCGGGCATGCAGGTCGAATTCCGACAGGTTCTGCGACGCCAGCGTCACCATGCCCGTATCATGCGGGCGGGGGCTCAGTTCGGAGAAGATGACCTCGTCCTTGGTGACGAAGAATTCCACACCGAAAATGCCGTGACCGCCCAGATCATTGACGACCTTGGCCGCCATGGCCTGGGCATCGACCAGCAGGTCGGGCCGCATGCCCATCGGCTGCCAGCTTTCCTGATAATCGCCGCGTTCCTGCCGGTGGCCGATGGGCGGGCAGAAGATGATGCCGTCCTTGGTGCGTACCGTCAGCAGGGTGATCTCGTACTCGAACGGGATGAATTCCTCGACAATCACCTTGGCCCGGTCGCCGCGCATATTGGCAACGGCATAGTTCCAGGCGGTCTCCAGCGCCCCTTCCTCCTTCACCGTGCTCTGCCCCTTGCCGGAGGAGGACATGACCGGCTTGATCACACAGGGCAGACCGGTATGGGCGACGGCGGCCATCACCTCGTCCAGGCTTTCGGCATAGCGGTACTTGCTGGTGCGCAGGCCCAGATCGACGGCCGCCAGCTCGCGGATGCGGTCGCGGTTCATGGTCATCTGGGTGGCGCGGGCCGAGGGCACGACGGTGAAGCCCTCCGCCTCCAGTTCGGCCAGCATCTCCGTGCGGATGGCTTCCACCTCCGGCACGATGAAGTCGGGCTGGTGCTTCTCCACGGCGGCGCGCAGCTTCTCCCCGTCCAGCATGGGAAACACTTCCCGCCCGTCCGCCACCTGCATGGCCGGGGCATTGTCATAGGCATCGCAGGCGATGACCTGTGCGCCCAGACGCTTTGCGGAAATGACGAACTCGCGGCCCAGTTCGCCGGAGCCAAGCAGAAGGATCTTCGCCGTGAAGGCCATGGCCCACCTCTTTGTCTGCGGGCCACCCGTCCGCCGGTCGCCCTTTGGGCAGTGACCCTAGGGCGAGACCCCTGGTTTCGCAACGGGCGCCGGGCGCGCGGGTGTCATGTCGTGGAATGCGGGTCCCGCGCTGATTGTGTTGGCAACCGGCATATGACGGCTTCCGGATTCAATCCGACGCACAAGCCCGATAGAATACATCCATTGACAAACACTATCGCCAAAATGCATACCTATAATGGATTAATATGAGGCGATAGCATGTTCAAAGACATATTCTATGATGCCGTCAGTAAAATGGGTGGTGTTTTTCTTGAAAGAAAGACTATTGAGAAAATTGTCGAATATTTTCTCAGCATATGTCAAATGGCGAGAATTGAATCTCCAGATAAGGTCGTTATATCAGTCAACAGGCTGAGTGGTGATGAGACAGGCACCGCTACGCAGCAATTCGCCACACGCTTGCAGCATCTGATACCACAAATCAAGGTCATCAGCGTTAATCTGGCTATTGAGATGGCCAATATCGGGGACGTTGATGTAAATGCCAACAGGCTAGTAAACTCACTGCGGGGGCATATATCTGGGAAATTGCAAAGATATGTGATCGGCGGAAGCATCAATGGTTCCTCTGGTGCCGATCTTTATATAATCTCTAGCGACAATGCAGAATATGTGGAGATTGCCGACAGAAATTCATTACACGATGATTTATTATTTAAGGAGGCAATTGCCAAGGTGATCAGCGGCGGTCTCGAAAAAGCCAGGAAGATGACCCTGGATGGCCCGTTCTCCGAAATCAATCGCGGCGCAGTCCTGGTCAATTTAAACGCGGCACAGCAGTTATCCTCGATCCGTGCCGAAGCCGTGATGCAGCCGATTGTCAGTCAGGCGCGTTTTCTCGCAAAATCATGCCTCAATGAACTCCACAAGACAAACACCATACCGGCCCAGGCGGTCGCGGTGACGCCCGCGCAGGTGATGGAAGCCCTCCAGACAAGTGCCCATTGGAGCGGGCCGCAATTGACCGTCCGCTATTTTCTTGGAAGACTTCATGGCGCCGTGCATAGTCAGAGCATGTCGAAAATATCAAAAATAATTGACGAGATCGATGCCAGGAAAAATAGGCGTGGCGGACTCTCGAATTGGGACATCACGAATATAGAATCCCTCGATATAATAACGGCAAAATGCTTCTATTATCTTGGTCACTATGCAATGAAAGCTAATGATCTTAATCATGCGATAGAGATAATAAGGGAAACAAACCTTTCTCAAGAAAGGAACGTGGAGATGTATTGTCATGGGATGATCGTAAAATGGAAATCCCTGATAGATCTTTGTTATATAGGAATTAATAACGAATATCTGATTCAGGTTCGTTCTAATTGTGATTGGTGGGGACGGAACCGCGACAGATATAGCCGCCTCTCCCACAACACTATAGCAGAGCTGGACATGTGCTACGCGATGTCGATGAAGCGCATGTGCCTCAGTTCAAATTTTGCCGCCTCGATCGATCAGGCCTTGATATACCTGAAATATATCTACGACAACGAAATGGTCAGGATAGAGCTGCGCGCTGAGGCGCTGGTGGAAGCCGGTATCATTCAAAGCCGTGTCTTCGTCATGATCTCCAGTGCTGAATTCAAGGAGCATGGTGCCGCCGCCGTTCAAAATGTTCGACGCGGCCTGTCAATGATATCCAATATGCGCGCTTCATCCGCTACAATTAAGGCGAACATGGCAATTGGTGTTTTGCTATCGATTATGGGATACGAGAATAAGGATTTATCAACAATCAGCGATGGCGTTGAAATCATCAGGAAAATACCGGGAATTTCGACGGGGAAGCCGCTTTATTACGTGATTTCCATGAACTATATTGGCGTCTCCTACATGTACATGTACAGAATGACGAAGGATCCAAGGCATCATGCCGATTCAAAAGAAATATTCGGCAAGGCGCTGAACAGCTCCAAGGATTCAATGTTGATGATTTATCGCTGCATATCCACGATCAATTCAATATTCCTGAACATGCAACAGGCAAGGGCCCTCGGCTCCCATAAGCAATTGCAGGCCTTGCGCGACGAGCTGTTCGAGATGAAGGCGTTTCTGGAGGAAACAAATCTGCGGGAGTATCTGCGCCTGCTTCGGCAAGCCGCAGCCTGACTATGCAGATACGCTAATCCCCTGACCGTCAGCACCCGACGGCATTCATCGCACCAAACGCCCAATTGAAACAATAGTTTCACCGTGTCATCACGCGCCTGACACGCCCCTTCATATGCTGCGAGCCATGGAAGTGCGGATGCCAGTCGGCACCGCCTTCGGTTTCATATGAAGGGGCTACCCATGCGTTCCACGTCTCTGCGCGCCTGCCTGCTGGCCGGCGGCGCCCTGGCCTTCCTTGGTTTCACGCCGGCCCATGCCGTCACGGACGTGATGCTGGAAGAGATCGTCGTCACCGCCCAGAAGCGCACGCAGAGCGCCAATGACGTTCCCATCTCCCTGACCGCCTATAGCGGGGAGAAGCTGCAGCAGCTGGGCCTGCAGGAGCTGGACGACCTGTCCAATTTCGTGCCCGGCCTGCAGGTACAGCTGCAAAGCCCCAACAATCCCGGCTTCGTCATCCGTGGCATCACGTCGGACAGCGGGTCCGCCCAGCAGGAAGCGCGCGTGTCCGTGTTCGCGGACGGTGTGCCGGCCAGCCGCGCCCGCGGCGCGGTGGTGGAGCTATACGATGTGGAACGGGTGGAGGTGCTGAAGGGTCCGCAGGGCACCCTGTTCGGCCGTGGTGCCCAGATCGGCGCTGTCCATATCATCTCTGCCAAGCCCGACCTGGATAAGTTCGGCTTCACCGGCCGTGTGGCCATCGGTGACTATAACCAGCGTCTGTACGAGACGTCGGTGAATGTGCCCGTCTCCGACATCCTGGCCGTGCGTGTGGCCGGCATCAGCCGCAAGCGCGACGGATATGTACCCAATCTGGCCGGCGGCCCGGCGTTGAACGGCGTGGGCGTGGATGCCGCGCGCGGGTCCTTCCTGCTGAAGCCGAACGATGATTTCAGCCTGACCGGTATCGTCAATTACCAGCATGACGACTATTCAGGCACTTCCTTCAAGAACAAGCGCTTCGCCCCGGCCGGCGGTACCACCAGCCCCTTCACGGCCGCGCAGTTGAACCGTGGTTCCGAACTGGGCATCGACCGTGAACTGTTCAATGCCAACCTGACGGCTGAATACAAGCTCAATGACAGCTTCACCCTGACCTCCATCACCGGCTACCGCAAGTTCGACGCGGTGGAGGAATTCGATGCCGACGGCACCCAGGCCTATCTGCTGGAATTCGCCGAGGATGCGGAAGGCGATCAGTGGAGCCAGGAATTCCGCGTCAATTACGACAGCGGTGACCGCTTCCAGGGCTTCGCCGGCGTCAGCTACTTCTACGAAGACGGGTTCCAGCGTGTGCCGCTGCGCACGAACGAGCGCTCTCTGGCCCTGCTGACCGTGCCGGCGCTGGCCGCCGCCGTGGGCCAGCCGATCCTGCCCAACGGCACGGTCAATCCCGGCATCCCCGCCCTGCCCACGGGTCTGGCGCTGCGCACCCTGGCGTTGGGCGAGTTCACCAATTACGGCACCAACCGCGCCTATGAGGCGTTCGCCGACGGCACCTACCATCTGACGCCGGAACTGTCGCTGACGGCCGGCATCCGTCTGACGCACGAAAAGCAGGAATCGGCCTTCGTCCAGTGGAATGACAAGGCCGCCAGCCTGTTCGGCAGCATCTTCCCCAATGTCGCCCGCAAGCAGGCGGAGGATGATTTCGACAGCGCCGTCGGCCGCGTCGTGGCCAGCTACAAGCCATCCGACGACGCGATGCTGTATGCCAGTGTCTCACGCGGGCGCCGCCCGGCGGTGGTGCAGGTGAATGCCACCCTCTCCAACGTGCTGAGCGCGGAGACGGTGTGGAGCTATGAGGCTGGCGGCAAGGCCACCCTGCTGGACAACCGGGTCCAGATCGAAGGTGCGGCCTATTATTACGACTACAGCCATTTCCAGACCTCCACGCGCGTGCCCAATTCCGCCACGACCATCACCCTGGACAGTGGCACCGCCTCTTCCTACGGGCTGGAAGCGTCGGTGACGGCACAGGCCACCGACTGGGCATCGCTGTTCGCCACCTATGGCTATGTGCATGCCGAATTCGACGATAAGGACAGCAACGGCAATGCCCAGGTCCTGGCCGGCAACACCTTCCGCCTGACGCCGCGCCATGTCGTGACCCTGGGCGCCAATCTGGAGCAGCCGCTGGACAGCCTGAACATGGTGCTGTTCGCGACCCCGACCTGGGCCTGGAAGTCGCGCGTCTATTTCGAGGAGACGAACCTGCCGGCGATCAGCCAGGGCGCCTATGGCATCGCCAATCTGCGCCTGGGCGTGAAGTCGGCGGACAACAAATGGACCGTGGCACTGTACGGCCAGAACCTGTTCGACAAGGAATACATCATCGATGCGGGCAACACGGGCGGCTCCTTCGGTCTGCCCACCTTCATCGCCGGCACGCCCCGCTTCCTGGGCGTCGAAGTTTCCGTGAAATATTGATCCAGTGAGGCCGGCCATGACCGACAGCAAGACTTTCTCCCGCCGGTCCTTTCTGGACCTGATGCTGGCCAGCGGCGCCATCGCCGCGGCCACGGCCGGCCTGCCCTTCGCCCCGCTGCTGCGCCCCGCCGCGGCGGGCCAGGGTGCCTATCATTTCCCGCAAGGGCTGGCGTCCGCCGACCCGCAGCCCGACGGCGTCATGCTGTGGACGCGGGTTGAAGCCCGCAGTGGCACCACCCCGGCCGAGGTCGGGTTGACAGTGCAGGTGTCAGAGACGGCTGACTTCCGCAAGCTGGTGGTGGAACGGACGGTCACCGCGACGGCCGACCGCGACCATACGGTGCGGGTCCTGGTGGGTGGACTGAAGCCGGACTGGACCTATCATTACCGCTTCCTGGCCGCCGATGGCAGCGTGGGCGACCTGACCGGCCGCACGCGCACGGCCCCGGCACGCAATGCCGACCGGGCCGTCACCCTGGCCTTTGTCACCTGCCAGAATTATGAGGACGGGTTCTATGGCGCCTACCGCACCCTGATCAACCAGGACAGGGCGGCCAAGCCGGGGCAGGAGATCGACTTCGTCCTGCACCTGGGCGATCAGATCTATGAAACGGTGGGCTATGGCGGCAAGCTGCGCGACCTGCCCGCCTTCGCATCGGGCGGCGGGGAGACGAAATGGGGCAAGGCACGGCACGCCCTGACGCTGGCCGATTTTCGCCAGCTTTACCGCGCCTACCTGTCCGATCCGGATTATCGGGAGGCGCGGGCGCGCTTCCCCTTCGTCTCGATCTGGGACGACCATGAATTCGTGAATGATTACTGGCAGACCATCGTCACCTTCGCGCCAGAGGGGCGGTCGCTACCCAGCGGCAAGCTGGCGGCCAACCAGGCCTGGTTCGAATATATCCCGGCGCTGCTGACGGGCAGCGTCGGCGTGGCGGGTGTGGCCGCCGCCGCCCACGACTTGGCGCCCACCAGCGTCAGCGATGTCGATGCCCGCAATGCCCCCGTCGATGATGGCGGTCTGTTGCAGGAGGAAAACAACCTCAAGGCGCTCGCCTCGCTCACCATCTACCGCTCGCTGCGCTTCGGCCGGCATGTGGAACTGGTGCTGACCGACACCCGCTCCTACCGGTCCGACCATGCCGTGCCGGACGAACTGGGCATCGCCATTTCGGGCCAGGCCACCTATATGCTGCCGCAGAAGCTGGTGGCGCTGATGGATGCCGGCCGCACGGCCAATGGCGGCAACCCGCCGGCCATGATCCCGGTGGGTGACAAGCAGATCCCCAACCCGCGCAAGGATCATCCGCCCGGCACCCTGTTCGGGCCCGCACAGAAGGACTGGCTGAAGCGCACGCTGGCAGGGACGGATGCCACCTGGAAGCTGCTGGCCACCTCGGTGCCCTTCCTGCCCATGCGCATCGACATGGATCAGGTGGACCCCAAGGCGACCACCCTGGTGTTGACGGCCGACGCCTGGGATGGCTTTCCGGCTGAACGGCGCGAGGTCATGGAATGGGCCCGCGAGGCCGGGATCAACAACCTGATCAGCCTGTCCGGCGACCATCATCAGAGCTTTGCCGGCCTGGTCTATGAGGATTTCGAGGCGGCCGAGCCCCGCCCCGTGGCCGTGGAATTCTCCGTCACCGGCATCAGCAGCACGCCCGTCTTCCGCTCCTTCGCCGGCTATGCCAAGCCGGAAAGCCCGCTCTACCCGCTGCTGATCGCCGATGGCAGCCGCTTTGGCAAGCCGGGGGAAAAACTGGCCAACCTGAACGTCACCCTGCGCCGCGGTACCCGTGCGGCCGTGACGGTGGCGAAGACGGGCGATCTGGCCGCCGGCCTGGCCGCTGCCAATCCCAGGCAGAACAGCCATCTGCGCTATGTCGATACCGACAGCAACGGCTATGGCCTGCTGCGCGTGGACGGGAATGGCGTGCTGGCGGAACTGGTGACGGTGGCCCCGGCCAAGAAGGCCTATGGCAAGGCGGGTGCCCCCATCCGCCGCACGGCCCGTTTCACCATTGCCCCCTGGGCGAAGAACGCCATGCCGACGCTGGCCGAGCCGACGGTGGAGGGCGAAAAGCCCTTTGGACTGCTGTAACCCGCCCCCTGCGACAAGCCCGGCCCTTGACGGGGCCGGGCACCCGCCCTTAAGCCTTGGGGATCATGACAGATCCCACCGCCCCCATCATCAAAACCCTGTTCGCCACCCGTCTGTACCGCGCCGATCTGGACGGGATGGAGGCGTTGAATGCGGAACTGGCCGCCTGTTGCCGGTCTGCCGCAGAGGATGATGGCGCCGGCCAGAAATGGTCGGAAAAGAACGGCTATACGGGCTACACCTCATATTCCTCGCTGAACGACCTGCCCTGGCGCTTCCCGGCGGTGAAGACCCTGAAGGCAATGCTGGACAAGCATGCCAAGAATTTCGCCAAGGTCCAGGAATGGGCCTTGGGCGACAAGAAGCTGGAACTGGACAATATCTGGATCAATGTGCTGGACCCCGGCGGCTTCCATGGCTCGCACATCCATCCCAACAGCGTGATTTCCGGCACCTATTACGTGGAAATCCCGGATGGCGCCTCGTCGATCCGCTACGAAGATCCGCGCCTTCCCCTGATGATGGCCGCCCCGCCGCGCAAGCCCAAGGCCGCGCGCGAGCTTCAGGCGTCCATTCCCTTTGCCCCGCGCGCCGGCACCCTGCTGATGTGGGAAAGCTGGCTGCGGCACGAGGTGACGCTGAACCAGGCTGACAGCGAACGCATCTCCATCAGCTTCAATTACGCCTGGCGCTGACGCGGGGATCACACCGGCCGCAACCGCGCCAGGTCCCGGGCCGCATTTTCCAGGGCCGCGCGCATGCCCCCCCGGCCATCGATCAGTCGCATGGACGGGAACCAGGGCCGTACGCCGGTGCCAAGGCTGGTCCAGTCCGGGGGGCCCAGCCGCCAGACCGGCACGCCCAGCGCGCCCGCCAGTTCACCCACGGCCGTGGGCGCGGTGACCACCAGATCCAGGGCCGCCATCAGCGCCGCCTGACCTTCCAGATCGTCCGTCAGGTCCAGGTCCGGGAAGTGCGCCACGGTGAAGCCCGCGCCGTCCCATTCTGCCGCCGTGGCTCTCCGTTGCAGATCGATCAGCGTCAGGCCGGGGATCGCCGCCAGCGGGGCGAAATCGGCCAGGTCCGCATAGGCGGCGCGGCGTTCCGCCGTCACCAGTCCCGATCGCCAGCAGATGCCGACCTTCAGCCCCGGCCCCAATGCCGCCAGCCGGTCACGCCAACGGGCCAGCAGGTCACCCCGCGGCGACAGATAGGACCGCGGCTCCTGGTCGCCCAGCTGGCGCCACAAAAGGCCGGCCACGTCACCGGCTGCCACGGCCAGATCGGCATCACGCGGATCATCGGTGGCACCGCGTACCGTCGCAGCAGGCATGGCACGGGCGAGCAGGCTGGACAGGCGCGGATCGCCTTCGATCACCAGCTGACCGCAGGCAGCCATCAAGGCGGGGTAGAGGGCGCCGAACATGATCTCGTCACCCAATCCCTGCTCACCCCAGACCAGCAGGCGTTTGCCCGCCAGATCGGCCCCATCCCAGGCCGGCAGCGACAGGCGCCGCCCGCGGATGCTGTCCTCCGCCCGGAAGCGCGCGGCATAACCGTCCCATCCGGCCCCCAGCACCCCATCATTCAGGTCCAGTCGGCCGCGATTGTAGCAGGCGGTTGCCAGACCGGGGGACAGGTCCAGGGCCCGGTCATAATCACGCCGGGCGGCGCCGGCATCACCCGCCACTTCCGCCACCCGTCCCAGATTGTTCCAGGCCTCGGCATTGCCGGAATCCAAATCCAGGGCGCGTGACAGTTCGCGCCGAGCACCGGGCAGATCGCCCTGGATGCGCAGCACATCGCCCAGCCCGGCGCGCAGGTGCGTATCGTCCCCGCCCAGATCCAGGGCCTGGCGATATTCCGCCGCCGCCCGGGCGGGGCGGTCCATCTCCTTCCACACGACGGCCAGATTGCCATGGGCCACCGCCGAGGTGGGATCGAAGCCGATGGCCCGTTCATGCGCCTTGGCAGCGGCATCAAACCGCCGCTGGGTCCGCAGGGCATTGCCCAGGTTGGTCCAGGTGCCGGGGTCGCGGGGGCGCAGTGACAGCGCCTGGCGATAGGCCGCTTCAGCCTGGTCCGGCCGGTCCAGCGCCTGGCGCAGATTGCCCAGATTGGCCCAGGCGGCGGCATAATCGGGTGCAGCGGCAACCGCCCGTTCCATATAGGCTTCGCCATCCTGGGTCCGGCCTGTCTGCTGCAAGGCCAATCCCAGCAGGTGCAGGGCGACCGGCTGTTCCCCTTCCCGCCCGATCACGGCGCGGTAGAAGGGCATGGCAGCGGTCGCATCGCCCGCCCGTTGCAGGTCGATGCCACGTTCCAGCCAGCCCGCCGGATCGCCATCCGGCACAAGGTCGGGACACAGCGCCACCAGCCGGCGGACCAGATCGGGCACCTGCTGGGCGGGGGTCCGGCCCACCGGCACATCGATGACCTGCATGGAGGCGAACCAGGGCCGCACCCCGGTGCCCAGCCGTGTCCAGTCGATCTGACCGGACAGGCGCCAGACCGGCACGCCCAGCGCACCCGCCATCTCTCCCACGGCCGTGGCCACGCTGATGACCAGATCAAGCCCGGCGGTCAGGGCCAGTGCAGTTTCCAGATCGTCGCGCAGATCGACACCGTCCCATCGGTGCAGCCGCACGCCATGCGCCGCTTCCATCGCCGCGATTTCGGCCAGGGCACCGTCATATTGCAGGCTGACCACCTGGACGCCCGGCAATGCCAGCAGGGGCAGCCAGTCCGACAGGCTGGTATAGGCGGCGTCCCGATCGGCGCTATTCAGCTGGCTGCGCCAGCACAGGCCGACGCGCAGGCCGGGCGGCAACGCTGCCAGCCGGGCCCGCCACAGCCGGGCCAGATCGGCTGCGGGCCGCAGGAACCCTGCCCCGTCCCAGCCGGCGATATCGGGCGCCATCAGATGCGGCAGGCTGCCGGCCGGCACATGGCAATCAGCCGCCACCAATGTCCCCTCCGCCACCACATGGGCAAAGGGCAATGCCCGCGACAGTGCCGGGACCAGCCTTGGATCGGCCCAGATGCTGACCGGTCCCCCCAGTCCCGCCAGCCGGTGATAATGGCTGGCAAACATCGTCTCGTCGCCCAGCCCCTGTTCCCGCCAGACCAGCAGGTGGCGGCCCGCCAAAGGTTCCCCCTGCCAGCGGGCGACAGCCGGCGGGTTTCCCCAGACGACCTCGCCACTGTCGAAACGCGCCTCCTGACCGATCCAGCCATGATCCAGATCGCCGGCACCCAGGGCCAGCAGACCTTCATTATAAAGCGCGCGGGCATAGCCGGGGCGGATTACCAGCGCCCGGCCCAGATCGGCCCGGGCATCGGTGATATCGCCTTGGCGGGCCAGCAGCAGGGCGCGGTTGACGGCCGCCTCCGCATAGGTCGGATCAACCTGCAGGGCGCGGTTCTGGCTGGCCAGTCCCTCCGTCTGGCCGCCCAGCGCCGCCTGGCACAGGCCCAGATCGCTCCAGGCATCCGCCATGCCGGGGGCGGTCTCCAGCGCCCGCCTGTGCCAATCCACGGCTTCCGCATACCGGCCCAGATGGCGCAGAGCCACACCCAGATTGACCTGCGCACGGGGGTAGCCGGCGCGCTGGGCCAGGGCGCGGCGATGCGCCTTCTCCGCGTCGGCGGGGCGCTTCAGATCCACCAGCACGGCGCCCAGGTTCGTCCAGGCCTCCGCATAGGCCGGGCGCAGGGTCAGCGCCTGGCGGAATGCCTTCTCCGCCGCCGGAAACCGCTCCAGACACTTCAACAGGCTGCCGCGCGTGTTGTGGGCGGGTGCAAAATCCGGATCGATGGACAGGACCCGGTCGACCAGCGACAATCCTTCCACCGCGCGGTCGGTGCGCAGCAGGACCTGCGACAGCAGGTGCAGGGCATCCACCTCACCCGGATCACCGTCCAGAATGCGGCGATAGGCCATCTCCGCCGCCTGCAGGTCTCCCGCCTGCTGCCGTTCCATCGCCTGCGCCAGCGTCAATGGCAATGGCGCAGGCGGTGGGGGCGGTGCCGAACCACCGACCGGGGGCACGCAAAGCAAACGCAGCAATTCCCCGCGCATGGTCGCCACCGCATCGACCACCGGCGTGGTCGCGAACAGGCGCATCCACGGGTACCAGGGGCGAATGCCGGTGCCCAGCCCGCTCCAGTCCTGGGTGCCCTGGAAGCGCCAGACAGGCACACCCAGCGCCGCCGCCATCTCCCCCACCGCCGTGGGCGCCGAAATCACCAGATCCAGGCCGGCGGTCAGGGCGGCAGCCGCCTCCAGATCGTCCTTCAGGTCGATATCCGGAAAGCGATGGATTGTAACGGCATGCTCACGGGCCAGCGCCTCAATCTCCGCCACCGCCCCGTCATATTGCAGGCTGACGGGCACGATGCCCGGCAGGGTCAACAGCGGCAGCATCTGCGCCAGCGACAGATAGCCATGGGCCCGGTCACCATCCAGTTTCTGCGACCGCCAGCAGAAGCCGACACGCAGACCGGGCGGCAATCCCTGAAGCCGCGCGGCCATACTCTCCGCCAAGGCCGGATCCGGACGCAACCAGGCCGCACTGTCCGCAAAATCCTGATAGTGCCCGCGCAGCCGGGCCGGCAGGTCACCCAGTGCGCAATGGAAATCGGCATCGCGCGGATCGTCGGTCTGTGCCCGCACCGCCGCCGTGGGAAAGGAGCGCGCCAGCAGCCCGACCAGCCGCGGATCGCATTCGATGACGACCCGGGCACCCTGGGAAAGCAGGTCCTGTATCTGGCTCAGGAACAGGATTTCGTCACCCAGCCCCTGCTCCCGCCAGACCAGCAGACGCTTGCCTTCCAGCACCTCCCCCCGCCAGGGCGGGATGGCAAAGCGGCGGTCGGGCACCACCTCGCCCACCGCGAAACGCACGGCGTAATCGTTCCACCCGCGGGTCAGGCGCCCCTCATTCAGGTCCAGCAGCGCGCGGTTCCAGCGCGCCAGCAGATTGCCGGGATCGCCCGAAAGGACCCGGTCCAGAAGCATCACCGCCTGGTCCCGCCGGTTCTGCGCCGACCGGATCTGCGCCAGATCGATCAGGGCCGGGGCATAATCGGGTGCCAGGGACAGGGCCCGATCCAGGGCCCCCTGCGCGCCCGCAACGTCACCCTGCCGATAGAGTGCGTAACCCAGGCTGGCCCATCCTTCCACCCGGTCAGGCGCCAGGTCGCACGCCACCCGCAAGGCATGCACCGCGTCGGCAAAGCGGTAGGCGGTCTTGCACGCCGCCGCCAGATTGACCCAGCCGGACAGCAGGCCGGGGTCGGCCGTGACGGCCGCGCGATGGGCCGCCATGGCCCCGGCGGTATCGCCCGCCTGCATCCGCACCAGCCCCAGCGCATCCTGGGCGGGGGCCAGACCCGGATGGGTCCGGACCAGGGCCGACAAGGTCGCCTGCGCCCCCGGCAGATCGCCCTGATCCATCTGGCAAAGGCCGACATTCACACCGATCAGCGGATTGTCCGGCGCGTAGCGGGCGGCCTGACGATACCGGGCCAGCGCGTCACCGGGCCGGCCCAGCCCTCGCAGTGCCGCCCCCAGATTGGCCAGTGCCGGGACATAATCGGGCTGCAACGTCACAGCCCGTTCCAGAAAGGGTACGCCGTCAGCCGCTTGCCCGGACTGGACCAGGGCGTGGCCCAGCAGATGAAGGGCCACCGGCTCGTCCGGCTGCGCCGCCAGAACGGCCCTGTACAGCGCCATGGCCTGATCCAGCCGACCGGCCTTGTGCAGGGCCATGGCGCGGGGCAGCGCATCGGCGGGCAGCGGCGGGGTGAGTGCCAATGATGCCGACGCCGGCAGCAGGGCCCGCAGATCACAAGCCATCCCGGCCAGCACGAGTGTAAATCCCCGCCCCGGACCGGTCTGGAAACAGCGGGTCGTGGGGTACCAGGGACGCACACCCGTGCCCAGGCGGGTCCAGTCATCGTCGCTACCGATGCGCCAGACCGGCACGCCCAGCGCGCCGGCCAGCTCCGACACGGCGGTGCCGGCGCTGATCACCAGATCCAGGGCCGAGGTCAGGGCCGCCACCCCGTCCAGATCGTCGCGCAGGTCGATGTCGGGGCGGTACAGGTCCGCCCCGGCCGGAAAGCCCGCCGCCAGTTCCGCCGCCGTCGCCACGTCGGCCAGATCATATTGCAGCGGCACCCAGCGGATGCCCGGAAGGGCGAACAGCGGGGCGAAATCGGCCAATGTCGGATATAGCCCCCTGCGCTCCCCGCTTTTTAGTCCGCTGCGCCAGCAGAAACCAACCGTCAGCGCCGGCCCCCCGGCCGACAGCGCGCCCCGCCAGCGGGCAGCAGCCCCGGCATCCGGCGACAGCCAGGAACGGCCGGGAAACCGCGACAGGTCCCGCCGGGCCAGGCGGGGCAGGCTGCCGGCCGGGATCTGGTAATCGGCGGCCTTCGTCGTACCCGACGCGGCCACGCGCAGATGCGGGAAGGACCGCGCGAACAGCCCGACCAGCCGCGCCTCGCATTCCACCGTCACCGGCCCGTCCAGACCTTCCAGGTCGGGGAAGATGCTGGCGAACATGATTTCGTCCCCCAGCCCCTGTTCGGGCCAGATCAGCAGATGCCGGCCTTCCAGCATGTCGCCTTCCCAGGCGGGGGCGTCCAGCCCCCGGCGCGACTGGCGCTGACGGGCGCGGAACCTTTCCTCGTAATCCTCCCACCCCGCCGCCAGCCGCCCTTCGGCCAGATGGTCCAGCGACAGGTTGAAGCGGGCGACGGGCTGCTGCGGGTCCAGTTCCACGGCGCGGCGGAACAGCGGCACAGCCTCACCCGCCAGGCCCTTGCGCCGCAGCAGCGTGCCCAGGTTGGCATGGGCCACGGCCAGACCGGGGTCCAGCGCCAGCGCTTTGCGCTGGCATTTCTCCGCCTCCTCAAACCGACCCAGTTCCAGCAAGGCCACACCCCGGTTGGACCAGGCGTCGGCCCGGTTGGGCGCCACGGCCAGAGCCTGTCGCGCAGCCTTTTCCGCTTCTGCCGGCCGGTTCAGTTCCAGCAGCACCGCCGACAGGTTGGACAGGGCGTCGACATGGTCGGACTTCACGGCCAGCGCAGCGCGGAACGCCGCCTCAGCGTCCGCGAATTCCCGGATCGACATCAGCATGCCGCCCAGATTGTTCTGGATGGCGACCGATTTGGGTGCTGCCTTGGCGGCGGCGATGACCCGGTCCAGCCCCTCCGCCATCTCCCCCGACTGCCACAGCGCCAGACCCAGCAGATGTGCGGTATCGATATTGCCGGGCACTCTTTCCAGCACCGAACGGTAACCGGTCACGGCCCCGGCAAGATCGCCCCGCTGATGGCGGGTGATGGCGTCGTCCAGCAACTTGGCGGGCGAGTCGGCGGCGGGCGGCTTTTTCCGGTCCATTTCGGGTCCGTTACGGGCGGGCTGGCGCCACCTTAGCCCATGCGCACGGCGGCGACCAAGCCGGTTGACAAGGGGCGGAACCGTCAAGCTGCAGAAATACTTAACCCGGTCCGCCAAACTGGCTAGCATGGGTCATCGCCTGCCTGCCTGTCCCCGCGGACCCGGATCACCGATGACCACAGAACCCACCCGCGCCCCCGCCCTATTCAAGGGGGCGTCCGTCCTGATCACCGGTGGCACCGGTTCGTTCGGCCGTCAGTTCACGCGCTTTCTGCTGAAACATGGCAAGCCGCGTCGGCTGGTCATCTTCTCCCGCGATGAATTCAAGCAATATGAGATGCAGCAGCAATTCGCGGACATGGATAACCGCGATGTGCTGCGCTTCTTCATCGGCGATGTCCGCGACCAGCAGCGGCTGGCCATGGCCATGCGGGAAATCGATTATTGCGTCCATGCCGCAGCCCTGAAGCATGTGCCGACGGCCGAATACAATCCCATCGAATGTATCCGCACCAACATCAATGGCGCGGAAAATGTCGTGCAGGCCGCCATCGCCAACAAGGTGAAGAAGGTGGTCGCCCTGTCCACGGACAAGGCGGCGAACCCCGTCAACCTCTATGGCGCGTCCAAGCTGGCATCCGACAAGATCTTCGTGGCCGCCAACAACCTGTCGGGCTCCGTCGGCACGCGTTTCGCCGCCGTGCGCTATGGCAATGTCGTGGGATCGCGCGGGTCCGTGGTGCCCTTCTTCCGCAAACTGATTGAGGATGGTGCGAAGGAACTGCCCATCACCGACGAGCGGATGACCCGGTTCTGGATCACCTTGAACAAGGGCGTGGATTTCGTCGCCTCCTCCTTCGCCATGATGCAGGGGGGGGAGATTTTTGTGCCCAAGATCCCCTCCATGCGCATCACCGATCTGGCCCGCACCATGGCCCCGCACCTGCCCCACCGCGTCGTCGGCATCCGGCCGGGTGAAAAGCTGCATGAGATCATGATCACGGAAGATGATGCCCGCCAGACGGTGGAGCTGGCCGACCGGTTCATCATCGAACCCGCTTTCAAATGGTGGGATCGCGGTCCCTACAGCAAGCAGGGCGCCACCCCCGTGGCCGACGGGTTCAGCTATCGCAGCGACACCAATCCGGAATGGCTGTCGGATGAGGCGATGCGCGGCCTGCTGGAGCGCAATTCGTGAGCAAGGGGCCGTTCCTGCCCTATGGGCGGCAATGGATCGATGAAGCCGATATCGCCGCCGTGGAAAGGGTGCTGCGCGGCGACTGGCTGACACAAGGCCCCTCCATCGGCTGGTTCGAGCGGTCATTCGCCGAAAAGGTCGGTGCCCGCCATGCCATCGCCTGTGCCAATGCCACGGCGGCGCTGCATGTGTCGATGCTGGCCCTGGATCTGGGGCCCGATGATGCCGTGATCGTGCCCAGCGTCACCTTCCTGGCCACGGCCAATGCCGTTCGCTATGTGGGCGCACAGGTGGCCTTCGCCGATGTCGATCCCGATACGGGCCTGATGGGCCGTGACCATGCCGAAGAGGCGATCCGCCGGGCCGAAGCCCGCGGCTGGCGTGTGCGGGCCCTGGCACCGGTCCATCTGGCCGGACAGACGGCGGATATGGCGGGCCTGTCGGCCCTGGCGCGGGAACGGGGCTTGAGGATCGTGGAGGATGCGGCCCATGCCGTGGGCACGCGCCTGACGGGTGCGGATGGGGCCATGGTCGCCGTCGGTGCCTGCGACCGATCCGATCTGGCCTGTTTTTCCTTCCACCCGGTCAAGACCATGGCGACGGGCGAAGGCGGCATGGTCACCACCAATGATGACGCGCTGGCCAAACGCGTGCGCGCCGCCGTCAGCCACGGCATGACCCGCGACCCGGCGGATTTCACCGATCCGGACGCCGCCCTGGCCGCCGATGGCAAGCCCAACCCCTGGTATTATGAAATGCCGGAGCCCGGCTTCAATTACCGGATGACGGACATGCAGGCGGCCCTGGGCCTGTCGCAATTGTCCAAGCTGGATGCCTTTGTGCGCACAAGGGCGAAGCTGGTCGATGCCTATGATGCCGCCCTGGCCCCGCTGGCGCCCATCCTACGCCCGGCCGGGCGGATGCCGGGGGTGCAGGCGGGATGGCATCTCTATGTCGCGCTGATCGACTTCGCCGCCGTGGGCTTGGACCGCGCCGCCTTCATGGGCGCCTTACGGGCGGACGGGATCGGCAGCCAGGTGCATTACATCCCCGTCCATACCCAGCCCTATTACCACCGGCTCTATGGCGACCTGGCCTTGCCGGGGGCGGCGGGATGGTATGATCGCTGCCTGTCACTGCCGCTTTATCCCGCCATGTCCATGGTCGACCAGGACCGTGTCGTGGCCAGCCTGACCCGCATCATCAAGGGGTGATCCCATGCCCGCCATCATCAACCCCATGGACCTGTCGGGCCGCCATATCCTGGTCACCGGCGCGTCGGCCGGCATTGGCCGGGCCACCGCCATCCTCGCGGCCAGGCTGGGGGCCCGTGTCACCGTCACCGGCCGCGATGCCGGCCGGCTGGCCGCCACGCTGGCCGATCTGCCGGGGGACGGGCACCGGGCCGACGCCTTCGACCTGTCGGCCATCGACGCCATTCCCGCTTGGATGAAGGCGGCGGCCGCGACCAATGGCCCGTTCGACGGGCTGGCCCATTGCGCCGGCATCCAGACCCTGCGCCCCATCCGCATTTTCCAGGCCGATTTCTTTGACGACGTGATGCGCACCAACCTGGGCGCGTCACTGGCCCTGGCCAAGGGTTTGCGGCAGAAGGGGGTGAAGGCGGACAAGGCCAGCCTGGTCTATATCTCCTCCACCGCCGCCACGGCCGCCTCGCCGGCCAATGTCGTCTATGCCGCCGCCAAGGGCGGGATCATCGCCGCAACCAAGGGCCTGTCGGCCGAATTGCTGCCCGATGCCATCCGCGTCAATTGCGTGGTGCCCAGCATCGTCATGACCGAACTGATCGAACGCGGCTTTGAAAAGCTGAATGCCGACCAGATCGACCATCTGGAAAAGCTGCAGCCGCTGGGCTTCGGCCATCCCGATGACGTCGCCAATGCCATCTGCTTCCTGCTGTCCGACGCGGCACGCTGGATCACCGGCACTTCCATGGTGGTGGATGGGGGCCGCACGGCATGAGTGGCTGGGCGCTGCTGGGACGGGCATTGGACCTGGCCGACCATGGGCAGTGGATCACCGGATGGATCGGGTCCGTGCCCGTGCTGGTGCGCAATGTCGGCGGGGACCTGCGCGGTTTCCGCAATGTCTGTTCCCACCGCTTCGCCCTGATGCTGACGGAACCGACGGGCAAGGGGCCGCTGCGCTGCCCTTACCACGCCTGGGTCTATGATGGGGACGGTGTGCCCAAGGCCATTCCCTTCAATGACAGTGATTTCCATCTGGACGAAGCAGGCCGCCGCGCCCTTGCCCTGCCACGCGTGGGCGTGGCGGTCGCAGGCGGACTGGTCTTCGCGCATCCGGACCCCAGCGCCGATCCCGCCATCCCCGCCGGCTGGCTGCGGGATGGCCTGGCCCCTCTGCCCGATGGGTCGATCATCAACGCCGATGGCAGCATTCGACACCGGTCGACGGCGAAGCGGGAGGGGACATGCTGAATTACGACCAACCGCCCCCGCCCCGTCCCCTGCTGCCGCCCCGCTGGTTCCACGATCCGGCAGCGTTCGCCGCCGAACAGCGGGCGCTCGCCACCCGCCTGCCCTGGCGCTATGCCGGTCTGGCGGGCGACGGGATCGACGGGGCGGATATCGCCGCCTGCGGTTCCTTCCTGTTTCGCCGGCAACGGGACGATGCCCCGCCGCTTTCCGACTGGCTGGGCCCGTTCGCGGCCGATCTGATGGCCCGGTCGGGCGCCCTGGACAGCCCCGTCGTCCGCGATGCCACGGACTTCGCCGCCAACTGGAAAATCCTGGTGGAAAACACGCTGGATGATTTCCACGGCTCCACGGTGCATCCGCAGACCATCCACCCTGCCGTCGATGCCGATTGGCGCCAGCACCTGTCCACGCAGCGCGCGGGGCCGCACAGCCGGTCAAGCTGGAAGCTGGCCGACGGCACGGCCGATTGGTGGGGCAAGCTGGTGGCACGCGGCAATCTGCGCCGTTTCGCGACGCAGGACCGCTATGACCACGTCTTCATCTTTCCCGACCTGTATGTCGCCAGCTTCTTTGGCACCATGGTCATCGTCCACCATGTTTTGCCCCTGGCGGTGGACCAGTCCCGGCTGGAATGGCGGACCTTCCTGCCGGCACAAAGCCCGGACAATGCCAAGGCCGCCAGTTTCCGGCGCGGTCTGGTCAGCATGCTGTCGGACAGCGCACGGGCGGTGGTCGCGGAAGACCGGCCCCTGTGCGAACAGGTACAGCAGGCCCGATACGCCGCCCCCGGCCCCGGCATCCTGGGCTGGCGTGAACAGCGCATCGGCGACGTGCATGCGGCCCTGTCAGCCTTATTGACCGGCCCGGAGGGGGCAACATGACCCAATCCCTGCGCTTCCGCCTGCCGACCGCCGATGACGCCGCGCTGCTGCTGGCCTGGCGCCGCCTGCCGGAGATTGCGGCGCAATCCTTCAGCGAAGTGCCGGACGATATCGACCGGCAGCGGGCCTGGATCGAGAAATCCAACGCCCGCACCGACTATATCCACCGCATCA
Organism: Niveispirillum sp. FG148; assembly: GCF_057809655.1. Lineage (NCBI taxonomy): Bacteria > Pseudomonadati > Pseudomonadota > Alphaproteobacteria > Rhodospirillales > Azospirillaceae > Niveispirillum > Niveispirillum sp. FG148. The sequence continues at coordinate 33,355 of NZ_JBMDKJ010000040.1, forward strand.
TCCAGGTGGATGGGGTGGATGTCGGCTATGGCAGCATCACCATCACCCATGCCGACTGGAAGATCGGCACCATCGGCCTCTATATGGGTGACCGGCGCGGCCGCATCGGCATCGGCGCCCTGAATTTCGCGCCCATGCTGAACCATTGCTTCTACACCTCGGGCCTGCGCAAGCTGGTCAATCAGGTATTCGACAGCAATGAACGCGTGCTGAAGGGCCAGACGATGCTGGGTTACCGCCATGTCGGCGTGTTGAAGGAACAGGCGCTGAAGGACGGGGTGCCCAGGGACGTGCATCTGTTTGAGATGCTGGCCGCCGACTGGGCCGCCATCCGCCACCGTTTCGGCCTGTTCTGCGACATGGACGGCCGGCAGGTGGGATAAACCTACCCCCGTTCCAGATACCCCAGCGCCGGCGGCCCCGTCCGCCGCAGGCCCTTGTAGGTGGCAATCTCTTCCGGCACGCTGCGCAGGATGGCGGCGAAATGGCACTGCTGTTCGGCAGACAGGGCGACCAGCGGCCTCTGATGGGTGCGGATGCTGAACAGCACGGCCCCGCTGTCGGGCAGCTTGAACAGGGTCTGCCGTTCCACACGCAGATACAGCCGCTGTCCGGCATTGGCGGCGGTGATGGCCACTTCCGGTGGGGTATGGGCCTTCAGACCCGGTTGGAACAGTTCGGGATCGTCCGACAGCGACCAGTTGGCGCGCCAGGCGATGCGGCCGGGCGCAAGCTTGTCGAAGAAAGTATCGACCGGCACAGCCAGCTTCGCGTCATAGCCGGGCACGGGCCGGTGAATGCCCGGCAGCGGCTTGCCCAGCTTGTTGGGCAGATACCAGTGGGACGGGAAACAGACCACCCCGCCCGTCAGCCGCCATCCCCCCGCCGACGGGGTCAGCAGGCACAGATCATCGGGCAGCAGATGCCCCAGCAGATGCAGGGGATGGTCGAACAGATCCGGGTCCAGGACATCCCCCGTCACCCGGCTTTCGATCCCCGCGCCTGCGATGTCGAACCAGTCGGGGAAAAGGCTGGTCAGGTGCCGCCGCAGGTAAAGATACAGTTCCTCGGCCGCGGCATAAGCCTCCGGCATCAGGGCCATCACGTCCCATTTGCGGTCGCGCAGGCTGGCCCCCCGTTGGGCCAATTGCGCGGGCCAACCGGCATCGGGGGCGAACCATTGCTCCGGCGCCAGCGTGCGCAAACCCATGGCCATGCGATAATGGTCGGCATCGAACGGCCAGGGATAGGGTTCGGGGGGCAACAGGGACATGGGCGACCGGCGGATCAGGAAAAGGACGCAGCAGCATGCCCCGCCGCTTTCCCCTTGCCAATGGCCGCGGATCGTACCAACCGTCGCACCATCCGACCAACGGTGCCCGGCAGCGGGTTTAAGGGAAAGCAACAGATGCAGTTCGACATGCGCGCCCTGCCCCTGCAGGCGCGATACAAGATCATCAATTCCACCATCACGCCTCGACCCATTGCCTGGGTGACGACGCTGTCCACTGACGGGGTGCGCAATGCCGCCCCCTACAGCTTCTTCAACGCCGTGGGCGACGATCCGCCGCTGATCGTGCTGGGGTTGATGAAACATCCCCGCCATGGCGGGATGAAGGACACCGCCACCAACATCATGGCCACGGGCGAATTCGTCGTGAACCTAGTGTGCGAGGCCGATGCCGAGCGCATGAGCCTATGCAGCGTTGACGCCCCGCCGGAGGTGGACGAGATCGACTATGCGGGGATCGCGACGGCGCCCGCCAGCATCGTCAAGCCGCCCCTGATCGCCACAGCCCCGGTCAGTTTCGAATGCCGCAAGGTCGCCGCCCTGGATATCGGCCCGCGTCAGACGGTGGTCCTGGGCGAAATCCTGATGGCCCATGTGAAGGACGAATTCGTCATCGACGCCGCCCAGGCCTATCTGGACAATCCGGCCATGAAGCTGATCGGCCGCACCCATGGCAGCGGCTGGTATGTGCGCAACAGCGACGCCTTCCAGATGGACCGGCCCGCCTATGATCCGGACTGGCGGGAAAAGTGGGGGAAGGACAAGGCCTGACCTATCCGCCGATGCCGAAATGGCGCCGCGTCTCCTGCAGGAACTCCAGCGCCAGCCGGGACGGCGTGACCATGGAGGAGGTCACGAAGGCGTAATCATGTCGCAGATCCGGCCGGAAGGGGCGCAGCACCAGCCCGTCGGAGAGATAGGAGCGGGCCAGCATCTCATTGACGATGGAAATGCCGATGCCACGCGCCGACAGGGCGCAGGCCGACCCGATCGTGTGTGTTTCCACCCTGACTTCCGGCCGCACGCCCGCCTTGGCAAAGGCGGCGTCGATATGGGCGCGGGACAGCCGGCCCAGGCCCAGCAGGACCAGCGGCACCCCCCGCAGTGCCACCGGGTCCAGCCAGGGGCGGTCGGCCAGCGGATGGGCCGCCGGCAGGACACAGACGGTGCCGCTGCTGATCACCGGCACGGACGTCAGATCAGGCCGATCCAGCGGCAGCTTGATGAAGCCGCCATCAACGGCGCGGGTGGCGACCAGGGTCTTGGCCGTTTCCACGCTGCGGCTGTCGATGGTCAGATGGACCTTGGGAAAGCGGGTCAGGAAACGGTCGATGATGTCGGGCAGCACGCCTTCGGCGAAGCTGGGCGGGGCGACCAGACGCAACTGCCCCACGCGGAAATCGGCAATGTCGCGGACCAGGGCGCGCACCCGCTCCACATTGCCCAGTGCCAGGTCCACCTCTTCAAACAACAGCAGCCCGTCGGGCGTGGGCACCAGCCGGCCCTTGTCGCGGTAGAACAGCTCGAAGCCGATCGTCGCCTCGAACTGCGCCAGCAGGCGGCTGACGGCGGGCTGGGTCAGACCCATCTGCGCCGCCGACGCCGTGACGGAGCCGGTCTTGACGATCAGATGGAAGGCACGCAGGGCCTTCAGCCCGAAATCGGCCCCGCCGCTCATGCCCACCCCCTTCCGTCAGGCATCGTCCGGCAGGATGGGCAGCAGGATGTGCGACGGGTGCGACGGCCCCATATGCAGGCGGTTTTCCGCAATGACGGGGATGCCGGGATCCTGTCCGGCCGGGGTGCCGGTCCCGGGATTGACGTCGAAATGCGGGAAATGGCTGCTGGCCACATCCAGGCGGAGACGGTGGCCCGGCATGAAGCGGTTGGCGGTGGGAAACATCTCGATATCGAAGGCATAAACCTGTCCCGGCTGCATCGGCTGCGGCCGTTCAAACCCGTCGCGGAACCGCGCGCGGATGATGCCATGACACAGGTTCAGGGCAAAGCCGGCACTGCCATCGGGGCCGGGCGGATATTCATCCACCAGTTTCACGACGATGTCGGTGTCGACTGCGCTGGAGGACAGGTGGATGCGGGCCCGCACGGGGCCGGCCAGCGTAACCGGCCGTTCCAGTGGTGCGCTGCGGAATGACAGCACGTCCGGCCGGTCAGCCAGCGCCCGGCCGGGCCGGGGACAGGCCATCCAGCCATCGCGTTCCCGCTGGTCGAAGGCACCGGCAGGAATGATGTCGCCGCCGCTGGCTACGGCCCCGCCGATGCTGGGCACCGGCTGCCGCGGATCGTGCTGCCAGGACAGCACCCCCGCCGGGACCGGGTCCGGTGTCAGGGCCTGGTCCGGTGACAGGTGGAATGGGGTGGGTATCACCTCCCGCGGGGGCCAATGGCTGAAATGCCGCCACTGCCCCCCATGGCACAGCCGCCCGGCTCCGTCCTGACCGCCGGGCCCACCCCCCATGATAAACAGGCTGACCGGATGCGGCAGCGGGTCGCCCGCATCCGGCATGTGCCGCAGATGATGGTCGAAGAAGGCCATGCGCAGGGTCGTGTAGTCGGTCGCCAGATTGCCGTCCAGCGGGGCGGCCGGGCCGAAATCCACCTCTCCCGCATGGCTGACGGATCGCTGCCCGTGGGTCCAGGGCCCCATGATCAGCCGCACCGGCGCCTGCCGACCCGGTCCCGTCAGACCCTGAAAATTTTCCGGCATGGCCAGGGCATAGGGATCATACCAGCTGCTGATCAGCAGCGTCGGCACATCCGGAAAGGCCTGATAATGGCCGCGTGCATAGAGACCCGGCCGCTGCCAGCCCGCGTTGAAACATTCATAGGCCCATTGGCTGACGACATATTCCTCATATTCCGGCGCGGCGGTCAGGGGGGAATGGCCCAGCCGCCAGGGATTGACGGCCATCCAGGCCCGCAGATCCTGCGTCGCCAGGCCCTCGCGACGGACAGGGTCGGCCGCGGTCAGCGGCGACAGGCGGGCATGTTTGAAGGCCCAGGTCAGCTGCTTCAGTTCGAACGCCCCGCCCTGACGGATACCGCTGTGATAAGCGCTGGAAAATCCACCGGAATCCATGACCATGGCCCCGACGCCGGGCGCGCCCAGGCTGGCCATCGCTGCCTGCGCATGCGCGCAGTAGGACAGGCCCAGCGTCCCGATGCGCCCGTCACTCCAGGGTTGGCGCCGCAGCCAGTCCAGCGTGTCGATGCCGTCATCGGCCTCGTTCACATATTTGGTGAACCTGCCCTCCGATCCAAAACGCCCCCGGCAATCCTGCAGGACATAGGCATAGCCCGCGGCCACAAAGGCTGCCGCCATCTCCGGCTTGGAGCATGGCATTGGATCGGCCAGGGTGCGGTCGGCATGGTTGGTGCCGCGCTTGTTGTAAGGCGTGCGTTCCAGCAGCAAAGGCCAGGGCCCCGTCCCTGTGCCCGGCAGGTAGATGTCGGTTGCCAGACGCACGCCATCGCGCATCGGCACCATGATGTCGCACAGCACCACCATGTCGCTGGATCCCGTCATGGCGCGGCACCCGGCACCTGATAGACCACGGCCGCCCCCGGCCCGACCGGCAGTTCGAATGCGACCCAGCCCATGACCAGCAGACAGCCGGCCGTCAGGAACGCCAGCCCATAGGGTAGCATCAGGGCCAGGACGGAACCGACACCCGCCCCGCGGTTCCAGCGCTGGCAGATGACCAGCACCAGCGGGAAATTGGACATCAGCGGCGTCAGGATATTGGTGACACTGTCACCCATGCGATAGGCAGCCGTGGTCATTTCCGGTGAAATGCCCAGCAGCATCAACATGGGCACGACCACGGGGGCCATGGCGCTCCACTTGGCGGAGGCAGAGCCGATGAACAGGTCGAAGCCCGACGACATCAACAGCAGCGCCACCAGCAGCAGCGGCCGCGGAATATCCAGCGTACGCAGCGCCTCCGCCCCCTTGATGGCGATGACCGGGCCCAGGTTGGACCAGTTGAACAGCGCCACGAAATGGGCGGCGAAGAAGACGATGACCAGATAGGGGGCCATGGTGCGCATGCCCTGGCCCATCATGGCCACGATATCGCGGTGGGACTTCACGGTCCCCACGGCCCGGCCATAGGCCCAGCCCGTGGCCAGGAACAGCAGCATGAAGCCGCCGATCAACGCCTTGTAGAAGGGCGTGGTGCGCTGCGGCCCGTCGGCAGTGCGATCCAGCAGGGGCGTGAAATCCGGCCACAGGGCGAAGGCGGCATAAAGGGCGACCACGGCCAGCGCCGCCAGCCCGGCATGACGCAGGCCGCGCCGCTGCGCCGCGTTCAGCCCGTGCCGCGGCACGACCAGGGCGGCCGCTTCGGCATCGGGACGCCAGGTGCCCAGGCGCGGTTCCACCACCCGATCAGTGATGAACCAGGCCACAGGCGTGAAGGCCAGACAGATGCCGATGCTGAACCACCAGTTGCCCAGCGGGTTCATGGTGAAATGCGGATCGATCAGACGCGCCGCCGGTTCCGTGATGCCCAGCAGCAGCACATCCACCTGCCCCGGCACGACATTGCCGGCGAACCCGCCGGATATGGCGGCGAAGGCTGTGGCAATACCGGCCATGGGATGTCGGCCCGCCTCGGCATAGACCAGGGCCGCAAGCGGGATGAACACGACATAGGCGGCGTCCGATGCGTGATGCGACAACAGCCCGATGATGAAGACGGACGGGGTCAGGCCCCAGCGCGGAACCTTGCCGATCGGACCGGACAGAAGCGCCGTGAACAGACCCGACCCCTCCGCCACGGCAGCCCCCAGCATGACCACCAGCACCAGACCCAGCGGCGGAAAGCCGGTAAACGTTGTCTGCATGCCGACCAGCAGCCGGCGCAGGTTCGCCTCCGTCAGCAGGCTTTCCACCTGCAGCGGCTTGCCGCTGACGGGGTTGACGGCGCTCCAGCCGACGCCGGCCGCGATGACCGACAGCACAACCGCCAGCAGGATGAAGGCCAGGAAAATGAAGACCGGGTCCGGCAGGGCATTGCCCCAGCGTTCCACCCGGTCCAGCCAGCCGGGACGATCATGCGCGTGCGTGGATGTCATGACAGGACCTTTGCGGGAAGGACGGCGCCGGCCCGGACGATGTCGGCGCCTTCAGCTTCTCAGAACTTCGTCGACAGGGTGGCGTAGAAATAGCGGCCCCGGATGTCATACGTGTACATGTCGAAATTGATGGGATTGTTCGCCGCGGATGCCGGCGGCTGCCGGTCCAGGACATTATCGACGCCCAGCGCCACCCGCGTCTCGCTGTCGGGCAGCGTGTAACCCACCTGCAGGTCCTGATAGACGATGCTCTTGGTCCGGCCGCCATTGACGGCATTGTTGGCGATGTCGCTGGACGACCCGATATAGCGGGCCTTCCAGCCCAGATCGATGCTGTCCGCCTTGTAGCGGGCCGAGGCCTGCCCCTTCCAGCGCGGGAAGGTGGAACGCGGCTGGTCGGCCTTGCCCGCGCGGTCATCGACACTGATGCTGCCGTCGGGCTGCGGCACGAAGGTGCGGTACTTCTCCAGATAGGATACGTCCAGACCCAGCTCGACATCACCGACGCCGATGGCGAAGGTGTAGCGGGCGGTGGCATCGATGCCTTCCACCTCAATCCGCGACAAGTTCACCACGGCCTGTGTCAGGCGCGTGATCTCCCCCGTGGCAGCGCGGGTGATCAGATCGCAGAAGGCGCCGGTATTGGCACAGGCCGTCAGAATCTGCGTCGCCGTCTGGGTGGCGATGGCGTCTTTGACCTTGATCTCGAACCAATCGGCCGTCAGCGTCAGGCCCGGCAGCACCGACGGGGTCAGGGCCATGCCGGCGCTGTAGGTGTCGGCCGTTTCGGGCGACAGATTGGCATTGCCGGACGTGACGCCCGCAATCAGACCGCCACTATACTGGCTTTGATTATAGCCCGTGGGCACGCCCGTGCAGCCGGGCTTGCCGCTGCCGCCGCCATTGCAGGGATCAACACCCTGGAAGTTCGTCTGGCGCTGCCCCTGATACAGTTCCAGGATGGAGGGTGCCCGGAAGCCCTGGGAATAGGTGGACCGGACCAGCAGATCCTCCACAGGGCGATAGGACAGGCCGAACTTCGTCGTGGCCTTGCCGCCCACGGTGGAATAGTCGGAATAGCGCATGGCCGCATCCACATCCAGGCGATGCACCCCCGGCAGATCGGCCAGCAGGGGCACATTCACCTCCGCATAGACCTCGTGCAGGTCATAGGCGCCGCGCGTGGCGTCACGCGACTGGGCCGTGGTCGGCGACTGCCGGGCGCCCGACACCAGGGGCAGCACCGTCGACAGGCTGGCCGCGAAGGCGTCAGGCAGATCATAGGCCTTTTCCTTGCGGTATTCGTAACCGGCGGCAAATCCCAGCGGACCCGCCGGCAGTTCCCATAGCTCCCGCGACACGTTGACGGCCAGATCGTACTGGCTGGCCCCGTTCTCATCATGGGCGTTGTAGCGGATATAGTCGGCCATCTGCGGCGTGATGGTGCCGAAAATGTTCAGCGGTACGCAACCAGCGGCGGCCGCGCAGATGGCAGGCGAAGCCAGGGCGCGATAGACATTTTCCAGGTTGATCTGGTTCTCGGCGTCGAAACTGGCCTTGTTCCTGGCATAGGAGGCAAAGGCGTCCCAGCGCCATTCACCCGCCAGATCGAAGGTGCCTTCCAGACCGCCGGCCACCCGGTAGGTGTCCACATCCTGAAGATTGTCGCGGTTGCCCACCTCCACCGGCACCCGCTGGATACGGAAGCTGGAACCGGAAAAGGCCAGGGCGTTGGCCAGCGGCACTCCATTGGCCGTGCCGAAAGGATTGTGGGCTTGATCGCGGGAGATGCTGAAGCCGTTGGACCCGCGGACATCCAGCGGGAACGGCGCGAAACGCTGGCTGGACTTGCGCTTGTTGTACAGCGCCTCCACCCGCGCCGTGACATTGTCGGTCAGGTCATAGGTCAGCCGCCCGAACAGACCCGCCCGCTCCGCCGGGCCGGTGGCATAGAGGCCCTGGGTCATGGGGTTGTAATCGTCGGCGGCCAGGGTGGCGACGCGGAAGCTGGCATCCGCCGCGGCACCGCTGCCAATGCTGGTCGTTCCGGGGACCAGGGTAATGGCGTTGGCCGCATTGTTGGCGAAGCCGGCCGGCGTACCGAAATAGGCATTGTTGGCCAGACCCGGCAGCACGAACAGGCCCCGCGGGCTGGTCGGTGCCGCCGTCAGCGGCGTGAAGGCACGACGCGTGATCTTGCGGTCGCTGGTCAGGATCGGCTCGGACTTGGTGTAGCTGGCCGACAGCAGCACAGTGCCCCGGTCAAACCCGTGCCCAACATTGACATAGGCGCTGACATTCTCGCTGTCGCCGCGGTCGGTAATGCCGCCGCGGACATTCGCCTCCACCCCTTCCAGCTTAGTCTTGGTGTGGATATTCACCACCCCGGCGATGGCGTCCGCGCCATAGATGGCGGACGCCCCGTCCTTCAACACCTCGATCCGGTCGACGATGCCCAGCGGAATGGTGTTCAGGTCGACGAAGTCACGGAAGCCGCGCCCACCGACGGCATTGACCCAGCGGTGCCCGTCCACCAGCACCAGCGTGCGGTTGCCGCTGCCTTCGGCACTGCCCAGGTAGCGCAGATTGATGGAACTGACCCCGAACGACGTGCCCTGGGTGCCATTGGAATTCAGCGAGACACCGACGCTGGGCAGGCTTTGCAGCAGATCACCGACGGAGGTCGGGGCGGCATAGACCATGTCCTCTGCCGTCATCGTCGTGATGGGACCCACAGCCGTGGCGTCCCGCCGGGCAATGCGCGAGCCGGTGACCACGATCTCTTCAAGCTGGCCCGCATCCGACAAGCCACCATTCTGCGCCAAGGCGACCGGCGCCACCCCGGTCAGCAGCAGCGCCGCCGTGACCGACGCCACGGAAATCCCACGATTGACACGCATAAGCCACCCCCTTCCATTCTTGGCCGGCGACAGTTGAACCCGCTGTCATCCGTTGTCGCGGAGGCTATCGGCTATGGTCGAACGCATACAACATGATGGGTAATTCGCATCATTCCATAAAAATTTGGCATGGGTTCGGGTGCCGCCGATCGGCCGCCGCCCGACCATTATATTTGTCATTGGATGCCGGACACGGGCGCGGAGTATGACCATTCCGGCAACATCCTGCTGGAAGGCCTGCTGCTTGACCCGGTCTATACCGGCAGGATAATGGCCGGCGCGATCGACCTGACCCTGGCCTGACAGTCCGACCCTATGCCGCCACCAGGGCCGCCAGCTTGCCCAGTGTTGTCCAATTGCGCGAGGTGCCGGTGACGCCGGCCGCGCGCAACACCTTCACCGGGTCCAGCACCGCCTTTCCCACCCCGTCCTGGAAATGCATGTAGAGCGTGTCGCCCGACAAATGCAGACGGTCGGCGCCACCCTTCAGCGCCTCCAGCTTCGCCACGCCTGCCGCATCCGGGACACCGGACAGGAAAAAGACCAGCAGGTGATTGGGCGCGCTTTCCGCAGCGTCGGGAAAGGGGTTGTCGCGGATGGCGGCGGCCAGTTCCGCCCCGTCGCGCAGCATGTGGTCGGCCTGGAAGCCAAACCGGTCCGTAAAGGCCCTTTCCAGCCGCGCCAGCAGGTCGGCGCGCGTTCCTGCGCCATCCCAGTCGAAAACCAGGTTGCCGCTTTGCAGCAGGGTGCGCACGCGGCCATAGCCCATCTCCTCGTACAACTGCTTCCAGGCGGCCATCTTCACGATCTTGTTGCCGCCGACATTGATGCCGCGCAGCAGACAGGCACAGGTGAGCATGGGACAGGTTCCTCGGCGTTTCAGGCCAGACGCAGGGTGGCGATGCCGGCCACGACAAGCAAGGCCGATCCGGCCCGCCAGCGCCCCACCGGCTCCTTCAGCCACAGCCGCGCGATCAGCAGGGCGAAGATCACGCTGGTTTCGCGCAGGGCCGCCACCAGGGCGATGGGTGCGTGCGTCATGGCCCAGATGGCCGTGGCATAGCCGGCGAGCGCCATGACCCCGCCCACCAGATCCCGGCGCCAGCCCGCGCGCACCGCCTGCCACAGCCCCGCCCCGCCGCGCCGGGCCCAGGCCAGCGCCACCATGGGCGGGGCGTTCAGGATGAACAGCCAGACCGTATAGGCCAGGCTGTCCCCGCTGACCCGCGCGCCCAACCCATCCACACTGGTATAGGCCGCGATGAACATGCCCGTGACCAGCGCCATCAGCACGGGCCGCGGGTCGGCGCGCAGGCCCAGCCCGCCGCGCAGGGCCAATGCCGCGATGCCGCCGGCAATCAGCAGGATGGCCACCGTCTCCGCCGGGTGCAGCGGATCGGCACCCAGCACCAGCCCGATCAGCGCCACCATGGGCGGCGCCACCCCGCGTGCCACAGGATAGACCTGTGACAGATCGCCCACGCGGTAGGAGCGCACCAGAAACACCTGATAGCCCAGATGGAAGGCCAGGGAGAGCGCCAGATAGGGCCAGGCCTCTGCCGACAGGCCGCCCGTGAGGGGCAGCAGGGCCGCCCCCGCGACGGCGCACCAGACATTCAGCATGGTGATCCCCACCAGCCGGTCGCCCCCGCCCTTCAGCAGGCTGTTCCAGCCCGCATGCATCACCGCCGCCAGCAGCACCAGCGGCACCACCCACTCTTCCATCATCCCCCTCGAAAACCCGCATCCCGCAGAACCGGACCGCGTTTGTTCGGCAGCGGAATGATAGGCATGGCCGCAGGCACACGGGCCCCAGCGATAACAAACGGCCCCCCGGCGAAAATTCCATGTTGCCAAGCGGGGGGGCCTTTGCTAGAAGCACGCCCACTTCACCGTGCGGCGCCCCGATAGCTCAGCGGTAGAGCAACCGCTTCGTAAGCGGTAGGCCGTTGGTTCAAATC